>DATMVF010000197.1:0-7736 GCA_035563475.1 Rubrobacter sp.
CACGTGCCGCAGAACGACGCCGCCGACAAGCTCTCGCGGCTGCTCGAAGCGCGCATGAGCGAGGAAGTTGGGTGCGAAATGGGTGCGAAATCGGGGTCCGGCGAAAGTGGCAAGGGCGCCGAAAGTGCCGATTTACAGGGAGAAAAAGGTGCCGGGGGAGGGACTCGAACCCCCGACACGCGGATTATGATTCCGCTGCTCTAACCGACTGAGCTACACCGCCACGCCTATGTTCGTAGACCGAGTATACCCCGGTCCCAGAGCCCCCGAGCGGACTTGAACCGCTGACCCCTTCCTTACCATGGAAGTGCTCTACCGACTGAGCTACAGGGGCATATTCCGTCTGTGTGGGGGCGGGAGGATTCGAACCTCCGTAGGCGAAGCCGGCAGATTTACAGTCTGCTCCCTTTGGCCGCTCGGGCACACCCCCGGCCACGCCCCCGCAGCACTCTGTGCGGAGCGCCCGAATATGGTAGCAAACGCTACCGACTTTTCAACAGATCGAGAAGGGACCGCGCAGACCTCCGATCCAGAGCCCGGGAAGGGATTCGAACCCCCGACCGGCCGCTTACAAGGCGGCTGCTCTACCTCTGAGCTACCCGGGCATTAGAGCCTTCAGCTATCAGCAGTCAGCCTTCAGCTTCTCCAGCTCTCGACACACTCATCGCCACACGAGATGCGTCGCCAACATTCTAACAGGCGGTCTCCGTACAACGGCAACGAAAGCGTAGGAATCTCGGCCAACAACCTTCTTGCTGAAGGCTGATAGCTGAAGGCTGACAGCTATTTCCCGCGCCGGCGTATCTCCTCTAACTTACGCAAGGTCTCTAGCGAGAGTCGGTCTGCTATACGGGTCTTGCGCCGGACTTCCGGGCTGCGGGATATGGCCGGAAGTTCGTCGAGTAGGTTTGCGAACTCGCGCGGGGTGGCGCGTGCCGCCCCGCGGGCGAGGGCCGTGCGTTGTAGGGCGAAGTCGGCCGTGTAGATTGTGGCCGAGCCATCCAGTCTGGAGAGCAGGCGTTCGATCACGTCGTCAGCCGACTCCCCCGCGGCGCTGTAGATCACGCGCACAGCCCCGCCGGCCCGCGTCTCGACTCTCTCGGGCTCGGGACTCCGGTGCGCGTCGAAGACGACAATGAGGGGATTTCCGGTCCACCCCGCCGCCTTGAGGGCGTCGTTTATCAGGAGGTCGCGGGCGGCGTCGAGGGTCCCTGCCGTCCCGTAGCGGTCGAGGGCGCCGATGAGGTTGTAGCCGTCCAGGATCAGGGCCACCCGCGCCTCCTCCTGGCCTCGTAGAGCAAGACCGCCGAAGCGACGGAGACGTTGAGGGAATCGACGGCCCCAAGCATGGGAATGGAGACCGTCCCGTCGCACCCTTCGCGCACGAGCCGCCGCACTCCCCGCCCCTCGCTGCCGAGCACGAACGCCACGGCCCCGGCGAGGTCGCGTCCCGTGTATGGCGCACCGCCGGCCTCGGCTGCGTAGACCCAGAGGCCCGCACCCTTCATCGTGTCTATGGCCCGCCTGAGGTTCGTCACCCTGGCTACCCGCACGTGCTCGCTCGCGCCCGCGCTCGACTTGACGGCGGACGCCGTCACCCCTACGGCCCTGTCCTTCGGGATGACGACCCCGCAGGCCCCGGCCCCGTCCGCGGCCCGCAAGACGGCCCCGAGGTTGCGCGGGTCGGTGAGGCCGTCGAGGACGAGGACGAGAGGCTCGGGGGAGGAAAGGATCTCCGCGAGTCCGGAATAAGGATAAGGTTCGACGCGGGCCACTACGCCCTGGTGAACTCCGCCCCTGGCAAGCTCCTCTACCTGCTGCCTGGATGCGCGTTTCACTTCTACGCCACGCGCACTGGCGGCCTCTGCGACCTCTTCGTTCCCTACCGCGTCGATGACCTGGAAGACCTTTCGACGCCCGCTCCCCAGAGCCTCGACCACGGGCCTTATGCCGTAGATGGTCTCCCGTTTCAATTACCGGTGGCTGATGATCGGACCTTCAGAAGTATCCTCCACGGCCCACCCATCGGAGTAAAGTTCCTCGCGCAGCAGGTCGGCGGTGGCCCAATCCTTCTCGAGTCTCGCTCTCTCTCTCGTGGCCACGCGATTCAGAACCTCCGCGCCAGGCTCCTCGGAGTACCTGATGTACACGTCTTCTACCCAGGTAGATAGCTCCTGGGCCAGGTCGAAACCGAAGATGGTCATGACCTCCTCTATGGCCTCTGCGAGAGATGCGAACTCGTCCGCGGCTTCGGGGTGAGTGGAGATCTCACGCCCCGCCCTTCCCGCGACCTCGAAGAGCGCCGCCAGGGCCGTCGGGGTGTTCAGGTCGTCTTGCATAGCATCGTCGAAGCTCTCACGTAGCCTGGCGGCGAGTGTGTCAGAGAGGCCCGAGGAACTTTGCGAACCAGAGATCTGGAGGTAAAGGCGCATGAGACGCTCGTAGGAGCGGCGCTTCTCTTCGAGGATCTCCTCCGAGTACTCGATGGGCTGGGAGTAATGGCTCTGCAGGAGCCACATCCGCACGGCGTTGCGGCCGTGGAGGTCAACGGCCCGCGTCACGTCGAGCACGTTCCCGACAGATTTAGCCATCTTTCCGCTCGTGAGCGTAACCATGCCGTGATGGGCCCACGCACGAACGAACGGTTGGTCAGGGTGGGCCGCAGCGCTCTGGGCGAGCTCGTTCTCGTGGTGCGGAAAACGTATGTCCGTTCCGCCGCCGTGGATGTCGGCCCCCTCGGGCAGGTGCTTGCGCACCATCGCGGAGCACTCGATGTGCCAGCCGGGGCGTCCGGGTCCCCACGGGCTCTCCCAGGAAGGCTCACCGGGTTTGGAGGCCTTCCACAGCGCGAAGTCCAGTGGTCTCCGCTTGAAACCGGTCTGGCCCTTCTCCGTCTCGCGCATCTCTTCGGGACGCTGGTGGCTCAGGGCTCCGTAAGGCGGGAAGCTCTCGACCGAGTAGTAGACGTCACCGTTACCAGGGGCGTACGCGTAGCCCTTCTCTACGAGCTCTTCGATCAGGGAGATCATCTCGGGGATGTGCTCGGTCGCGCGTGGCTCGATGTCGGGCAGTCCTATGCCTAGCATCTGAAGCCGCTCGTGGAAGGAGTCCGTGAAGCGGTCTACGATCTCCTGCCAGGAGACTCCTTCCTGGTTGGCCTTGTCTATGATCTTGTCCTCTATGTCCGTGATGTTCTGGACGAACGTCACGTCGTAACCCCGGCTCCTCAGGTACCTGGCGACCACATCCCAGAACAATGGCGCCCGCGCGTTGCCGACGTGGATGTGATCGTAGACCGTAGGACCGCAGATGTAGAGGCCGAGACCACCACTCTCCCCCACCTCGACCGTCCTGCCGCTCATGCTGTCTTTTACGAGCAAACTCATGCCCCTAGTCTAGCCTCTCTAGCCCGTAGTATCCTCTCCCTGGCCTCTTCGGCACCCAAGACAGCGAAGAGGTAGGCCATCTCGGGACCCCTGTTGTTGCCAGTGAGCGCTAGCCTGAGAGGATGCAGGAGATCCCTGGTCTTTATGCCGTTCTCTTTCGCCCACGCACGCAGTCTGCCAACGAAGCTACGCGCCTCTTCCACGCTCCCGACCTCGCGTTCTTCCAGTTCGGTGGCGGCGTGCCCGAAGACTTCGTCGCTGGAGTCGGGCAACGCCTCGACGAACGCGGACGGGTCCACGGGGCCCGTGATCCCACGCAGCAGGCGTGGCGCGTCGGAGAGGGTCTTCATGTCTTCCCTTATGGCCTCGAGTGCCGCGGGCTCCCGCCCGCTCGGCAGCGGCTCTTCGAGGAAAGGGTCCAGGCGCAGGCGAAGCTCCTCAGCGGGCAGGCGCCGGATGTGATTGGCGTTGAAGACCCGTAGACGGTCCGGATCGAAAGTCGACGGGCTCGACCCGAGACGCGAAGGATCCCATTCGCGCAAGATCTCATCGAGGTCTGCAAACTCTACTTTTCCATCCGGGTGGTTCCAGCCGAGCAGGGCGAGGTAGTTGACCAGCGCTTCGGGCATGTATCCTTCCCTGCGGTAGTCGGCGATGCTCGCGGCGCCGTGGCGTTTGGAGAGCTTCTTGCCGTCGGGACCGAGGATGACGCCCAGGTGGAGAAACCTGGGCTCGGTCGCGCCGAGCGCCTCGTAGAGCAGGGTCTGGCGGCCGGTATTGGAGAGGTGTTCTTCACCCCGGATCACATGTGTAACTGCCAGCTCCAGATCGTCTACGACCACGGCGAAGTTGTACGAAGGGGTGCCGTCGGACTTTCGGATCACGAAGTCCTCCACGCCGCCGAACGTCACCCCGCCCCTCAACTCATCGACGAAGCTACCGCTACGCACGGGCGGGCGGAAGTAGAGCGCGCGCCGTCCCGGCTCGTCCGTGCTCTCGTAGGTGAGCCCGGCATCCGTCAGACGCCGGGCGGCGTCCTCGTAGAGGTTGCCGCGTTCACTCTGACGGTAAGGACCCTCGTCGAATGACAATCCGAGCCATTCGAGGTGTTCGATAAGCGCGCGCTCGAACTCGGGTCTGCTCCGCTCCCTGTCGGTGTCCTCGATACGGAGGATCAGGTCTCCCCCGTAATACCCGGCGAAGAGGTAGTTGAAGAGCGCGGTGCGGGCCGCGCCGGGGTGGAGGAGCCCCGTCGGGCTCGGTGCGAAGCGGACCCTGACGCCGCTCAACGCCGTTCCAGCAGGCACACCGCCTGGGCGGCTATGCCCTCGCCCCTGCCCGGAAAGCCGAGACGCTCGGTCGTGGTGCCGCGAACGCCTATGCGGGACTCTTCCGTTCCGAGGGCGGCGGCGAGATTCTTCCGCATGGCCTCCCTGTGGTCCCTGATCTTGGGCCGCTCGCAGATGACGACGGCGTCCACGTTGGCAACCTCCCAGTACCCTCCAACGAGACCGCGGACCTCGCGCAGCAAACCGATAGAGTCCGCGTCCCTGTAACGCTCGTCGGTGTCGGGGAAGTAGTGTCCGATGTCTTCGAGGCCCGCCGCCCCGAGAAGGGCGTCCGCAATAGCGTGGGCCAGCACGTCGGCGTCGGAGTGGCCGAGGAGGCCCCTGTCGGAGGGGATCTCGACCCCCCCGAGTACGAGCCTGCGGCCTTCATCGGGCGCGGCGAAGGCGTGGACGTCGACGCCCAGCCCGACCCGCATCAAGGCAGGACCTCACTGGCAGCACCCTTGCGTACGGTGAGTATGGCCTCGGCGAAGACCAGATCCTCGGGAGAGGTCAGCTTGATGTTGGTCTTCTCTCCGGCGACGACCTCGACATGCCCTCCATGCCGCTCGACCAGAGAGGCGTCATCGGTCGCGGCACGGAGGAGTTCTTCGGACGAGTCGTGGAGGCGGCGCAGCAGGCCGAGGCGGAACGCTTGCGGCGTCTGAACCGCATACAGGTTCGTCCTGTCCAGGGTCTCGGTGACCGTGCCTCCCCTGGCGACCTTGATAGTGTCAGAGACCGGTATCCCTGGGATGACGCCGTCAGGCTCGCCAGCTCCACGTGCCGCCCCTGTGACGCGCTTTATGAGGTCGGGTGTGACCAGGCAGCGAGACCCGTCGTGCACCAGCACGATGGTCTCCGGGTCTTCCTCGCAGAGGAGCAAACCGTTCCTGGTCGAGAAGGAGCGGGCTTCGCCTGGCTCGGCGCAGGCAGCGTACTTGGTAATGCCGGCCGCCTGCACGAGAGCTTCGATCCTCTGCCTGTCGCCTACGGCGTAGATTTTGGCGACCTCGGGGGACTCTTCGAAGGCCTGCAGCGTGTAGTGGAGGGCCGGCATGCCGAGGAGTTCGATGAACTGCTTGGGGCGGCCCATCCTGCGGCCTGTCCCGCCGGCGAGCACTAGCGCGATAGCTGGTCCCTGGTCTTCTATGAGATCTCGCCCGTGGTCTCCAGGCTGCGCTGACGTTCGAGGCCGCGTTGGATGGAGCGGGCGCGGGCCTGGCCGATCCCCTCTACCTCGTCGAGCTCCTCCTCCGTTGCTTCGAGGATCTCTTTGAGGGAGCCGAACTCCCGGATGAGGCTCTCGGCGACCCTGCGCGGCAGGCGTGGCACCCGCTCTAGTTGGCGGTATCCGCGGGGTTTGATGAACAACTCCTCCTGCTGGCCTTCCGGGTCGTAGCCGAGGGCGCGCGCGATCTCGGCCGAGTCGGAGAGTTGCTCGGCCGTGAGGGTCCTTAGCTCTTCCCTAACGGCCCTGTTGTCCGCCCCTTCTTCGACGTAGTCCCTCAGCAAGGCCTCGTATTGCTCGGGGACCCCGTGGAAGGCCTGCTCCAGCTGCATCTCGACGAGCCGGCCCTCGCTACCCAGCTCCCTCACGTAAGCCTCTATCTCCTCGGCTATCCTGGCCGAGTACTCGAAGGTTCCGACGGCGCCGACGACCTCCCGCAGCGTCACGGCCCCGTCGTACTCGTGTACGGTCAGGTTCCGCGCCTCCTTCCTCAGTCTCCTGGTGAACTTCTCGAGCGTCGCGATAGCCGAATTCGCCTTGGTCAGGACCACCCCGATATCCTCGAGGACGTGCGGCCCGTAGGGACCCTGGTAGAGGCTCACCACCCTCCTGCGCTCGGAGACCGCTACGACGAGGCTACCCGTCTGCTGCGCCGTGCGGTGGGCCGCCAGGTGGCGCATTCCGGTCTCCTCGGATTCGAGGCCAGGATCGGGGTTGAGCTGGACGTTCGCGTAGTGGATGGCGGAGATATCCGGCGAGACCACGATAGCGCCGTCCATCTTCGCCAGCTCGTAGAGGCGCATCGGCGCGAACTCGACCTCGACCTTCATCCCGCCCGAGATGATGCCGAGGCTTTCGAGCTTTTCGGGATTGTCGAGGACGATCAGGGCCCCGTTGTGCGCCCTCATGACGTTGTCTATGGCCACCCTGAGATCGGTACCAGGGGCCACGAGCTCGAGGGCGCGCGCCAACTCCGCGGGCAGATGCCGCCGCTGGGGACTCATAGCAACGCCACCGCCACGGCTTCCTCCAAGGTGCTTACTTCCACGACGCTCATCTCTCTTGCCGGCGGGCCATTCGACGTACCTTCCGGCCTGATTATACGACCGAAGCCCATCTTGGCCATCTCGGAGGTCCGGCGCTGGGCGCCCGAGACGTAGCGCACGTCCCCCGTTAGCCCGACCTCGCCGAAACAGGCAGTTCCCTTGCCCACGGGCCTGTCTCGCATCGCAGAAGCGATGGCCAGCGCGACCCCGAGGTCGGCCGCAGGCTCTTCGACCCGCACACCGCCGGTGACGTTGACGTACACGTCCTGATCGTGTAGCGAGAGACCGGCCCTCCTGCTCAACACCGCGCAGAGCATATTGACCCGCCCCGTGTCCACCCCGTTGGCGATACGCCGTGGGTTGGCGAGCGGGCTCGGTGCGACGAGGCTCTCTATCTCGACCAGCATGGGCCGCGTCCCTTCCAGAAGACAGACCGTGACGACGCCAGGCGGCACGTCCTCCTCTCTCCTGGAGAGGAAGAACGCGGAAGGGTCTTCGACCTCGACCATTCCGCGGTCGGTCATCTCGAAGACACCCACCTCGTTCGTCGACCCGAAGCGGTTCTTGAGGGCCCGCAAGACCCGAAAGCTCTGGAAGCGGTCCCCCTCGAACTGGAGCACCGTGTCGACCATATGCTCGAGGACGCGCGGTCCCGCGATGGACCCCTCTTTTGTCACGTGCCCTACGAGGACCACAGCGATGCCCTCGCTCTTGGCGAGCCGCATGAGCCTGGCCGCGCACTCGC
>DATMVF010000198.1:0-7127 GCA_035563475.1 Rubrobacter sp.
TCGAAACCGGCGGCGTGCGCCAGCTCGACCATCCCGGCCTTCGAAGCCTGGTAGGCCGGGCCCGAGGCGTCGGGCCAGCGTCCCGAGACGCTGCTGATCAGGACGACCAGTCCCTGCGAAGCCCGCAGATAGGGCAATGCCGCCCTGATGGCGTAGAAAGCGCCGCTGAGGTTCACCGAGATCATGGCGTCCCATCCCTCGGCCGTAAGCTGCTCCAGCCTCCGCTCGGGGAAGTTCATTCCGGCGGCGACGACGAGGACGTCTAGACCGTCTGATTCCCCCACCTCTTCGACGGTCCGCCAGACGGCCCCTTTGTCCGAGATGTCGAGCGCGTAAGCCGTAACGTTGCGTCCTCCTGCGCCCTCTTCTATGGCCTCGCGGCGCCGGGCAGCGGCGTGCACGGTGACCCCCGCGTCTGCGAAGAGGTTGGCCGTGGCGAGCCCGATACCGCTGCTCGCCCCGATGACGAACGCCGTCTTCCCCAAAAGGTCCACGCCTTCCACTACTGCCCCGACTCCGCGAGGAAGACCTTTATCTGTGCCGAGGGGCCACGCACCAACCCGGCGAACGCCTCGGGGCCCTCCTCCAGCGGTAAGACGGGCGGTAGCTCCCCGATACCGGCCTTGCCCTCGACGAGCCAGTCGAGCGCCTGCTCGTAATCCTCCGCCGTGTACGCGTACGAGCCTTGCAGGTCGAGCTGGCCCCGTACGACGTCGTGGAACCCGAGGGTCGTGTCGTCGTCGTGCAACCCTACGTACACGACCCGTCCGCCGGGCCGCAGGAGATCCAGGGCCATCCTGCGTGTGACCTCGGCGCCGACGGCATCGATGACGAGGTCGGCACCGAGCCCTTCGGTGGGCTCCTCCAGCGCCCCGCGCGCCTCCTCAGCGGACTCGTGGACCGCGCCCGCTCCGAGGGCGAGCGCCTGCTCGCGACGTGCTTCCACCGGCTCGACGGCGTGTACTTCGGGGATGCCGTCCAGCACCGCGGCCTGCAAGCACATCAGGCCTATGGTACCGGCCCCGATCACGACGGCGTGCTCTACGGGGCCATCAGCGAGCCCGAGCCTCGCGGCGTGGACGCCGTTGGCGAGAGGCTCGGCGAGGGCGCCCGAACGCGCCTCGACGCCATCGGGGAGCGGGTAGACGTTCGCCGCTGGCGCGAGCGTGTATTCGGCGAATCCGCCAGGGGAGTGGATGCCGACCAGGCTGCGATTCGGACATAGATTGGTAAGCCCTGCCTGGCACAGGCGGCACGTCCCGTCGGAGGAGAGCGGGTTCACGGCCACCAGTCGACCGAGGAGATCCTGGTCTGCCCCTTCACCGACCTCCGTGACGGTGCCGGCGAACTCGTGGCCCATCACGAGGGGCGGAGTGCGATTGCCCATCCTGCCGAGGTAGCCTTCGATCTCCGAGCCACAGATCCCCGCTGCCGTTGGACGAACGACGACGGTCCCAGGCTCGACGGCCGGCTCGGGTACCTCCTCCACGGACATCTGCTCAGGCCCGTGCCACACGATCCCCTTCATACTTCCACCTTCCCTTTGCGAACGTCTCAGATAGCCTATCTTACTCCCGAGCCGCTCGTGCTGCGATCAGCGCGGCACGAGCGCGACGGCCCTAACTGGCGAGCCCGAGCCGCCGCGGATCTTCAGCGGCAACGCGAGAAAGTGACAGAACGGCGGCAAACGATCCAGGTTCTTCAGGTTCTCGACGATGTACACCTCACTGCCAAGCAGCGCGTAGTGGGCCGGGTTCTTCGTAGAAACGGTGGCGTCGATCGCGAGCGTATCGCACCCCACGAGCGAGACGCCCTTTCCGACCAGGTACTCCGCAGCCTCTCCAGAGAGGCCGGGCCAGTCTTCGAGGAAGCGTCGTCCTTCTGGGCCGGTCGTCCACCTGCGGTCCCATCCGTAGCGGATCAAGACCCTGTCTTTCGCCTCGATGGGGCCGTGCTCCTCCTCCCACGCCTCGATGCGCCCGGCGCCAAGCAGATCGTCTGCTCCGAGGTCCGTGGCTTCGATGGTAGCGGCGCGTCCCGCGAGGCGGTCGAGGGGGATCTCGTCCGTCCCGTAATGGGCCGGACCCTCGGAGATGAAATGAAGCGGCGCGTCCATGTGGGTCCCCGTGTGTTCGCTCATCGTGAGACCATAGTGGAGGGCAGCGTCACCATATTCATACGACTCGTAGAGGGTTTTGCCGAAGCGGGCGTGCGTAGAGTAGGCGGGGATATCCTCCTCCAGCGTATGGGAGAGATCTACCCACTCGTAACCGTCGAACGGTGAAGCATTTCCGACCGTGCCCTGATCCAATCCCCTACACCCCTCTGGCACAGCGTCTATGATGGACGCTTACATCACGAGGGATTCCGGCCATGTTTCTCCTCTCCCGACCTCCGCGCGGACCGCACAGAACTTCCTTCAGAGCGCCGTCGGGATCACGCGGATCCGACAGCGGACACGACCCGCGCACTATACTCCGGCACGCTCGCCCAAGGCAACCGCCGCGCATGCGGCGCCAACGGGGAGGTTTCTATTCGGAACCGGTCGTCTCGGCGTCGAGGAACTCCTGCAGCAACGCCGGCACGGGCTCGGCGTATTCCTCTCTCGTTGCTCCTTCCAGCTTCGACACGAGGCGGTGCCAGGTCAGCGCGCCGTTGATGCTGGCCAGCCGGCCGGCCAGATCCAGGGCCGCCAACAAATCCTTGCGCGACCCGTAGCGCGTCCACGGCTCCAGGAATGCATCGCGCAGGGGCCTGAGCTCGGGGGAGTTCTCTTCCAGCCCGAGGCTGATCTCCGCGCTCACCAGCACCGTGCGCAGCGAGTAGAACGGGTGCGAGACGCACGCGTCGCCCCAGTCGATGAAGATGGAGTGCCCTTCGCCGACGAAGACGTTGCCGTCGTTGAGGTCGCCGTGGTTGATCGTCTCCGGGATGCGATAGTCGTCCAACCGCTCGCACAGCTCGGCCACCCGCCAGGACATCTCGAGTAGCCGCTCGTACTGCTGGCGCGTCAGCCCCGGACGTCGGTCTATCCGCAGGACCTCCACGTCGGCCAGCAGTGGCTCGTACAGGCCAGGCAGGTCCGGCAAGCGCCGATCTGGCACGCCGAGCGCCAATAGCTCGGGGACCCGTTGCGCCAGCTCGATCTGCATCTCGGCATAGTACGGCAGTACAGGAAGCCAGGGACGCGTGTCCCTGGTGGGGCGGATGAGCTCGCGCAGCCTCTGACCGGCGTCACGCATCAGCACCCAGCCCCGTCCCGCATCTACCGACAAGAGACGCGGGACGCGCTCTGGCCGCCAGCGCGCCAGCGCCCCAAGCAGTGGCGGCTCGTACGGATCTACCGGCGAGACCGCCTTGAAGTAGATGTTGCCTTCTATCGTCGGTACGCGCAGCACTGTAGACCAGGGACGTGAGTGCGGCTGCTCTACAGGGCCGCTCACGGTGATGTCCTGGAGCTCTAGCTCCGCATGGACCCAGGCGCTTGCCTGCTCGAACCAGCCAGGTCCTGTCCACGGGATTAGTCGTTCCTGATCCATAACCGCCTCGTCCCTGCTTCGGAGCCAGCGCCCGATCTTCTAGCGCAATACGGAGAACGCTAGGGTGCCGTCGAGCAGAGGGAGTCCCGATCTACGCCAGCCTGTACCTTACGCGAGGGTTTCTACTTCGGGCTGTAGCGGTCGGGGTCCTGGAAGACGTCTATGACGCAGGTCCCGGCTTCGAGGATGGCTGAATGTTCGGCACCGCCAGGGATGTCGTAGGTCTCGCCAGGCTCGTAGGTCGCCTCCTCTCCGTCTATGGTCAGGTGGAGCAGGCCGGTCACTACTACGCCCCATTGCGCGCCGTGGGAGTGGGGAGGGACTTCGAACCTCTCCGCGGCCCTGAAGAAGACCGCCTGTCCGTCGGGACCGGAGATCATTCGCCCCTCCAAACCCTCGAAGGGCGTGTCTACCTGCGGGAGGTCCTGGATCCAAAGCGCATAAGGGTTCAAAGCGACTCCTTTCCCTGCGAACGGCGCGTTTGCGCCGCCGCTCAGGGCGTCATTATACTGACCGTTTCAACTATCCGGAGGTGAGATGGAGCGCCTGGAACAGAAGAGAGCAATAGTAACCGGCGCGGGCTCTGGCATCGGCCGTGCCATCGCCCTCAGGTTCGCCGGGGAGGGGGCCCGCGTGGTCGTCTCGGACGTGGACGGAGAGGCGGCAGCGAGCGTGGCGTCCGAGGCAGGTGACGGAGCCAGTGGCGAGACCCTCGTCAGCAAGACTGACGTCACCGACTCCAGCGAGGTCGAGGCGCTGGTAGGGACCGCGGTCGAGGCGTGGGGCGGCCTCGACGTTATGGTCAACAACGCGGGGATAGGCGTGGCCGGCACCACTACCAATACCTCGGAAGAGAACTACGAGAGGGTGATGGACGTGTGCCTCAGGGGTACGTTCCTCGGGATGAAGCACGCCATCCCCGCCATAGGGGATTCAGGGGGCGGGTCGGTTATCAATCTGTCTTCGGTGGCCGCGCTCGTGGGGATAGCCGACAGGGCCGTCTACAGCGCGGCGAAGGGCGCGATCCTCGCCATCACCCGCGCCGCAGCCATCGACCATGTAGAAGAAGGCGTGAGGGTCAATTGCATCGCGCCGGGCACCGTGGATACGCCCTGGATCGGCCGCATCACCGCAGGCTACGACGACCCCGACGAAGCGCGCCAAAACATGCAAGCCCGCCAGCCCCACGGCCGGTTCGTCGCGCCAGAGGAGATCGCCGCGATGGCGGCCTACCTCGCCTCGGACGAATCGGCGTCAGTGATCGGGGCGTGCATGATCGTTGACGGGGGCATAACAGCAAGGTGAACGAACCCCACAAGGGAACGGTCGAGTCCGGCTACGACCAGATGGCCGAACAGTATCTGGCCACCAGGGATCCCGAAGACCCACTCGCCCTGAGGGCCCTTGCGGATCTGGCCTCACTCTTGCCGAAGGAAGCCGCTGTGCTGGATCTCGGTTGCGGCGCCGGCGTGCCGGTTACACGCTGGCTCGCCGACAGAGGGTTCGCCGTTACGGGGGTCGACGTCTCCGCAAAGCAACTGGAGCTGGCCCGCACATACGTACCGGAAGGCACCTTCATCAAAGCGGACATGACCGAAGTGGATTTCGGACTCGAGTCCTTCGACGCAGTGGTCGCATTCCACTCTATCATCCACGTGCCCCGCACCGAACATCCCGCGCTTCTGGAGCGCATCCACCGCTGGCTGAGGACGGGTGGCGCGCTCCTTGCGACCATGGCCGTAGCGGACTACGAGGGCCGTGACGAAGACTGGGAAGGATGGGGGGCGCCGATGGTGTGGAGCCACTACGACAGGAACGCCAACGTGGCGATGCTGCGGGACGCCGGCTTCGAGATAAGGTACGCCGAGCCACGCACAGGCGGGGGCACGGGCGACGAGACGGAGACCTGGCTCTGGGTTCTTGCCAGCAAGAAGACGAGAGAAGGTACGACGTGACCACCATAACCAGGGTAGTAGCCCGCGACATCCGCTTCCCGACGTCGCTGGATCTCTCCGGCTCCGACGCCATGAACGAGGCCCCCGACTACTCGGCTGCCTACGTCGTGCTCGAGACGGACGGCGGGCTGGAGGGCCACGGCTTCACCTTTACCATCGGACGCGGCAACGAGCTGTGCGTCGCCGCCATAAGAGCGCTCGCCCCGCTAGTCGAGGGGAGAACCCTCGAGTCGTTCACCCGCGACATGGGCGCTTTCTGGCGTCACGTCACGGGGGACAGCCAGCTCAGGTGGGTAGGGCCTGAGAAGGGTGTGATCCACCTCGCCACAGCCGCCATCGTCAATGCCGTCTGGGATCTCTACGCTAAAAGCGAGCGCAAACCACTGTGGAGACTCCTCTCGGACATGAGTCCGGAAGAGCTGATCTCTTGCATTGACTTCCGCTACATAACCGACGCGATCACCCGTGAAGAAGCTCTCGAGATCCTGCGCCGAAACGAAGCGTCGAAACCGGACCGTGAGGCGGAGATGCTGGAGGACGGTTTCCCCGCCTACACCACGTCCGCCGGGTGGCTCGGGTATTCGGACGAGAGGCTGCGCTCGCTCGTGCGTGAGGCGGTCGGGAAGGGCTGGACGCACTTCAAGATGAAGGTCGGCGGGGATATCGAGGACGACGTGCGGCGTGCCGCCCTGATCCGGGACGAGATCGGACCCGACCGCACCTTGATGATGGACGCCAACCAGGTCTGGGAAGTGGATCAGGCAATCGAAAACATGGAGCGTCTCGCGAAATTCGAACCGTACTGGATCGAGGAACCCACGAGCCCCGACGACGTCCTGGGCCACGCGCGCATAGCCAGGGCCGTCTGGCCGGTCGGCGTCGCCACGGGTGAGCACTGCCAGAACCGCGTCCTTTTCAAGCAGCTCTTGCAGGCTGACGCCATACGTTTCTGCCAGATAGACTCCTGCCGCCTCGGCGGCGTCAACGAGGTCATCGCCGTGCTCCTGATGGCGGCGAAGTTCGGCGTACCCGTCTGCCCCCACGCAGGCGGCGTCGGACTGTGCGAGTACGTCCAGCACCTCTCCATCTTCGACTACATCTGTGTCGGCGCTTCGCTCGAGGACCGGATCCTGGAGTATGTGGACCACCTCCACGAACACTTCGTCGACCCCGTGGAGATCCAGGGCGGCCGCTACGTCCCGCCGCAAGCCCCCGGCTACTCCGCCGAGATGAGACCCGGGTCCCTGAACGAGTTCGAGTTCCCAACGGGAGGCGCCTGGGCCGCGAAAGAGAGGAGCATCCCATGAACGGAAGAGTTGCGGCGGTACTCGGGGTCGGTCCAGGACTAGGGGCTGCGGTCGCCCGCCGCTTCGCCGGCGGAGGCTTCGCTGTCGCGATGATGGCCCGCCGGGAAGAGAGCCTTGCGGAGATACAACAGGACATCGAGGGCGACGGCGGTACGGCGCTCCCTGTCTCCGCCGACGCCACGGACCCGGAATCGGTCGCCGCTGCCTTTGGGCGAATACGTTCGGAGCTCGGAGATCCCGAAGTGCTGGTCTACAACGCCGGCGCGTTCCAGATGGGTGGCGTTCTGGAGATTTCGCCGGCGCAGTTCGACGAATGCTTCCGGGCA
>DATMVF010000199.1:0-22204 GCA_035563475.1 Rubrobacter sp.
GACTCCGATAGCCTGGGCGTAGGTGGGGTCGATGGCGTGCTCGGCGTCGATGAAGGCGGCGAGACCCCCCGCCTTCTGCGCCTCGGCGATGATGTGCAGGCCGAGGGTCGTCTTCCCGCTCGACTCGGGACCGAAGATCTCGACTATCCGGCCCCTGGGGACGCCGCCGACGCCGAGGGCGAGGTCGAGGGCCAGGGCCCCGGTAGGGATGGAGGCGACGCTCTGGCGCTCCTCGTCGCCCATGCGCATGATCGAACCCTTACCGAACTGCCGCTCTATCTGGGAGATTGCGGCGTCTATAGCCTTGCTCTTATCCAATGCATCCTCCAAAAAGCGCGTGTGCCTGCACCTTATGTAATCGGCATGTACTGCGCCTGATTATACTGTAGGGGTCTCGGGCTCCCAAGGGGTTTTGGTGCTTTTTAGCTCGCGCTCTTCAGGGTGTAGCGCCTGGCGACGATCTCGCCCGAGTCCCCGAGCGCGCCCGCGTCCTGGCCGTTGATCTCCACCCACACGGCCCCCGCATCCCCGCTCTTGATGAACAGTCTGTGCTCGGCCTCGAACGTCTCCGAGAACCCCGGCTGGGCCACCTGCTTGTAGGCCCTATTCCCGTCGGTCCGGATCAGTATCCACGAGGGCCGTTCTCTCACGTCGACGACCACCCGCAGCGTGTCGGGCGGAGCATCCTGCTTCGCTACCACGGGTTTCTCCTCGCTCGTGCCTTTGCTCTCAACGGCGTCCTTGGGATCCTTCTCCGTGCCGGCCACGTTCTGCTGCTCCTGGCGAGGCGGGGTCTCTCCCGGGGCCGGGTCATTCTCCTTCGTGGTCTGCACGCCGCGTCCGACGAAGTACAGCGCCCCGATAACGGCCGCCAGGGCGAGTACGGCGACCATCACGGTCGCAACGGCCGAGCTGGAGACCTTGCGCTTGTCCGCCGCCCTCAGGCCGCTGGGTGAGATCAGGGGCTTCTCGAAGTCGCTCTCGGGAGTAGGGTCGGAGTCGCTGCCGCGCTCGCGCTGAGGTTTTGTGCTGTTCTTGAGCCGTTGCGAGAGGGCTTCGCCGTCCAGGCCCAGGTAATTGGCGTAGGTCTTCAGAAAGCCCCTGGCGTAGACCGCATCGGGTAGAACCGCGTAGTCCTCACGCTCGAGGCCCGTGAGGTAGCGCTTGCGGATCTTGGTGGCCTGCTCGACCTCCTCGAGGGAGAGACCCCGCTCCTTACGCTTGTGCTCGAGGAGGCGGCCGATCTCACCCCTCGATTGGTCGCCTTCCGCCGGATCTTGCGTGTGCCGCCAGTCTTCCATCGCACCCAAGAGCCTACCATAAATGCTACCAGCCCTCGGCCCGTTCGGACCTCCCTTCGTCCTCACCGAACAAGGTCTCCAGGTCCATCGTAGAAGCCACCACGGCGCGGCTCTTGGAACCCTCGTAGGGCCCGACGACGCCCTTGCGCTCCAGCGCGTCGATGATCCTGCCGGCCCGCGAGTAGCCCACCCTGAAACGCCGCTGAACGGCGCTCACGGAGGCCTGTTGGGTGGAGACGACGAAGCTCGCCGCCTCGGGCAGTAGATCGTCGTCGGGCTCGTCGTTTTCCTCCTTGACGCTCCGCGGCTCCGTCACCTCCTCCACAAAGCGCGCCTCCGCGCTTCCCGAGGCCGCCTCGACGGTGGCCGACACCACCCTGTCGACCTCCGCTTCGGAGATGAAGGCCCCCTGGACCCTCGATGGTCTCGCGGCGGAGACGGGCTTGTAGAGCATGTCCCCCATCCCGAGCAGGGCCTCGGCGCCGGGGGAATCCAGGATCACCCGGCTGTCCACCTGGCTGGAGACGGCGAAGGCGATGCGGCTCGGCACGTTGGCCTTGATCATACCGGTTATCACGTCCACGCTCGGTCTCTGGGTGGCGACCACGATGTGGATGCCCACCGCGCGGGCTTTCTGGGCCAGCCTGATGATGGCGTCCTCGACCTTGGCCCCAGCCTGCATCATGAGGTCGGCGAGCTCGTCTATGACCACGACGACGTAGGGGATCTGGACCTCGGCCCTGTCGTTGTATCCCTCGACGGACCTTAACCCGTTCTTCTCGAGCACCTCGTAACGGCGCTCCATCTCGGCCACGGCCCACCCCAGCGCGTTGGCCGCCTTCTTGACGTCGGTCACGACGGGCGTGATAAGGTGCGGTACCCGCCCGAACTGCGAGAGCTCGACCCTCTTGGGGTCTATGAGGACCATCTTGACCTGCCGCGGGTCGGTCGTGAGTAACAGTGAGGTCAAAAGCCCGTTTAGCATCACGCTCTTGCCGCTCCCCGTGGTCCCAGCGACGAGCAAGTGCGGCATCTCGGAGAGGTCGAAGAACACGGCCCGCCCCGAGATGTCTTTGCCGAGTCCTACTGGGAGGGTCCAGTCGTTCGCGTCGGGGTAGGCCCGGAAGACATCCCCGAGCGTCACCTTCGCCGGCCTGGTATTGGGTACTTCGACCCCGACCGCGCTCTTGCCCGGTATCGGGGCGAGTATCCTGACCTCGGTCGCCGCCAGGGCATACGCTATGTCCTGTTGCAGGTTCCTGACCTTGCCGACCTTGACCCCGCTACCGAGACGCAGCTCGTATCGGGTGACCCGCGGGCCTACCACGGCGCGCACCACGTGGGCCTCCACCCCGAGATCGGAGAGCGCGAGGGTGAGCCTCCGGCTCGTACCTTCGGCGTCGTGCTCGGGATCCCCTTGCCCGAGACTCAGCATCGAAAACGGCGGCGGTGTGTACTCGCCGGGTGCAAGCTCCCTCTGGGCGCTGAAGCCCAACTCGGGACCTCGATCGGGCAAGACGACCTCGAACTCTCGGGTCTTCGCACCCTCCGACGGCCCGCTGTCAGGCTCGGCGGACACCCCTTCGTCCTCGTCCCACGCGTCTGGTTCGGCCGTCTCGCGAACCTTCGCAGGGTCGGTACGGCCACGTTTCGCCGGTGGCTCTGGTCTCCCCGACCTCTTCTCCCACAGCCCCCGGCCCAGACCCGCGACCTTCTCACCAACAACCCTGAGCGCCCCCAGCGCCGCGGCGAAGCTAACGCCGGTGAGCAGCGACAGGCCGACCACGTAGAGGAGCGCGATCGTGAGCGCGGCACCGATGGCACCCGCGGCCCACTCCACGCCCGCATAGATTCCACTTCCTAGAACGCCCCCGGCCTCGGGATAGTGCCGGGCGGAGAACTGATGCCTCGGCGCCAGAGTAGCCGCGAAGCTGGCCGCGCCGGCCAGCAGCAAGAGAGCGGCGCCGGCGACGAGGCGGCCCCTCAGGCGGCCGAGCAAAAGGAGCAGCCCCGCGACCACCGCGAGCGGGGCGAGCGCGAGCCCAACGCTCCCCAACAACTGGGTGCTCACAAAGGATCCCGCATCCCCGAGAAACGACCCGCGTCCGCTCGCGAACGCGGCGCCGAAGAACAGGCCAACGGCCAAAAGGAAGACCCCCACGGCCTCCCGGCTCAAAGCCCCGGTGAGGCCCTCGCGCACGCGGGTCAGGGTCGAGGTACCCTTGCGCTTCGACTTGCCCTTGCCGGAGGTGCGCTTCTTCGCAGTCTTCTTCGGCGCCCGCTTGCCCGTAGCCACACCCTAAGTCTAGCCCATAAACCTCTACTCCACCGTCAACCGCAAGGTGTAGTACAGGGTTAGATCTAAACCTCAACTATTAGCGGCAGGATGATCGGGCGCTTACCCGTACGGTCTGAGAGGAAGCGGGAGAGATCTTTACGGATCGCGTTCTTCAGTTCGCCCCAGTCGGTGACGCGGTGGCTCGCGGTCTGCTCCAGGGTCTGGCTGACCACTTCTATGGACTGGTCGACGAGGCCGTTGGCGCTCTCTTGGCTGACGAAGCCGCGGGAGATGACGTCGGGGGGTCCGAGAAGCTGTCCGTTCTGGGCGTTTATGCGGGCCACCACGATAAACATGCCGTCTTCGGAGAGTTGCTGGCGCTCGCGCATCACGCCCGAGGAGCTCTCGGCGATCGCGCCCGCGTCGACGAGGAACATCCCTGCGGCGACGTTATCTGTGCGGTGGGCATCGCCGTCCACGAACTCCAGGCAGTCGCCGTTCTCCAGGATAAAGATATTGTCCTCGGGGATGCCGAGGCTCATCGCGGTGTTCGCGTGGTGGCGCAGGTGCCTGAACTCGCCGTGTACGGGGACGAGGTAGCGCGGCTTGAGGAGGGAGAGCACTATCTTTTGCTCCTCCTGCGCCGCGTGCCCCGAGACGTGCACGGGCATGAGGGGGCTGTAGAACACGTGGGCGCCGCGCTTCATCAGGTTGTTGATGGTGCGGGAGACGCCGCGTTCGTTGCCAGGGATGGGGTGAGCCGCAATCACGACCGTGTCTTCGGGTCCCACCTCGATGGTGCGGTGGGTCCCGTTGGCGATCCTGCTCAGGGCAGCGAGGGGCTCGCCCTGCGAGCCCGTCGTAAGGACAACGATGTCGGAGTCGGGGATCTGGCCCATGTCCCGTTGGTCGACCATCATCTCCTGCGGCAGGTCGAGGTAGCCGAGCTCGCGGGCGATCTGCACGTTGCGGATCATCGAGCGGCCCGTTACCCCGACGAGCCTGTCGTGCTTTTTGGCCGCCTCGACCACCTGGCTTACGCGGTGGATGTGCGAGGCGAAGGAGGCCACGATGATGCGGCCCTTCGCGCTCTCGAAGACCTCGTTTAGGGTGTCCCCGACGATCCTCTCCGAGGGCACGTAGCCGGGCCGTTCGGAGTTAGTGGAGTCGCCGAAGTAGGCGAGCACGCCTTCCTTGCCGAGCTCGGCGAGGCGCCCCAAATCCATGGGTGAGCCCTCTATCGGGGTGAGGTCGATCTTGTAGTCGCCGGAGAACACGATCACGCCCGCGTTGGTACGGATGGCTATCGCGACGGCTCCGGGTATGGAGTGGTTTACCTCTATGAACTCCAATCCGAAACCACCAAGGTTCTGCCGATCGCCGGCCTTGATCTCGCGCAGATCTCCCCGCTTGATCCCGAACTCCTGCAGCTTGCTGCGCACGAGCCCTAGGGTGAGTTTTGTGGCATAGACGGGCACGTTGAACTCACGCAACAGGTAAGGCAGGGCGCCCACGTGGTCCTCGTGACCGTGGGTGAGCACTATCCCCTTCAACTCGTTTGCGTGCTCCCTCAAGTAGGTGAAATCTGGGAGTACGAGATCTATGCCCGGCATCTCCTCGTCGGGAAACGACATACCGGCGTCGACCAGGATCATCCCGCTATCCTGGCGCACGGCCGTCATGTTCTTGCCGATCTCACCCAACCCCCCGAGGGGAACGACCTGCAAGGTCTGGTTGTCTAACAGTATTTCCTCCCTTCGGTCGGAAAAGCTGTCAGCCTTCAGCTATCAGCATTGTCGTTCTTGGCTGATTGCTGAAAGCTGACAGCTAATTCAGGTACCTCCCCAGATCGAGCTTCTCCGGCCCGACGGCGGAGAGGTACATCCGGTCCGTTCTCAGGTGCTGTTTCGCGAGGCGTGCTATGTCCTGCGCTGTCACGGCCTCGATGCGGGCGGAGATCTCCTCTGGCGTCAGGAGCTCCGCGCCCGTTATTACGCTGCGGCCCACGCGATTCATCCTCGCCGAGGTGCTCTCCAGGGCGAGCAGCGTCGAGCTCTTGAGCTGCTGCTTGGTACGCTCCAGCTCCTCTCCCTCGACCTCCTCATCCATGATCTTGCCGAGCTGCTCGACGATCACCCTGACCGCCTCCTCCACGTTGCCCGTGGTGGAGCCGACGTAGGTCTTGATCGCCCCCGCGTCCGAGTACCCCTGGTGGTAGGAGTACACCGCGTAGGCGAGGCCGCGCTTCTCGCGCACCTCCTGGAAGAGGCGGCTGCTCATACCGCCGCCCAGGACGTTGTTCAAAGCTGCCATCGCGTAACGGTCTTCGCTCTTCGCCGGTATTCCCAGGGAGCCCAGCGAGACGTGGTATTGCTCCGTCTCCTTGAACTTGAAGAAAAAGCGGCTCTCCGGCGGCGTCGGCCTCGCCTCGCGCACGAAAGGCTCTCCTCCTGGCAGTCCGGAGAGCTTCTCTTCGACCTTGCTTTCCACGTCGTCCGGGTCGAGCTTGCCCGCGGCGACGACGAAGATGTTGGGGGCCGTGTAGGTGTGGCTGTGGAAGTCCTTGAGCGTATCGTGGTCCACCCCGCGAACCGTCTCGGCCGACCCGATAATCGGGCGTCCGAGGGGGTCTGCGTGGAAGATCAAAGACGACAGGTACTCGTCGGCGAGCTGGTCCGGCCTGTCCTCGTACATCTTGATCTCTTCGACTATGACCTCGCGTTCCCTCTCGAGGTCGACGAGCGTGGGCCTCAGGACCATGTCGCTCATGATGTCGAGGGCGCGCCCCAGGTGTTCGGGCAGGAAGCGGGCGTAGAGCACGGTGTACTCCTCGCCGGTCGCCGCGTTCTCCTGGGCCCCGATGCCCTCGAAGGCCTGGGCGATGCCAAGGGCGTCCATTTCGGGGGTCCCCTTGAAGAGCATGTGCTCCATCAGGTGGCTGATCCCGGCGACCTCGTCCGTCTCGTCGCGCGAGCCGGCCCGGATCCAGAGCCCCAATGCGACGCTCGTCGCCTCGGCCAGGGGCTCGGAGAAGACCCTGAGGTTCCCGGGAAGATCCTTGCGCCTTATGTTCGGATCGGCCACTAGCCCTCCAGTTTCTCGAGGCTGATGCGGTTCTGCTTGTCTATCTCCAAGACACGCACCTTGATGCGGTCGCCCTCGTTTACGACGTCCTCGACCCTCTCGACCCGCTGCCTTCCTGGCGCGAGACGTGAGATGTGCACGAGCCCGTCGCGGCCCGGCGTGAGCTCGACGAAGGCCCCGAAGTTGGTGGTCTTCACGACCTTGCCGGTGTAGATCTCACCGGCCTCGACGTCCTTCGTCATCCCGTTTATCGCGGAGGCCGCCTCCCTGGATATGCTCCCTTCACCGGCCACGAAGACGGTTCCGTCGTCCTCGACGGAGATGTTCACGCCGAACTGCTCCTGAAGCGCGTTGATGGTCTTCCCGCCTGGCCCTATCAGCATCCCGATCTTATCCTTCGGGATCTTTATGACCTCGACCCTCGGGGCGTAGTCGGAGACCTCGGCCCTCGGCTCGGCTATGACTCCGCGCAGGATCCCGAGTATCTGCAACCTCCCGACCTTCGCCTGCTCCAGCGCTTCCTGCAAGAGCCCGGCCGAGACGCCGGTGATCTTCATGTCCATCTGCAGCGCCGTGATGCCGTCGGCCGTGCCAGCGACCTTGAAGTCCATGTCGCCCATGTGGTCCTCCAAGCCCTGGATGTCACTGAGGATGACGTAGTCGTCGCCCTCCTTGACCAGCCCCATAGCCACACCGGCAACGGGCGCCTTAATCGGCACGCCGCCGTCCATCAGCGCGAGCGTCGAACCGCACACGCTCGCCATCGATGAGGAACCGTTCGACTCGAGAACCTCGGATATTACGCGTAGCGCATAAGGGAACTCTTCCTCCGAAGGAATGACCGGCACCAGCGCCCGTTCGGCGAGAGCGCCGTGCCCGATCTCACGCCGCCGCGGGCTGCCCAACCGGCCCGTCTCGCCGGTGGAGTAGGGCGGGAAGTTGTAGTGGTGCATGAAGCGCTTACCCGTCTGCGGCTCGATGGTGTCGAGTCGTTGCGCGAGACCCAGGTCCGCCAGGGCCAGCGAGCTCAAGACCTGCGTCTCGCCCCTCGTAAAGAGGCCCGTGCCGTGTACGCGTGGCAGCACCCGCACCTCGGCCGAGGTCGGCCTGATCTCGTCAAACTCGCGCAGGTCCGTACGCTTGCGATCCTCGAGGTAGAGAGACCGGAACGCCTCCTTCTCGAGGGTCGAGAGAGCCGCGCCGATCTGGGGTATCTCCTCTTCCTCGCGGTCCCGGGTCAACTCTTCGCGCAACTCCTCGAGCGCGTCGTGGCGGGCCCTGCGGTCGGTCTGGACGATGCCTTCTTTCATCCGGTCGAAGTACCGCTCCCGGAAGTCGGCGAGGAACGGGTTCTCCTCGGCTTCGTCTATCTCTTGCTTCTCGTCCCCGTGCTCTCTGGCCCACTCTTCTATCGCCTCGGCCTGGGCCTTGACGGCCTCCTCGGCGAGCTGTAGGGCCTCTACCATGACGGTCTCGGGCACCTCATTCGCCCCTGCCTCGACCATGGTTATGGCATCTTTCGTCCCCGCGACCACAAGGTCCAAGTCGCTCTCCGCGATCTGGGCGTACGTGGGGTTCATAATGAACTCGCCATCCAGCGAACGCCCGACGCGCACGGCCCCGATCGGGCCCTCGAAGGGCAGATCGGAGAGGGCGAGCGTCGCGGAGGCCCCGACCATGCTAACGGTGTCGTAAGGGGTCTCCTGGTCGGCGACCAGAACGGTGCCTATAACCTGTATCTCGTAGTGATAGTTCTTGGGGAAGAGCGGCCTGAGGGGCCTGTCCGTGAGGCGCGAGGTCAGGATCGCCCGCTCCGAAGGCCTACCCTCGCGCTTGATAAAGCCGCCGGGGATCTTACCCGCCGCGGACATGCGCTCCTCGATGTCCACGCTGAGAGGCAAGAACGTCGCGCCAGGCCGGGGAGCCTGCGAGCGTGTCGCCGTCGAAAGTATCACGGTGTCGCCGAGTCTCGCCGTCACCGAGCCACCGGCTTGCTTGGCAAGCTTCCCGGTTTCGAGCACGATCGAGCGCTCACCGACTGGTATGTCTAGTCGCATGTTGTTTTCTCCTCTGGCTTTTCTTTTTACCCGGACTACCGGCGTAGACCGAGCTTGGCGATGAGCGCGCGGTAGCGCTCGACGTCCTTTTTCTGCAGATACTTTAGTAACCTGCGGCGCCTGCCGACCATCTTCAGCAGTCCACGCCGCGAATGGTAGTCGTGCTTGTGCTCGCGCAAGTGCTCGGTAAGGTGCGCTATGCGCCGCGTGAGAACCGCAACCTGCACCTCGGGAGACCCCGTGTCCCCCTCGTGCGTCCGGTGCTCTTGGATGATCTCCTCTTTGTGCTCAACTACAGCCAACTTCTTCTTTCTCCTCTTTGTTCACTTCTCTCTCTGTTTAACCCGTTCGACTCTTTATGCTACCACATGCATCAATTAGTATCGTGTGCCAAAGACCACAGATCAACCCGGTCCGAAAGCTACGATCCTGGCCTCCTCCACGTCGCGCCGAATCTGCCCTACAAGCTCATCTACGCCCGAGAATCGCCGCTCCTCCCTTATGCGCTCTTGGAAGCCGACGTCCACAACGTGCCCGTAGAGATCCCCCTCGAAATCGAGGAGATGGGCCTCGATGCGGCTCTCGGCTCGCCCGAAGGTGGGAGCGACCCCGACGTTAGTACAGGCAGCATACTCCTTCTCGCCGACGCGTACGAAGCCGGCGTAGACTCCGCGGGCCGGAACCACCGCTTCTGTATCGGGTAGCACGTTGGCCGTGGGGAAACCTATCGACCTGCCGCGCCTGTCTCCTACGACCACCTCGCCCCTGAGCACGTAGGGGCGTCCAAGGAGGCCGGCAGCCTCGGTTACTTCTCCACCGGAGATCAGAGCCCGTATGCGGGTGGAGCTGATCCCACCCCCCATGCCCCCGCCGCGTACCCGAACGCCGACGGCCGTTCCACCCGCCTCCCGCATGAGCCGGCGGAGGTCACTGAAGTGGCCCGCGGCTTTGTGCCCGAAACGAAAGTTCTCCCCGACCACGACCACCCCGGCCCCACCCTCGCCGATCAGCACGTTCTTTACGAACTGCTCTGGACTCTTCCTGGACAGCGCAACGTCGAACGGTATCACCCATACCTCATCAGCCCCGTATCCCAGAAGCATCTCACACCGTAACCCCAATGGGGTAAGCAACTTCGGCGGATCACCACTCCCCAATACGGTCCGTGGATGGGGATGGAATGTGGCCGCAACGACCCTCATGCCCCTGCTACGCCCCTCCTCGACGGCCCGTCTCAAAACCTCCTGGTGGCCGAGGTGCACGCCGTCGAAGTTCCCCAGGGCTACCACTACGTGGCGCAAAGCACCACCTCGGCCCGCCCTGCCTCCTCGTCATCCCTGTATACCGCCAACAGCTCTCCCCCGCACATCACCCGGTAACTGCCGTCGATCCAACCCCTCTCTATGCGCCCGCCGTGGCATACCACACCCCGGCCCGTCTCCCCCGAAACAGCCACCTCAGGCAGGTGCGAGATCACCTCCGTTGGAGGTATTATGCGGTTATGTAGGGTCTCTGGGAGGTCTTGGGGGAGGCTGGCGTTTTCTACGCTGAGGTGTCCGACGCTCGTGCGGCGCAGGGCGGTGAGGTAGGCGCCCGAGCCGAGGGAAGTGGCGAGGTCGTCTATGAGGGTTCTAACGTAGGTGCCGCTGCTGCAGGAGACCAGGAACTCCGCCGTCTGCCGTGTAGGGTCGAGGGCGGCGAGTTCGAAGCCATGTACCGTGACGGGACGTGCTTCGCGTTCCACGTTGATGCCGCGGCGGTGCAGGTCGTAGAGCCTTACGCCTCCCCTTTTGAGGGCCGAGGCCATCGGCGGAACCTGGAGGAGGTCGCCCGTAAAGGCGGGGAGCGCCTCGCGGATGGCGTCTTGTGTGGGGAGTGGGGAGTCAAGGTCGGTGATACGGCCTTCCGCGTCGAGCGTATCCGAGACGGCACCGAAGCGGGCGGTCGCCGTGTAGGACTTGTCGAGGTTGGTAACGTAACGGGAGAGACGGGTCGCGCGTCCGAGGAGGAGCACGAGGAGGCCCGAGGCCAGGGGGTCGAGGGTTCCGGTGTGCCCGATCTTTGTCTTCCTGGGTAGAAGGCGCTTGATCCCGGAGACCGCCCTGGCACTCGTTATGCCAGGCGGCTTGTCCAGCAGAAGGCCGCCTGAGGGGACTTTCTGCGTTATCGCCCGCCCCCGAGATCGAGGACCCCTTCGAGTATTCCCAGGAGCTCTTCCCTGGCCTCTTCGGGTCGGCGCGGCGTGGTGTAACCGGCGGCGAGCCTGTGGCCGCCCCCCCCAAAGCGGCGTGCTATCTCTCCGACGTCGACCGTCTCGGAGCGGAGAGAGCCTTTCGTGCCCCCAGGTACCTCGCGCAGGTGGGCAACGACGTCGACGCCGGCGACGGTGCGCAGTTGGTCGATGGATTCTTTCGAATCGAGCTCCGTCGCGCCGGTCCGCTCGTAGTCCGAGTTCTCGACCGTGGAGATCAGGGCCTCCCCGTAACGAACGGCGTTCGCGAGCGAGACGCCGACGATCCTGAGCTGTTCGATGCTGCCCCTGCGGTTGATACGCTCTCCTATCTCGGCGGGCACGACGCCGGCCCGCAGGAGGTCGGCTACGAGCTCGTGGGCGCGGGGGGAGATGTTACGGAAGTTGAAGCCGCCCGTGTCGGTCCTGAGGCCCACGTAGAGGGCCTCGGCAGTAGGCTTGTCGATGGGGACGTCCAGCTCGGCGTAGAGGTCGGCCACGATCTCCGCCGTCGCGGCGGCCCTCGGGCTCACCAGGTTGTACTCGGCGTAGAGCGGGTTGTCCTCGTGGTGGTCGATATTCAGGCGGGCGCCCGCTTGGGGTACGGGTACTCCCGTTCGGTCTGCGCGGGATGTGTCGGCGACGAGCAGGTCGTAATCCGGGGGGAGCTCGTACAGCGGCTCGTCGGGCAAGAGCCAGCCCAGGTATTCGGGCGCCCCTTCCGCGTGGCAGAACACGGCCTCGGCCCCAAGATGGCGCATCAGACGCACGAGGGCGGCCGAAGCGCCGATGGCATCGCCGTCCGAACCCACGTGCGTCGTTACGGCGACGCGGTCCAGGGTCTTCAAGAACTCCGCTATCTCGGCCAGCGTATTATTCTTCGTGCGCGTCTTCATCAGTCCTTACCTCCCTAAGTGCGGCTTCGATCCTGGTGGCACGTTCGACGACGGGGTCGGGCTCGAAGTGCAGCCTTGGCGTGCGCTTGAGACGGGTCTGGGTCCCTACGGCGGCCTGGATGCGGCCGGCGGCGCTCTGCAGACCCTCGTGTGCGGCCGTCTCGTCTTCGCCGGCGAGCACGCTGTAGAACACCGTCGCGTGGGCGAGGTCGGGGCTCACCCTGACGCCGGTGACCGTGACGAGGCCCTGGATGCGCGGGTCCGAGAGCGAGGCCACCTCCTCGCCCGCTATCTCTTTGAGCTGCGACTCCACCTTGCGCGTGCGACCGCTCATGACTTCGCCCTCATAGCTTCACGAACTCCTCGCGCCAGTCGAGGATGGAGAGCTCCTCGTAGGTGAGGAGCGTCCTGCGGAGCTCTTCCCGCTTCTCCTCGGCCGCCCCGCGCGAGACCGCGGCGAGCGCGATCTCCATCGTTGCGCGCTGCCAGAGGTCCTGGTGATCCGACTCCACCACGGAGACGTTCTTGCGGCGCAGCCGGTCCTTGAGGGAGCGAAGCGTCTGGCGCTTATCCTTCAGGCTCGAAGAGAAAGGCAGCTCCAACTCCAGCCTTACCGTGCAGAACAAAGGCCGACTTTACCTCGGGACCTCTACGGTCTCGAAGAACTCCAGGACGTCTCCCTCTTTGACGTCGTTGAAGTTCTCGACGCCGACACCGCACTCGAAACCTTCGCGCACCGAACGGACGTCGTCCCTGAAGCGCTTCAGGGAGGCTATGTTGCCCTCGTAGACCACGGTGCCGTCGCGCACCACCCGAACGCGGTTGTTGCGGAAGATCTCCCCGCTCGTGACGTAGCAGCCGGCGACGACCCCGACGTTGGGGACCCTGAAAGTCTGGCGCACCTCGGCGGTACCGCTCTCGCGCTCCTCTATATCCGGGGCGAGCATACCGCGCATGGCGGCCTCGATCTCTTCGAGGGCCTTGTAGATGACGTCGTAGGTCCGGATCTCGACGCCTTCGCGCTCGGCGACCTGTTTGGCCGTGTTCGTGGGCCTGACGTTGAAACCGAGCAGGATGCCGTCGCTTGCCGAGCCGAGCATGACGTCGGAATCGGTAAGGGCCCCGACGCCGCTGCGCACGATGTTGATGCGCACCTCGTCCGTGGAGAGCCTGGCGAGCGCCTCCTTGAGCGCCTCCACGGAACCGGCGACATCCGCCTTGACGACGAGGTTGAGGTCCTGGGTGCCGCCCTCGCCGAGCAGCTCTTCCAGGGTACGGCGCGTACCGCCCTGCGCGAGCTCCTGCCGGCGCAGGCGCTCTTCGGCCTGCTGGGCACGGTCGCGCGCGATCCGCTCGTGGTCGACGACCTCGAAGCGGGTACCCGCTTCGGGGACGCCCGAGAGCCCGAGGATCTCGACCGGCATCCCCGGTCCTGCCTCCTTGACACGATTGCCCATAAAGTCGAGCATCGCCCTTACCCTGCCGTAGGCCGTTCCGGCGAGCACGGCATCGCTCTTCTCTAGCGTCCCGCGACTCAAGAGCAGCGTGGCGACGGGACCGCGTCCGGGGTCGCGCTCCCCTTCTATAACGTACCCGCTCGCGGGGGCCTTGGGGTTCGCCTTGAGATCTTCGAGCTCGGCCACGACCAGGATGTTCTCCAGAAGCTCCTCGATTCCCTCGCCGGTCTTGGCCGACACGGGCACCGTGACGGTGTCCCCGCCGTAGACCTCGGGCACGAGCTCCCTCTCGGAGAGCTCGCCGAGGACCCTGTCCTGGTTCGCGTTCGGCACGTCGATCTTGTTTAGGGCCACCACTATGGGCACGCCGGCGGCCCTCGCGTGCTCGATGGCCTCGGCCGTCTGGGGCATGATGCCGTCGTCGGCGGCCACGACGAGCACGACCACGTCGGTCACCCGCGCACCGCGGGCCCGCATCTCCGTGAACGCCTCGTGGCCGGGGGTGTCTATAAAGGTGACCTTCCTGCCGTCCGACTCCACCTGGTAGGCCCCGATGTGCTGCGTGATACCGCCGGCCTCCCCGGACTGGACGTTGGATTGCCGGATCCTGTCCAAAAGGCTCGTCTTGCCGTGGTCCACGTGGCCCATAACCGTTACCACCGGCGGCCTCTCGACCAGGTCGGCGGGGTCGTCGTCGGGCGCGACCTCGACCGGCTCGGGCTCCTCGACCGCGCCGATCTCGACCTCCACCCCGAGCTCCTCGGCCACCAGCTCTATCTCCTCGGTCGACAGAGTCTGGGTGAGCGTCTTCATCTCCCCGAGGCCCATCAAGACCTTGATGACCTGGGTCGGGGGGACACCCAGGGCGTCGCCCAGATCCTTGACCGTCGCCCCCGGCTCGACCCGCACCCCGCCGCTCTCGGGTTCTTCCTCCTCTACGGGAGCCCGCTCGGTCTCCTTGGTGGTAGACGGCGGCGCGGCCGGACGCGCCCCACGGTTCCTCGCGCTCGCGTCTATAACTACCCTGCGGCGCCTCTTCTGGGGCCGGGTCTGCCGCGGCTCCGAGATGGGCTCTTCGGCCGGCGCCTCCGCCATGGTGGCGCCGTGTCCGGAGCGTTCGGCTTGCGCGCGGGCTTCCTGCGCCTCGGCCTCCTGGGCCGCCGTGCGGCCGTTGGGCGTTTCGGCGCCGGACCCGAAGACCCTCTCGTAGACGTTGTCCTCGACGGAGGAGGAGTGGCTCTTTACCTCCACCCCGGCCTCCTTGAGGCGCTGTATGACTTCTTTGCTCTCCAGCGACTGCTCGCGGGCAATCTCGTATACGCGTTTGCTCATCAGATCCCCTACCCTCTACCTACCATGCCTTCGAACTCCGCGGCCTGCGCCTGGTGGGAAGGGATACCGCAGAACAGCGAGCCTGGCAACGCCATGTTGGCGCACCTGCGCCCGTTGGAGAGGACCGCCCTGCAGCGGTGCATGGTCGAGTCCTCGTCCGGCTCCCAGTCCTCTTCCTCCTCCTCGTATTCGGTCGCCTGGCTCTCGGGCTTTATGTCTATCTTCCAGTCCGTAAGCTTGACGGCGAGGCGGGCGTTCTGGCCCTCGCGGCCGATGGCCAGCGAGAGCTGGTCGTCGGGTACGATCACCTCGGCCTGCTTCTCGTCCTCGTCCAGGTAGACCTCGCGTACCCGCGCCGGGCTCAACGCCTTGGCAATAAAGCGCGCCGGCTCGGGGTCCCACTGGATGATGTCGATCTTCTCGTTCCTGAGCTCGGAGACGACGGCCCGCACGCGGCTCCCGCGCGGCCCCACGCAGGCCCCGACGGGATCCACACCGGCCTCCTTGGACCACACGGCCACCTTCGAGCGCAGCCCGGCTTCGCGGGCCACGGCCCTTATCTCGACGAGGCCGTCGTAGATCTCGGGCACTTCGAGCTCGAAGAGGTTCTTGAGCAGGCCCTCGTGGCGCCGGCTCACGGTCAGGCTGGGGCCGCGCCCTCCCTCCCTGATCTCCAGCAGGTAAACCTTCAGCCGCTGCCCGTTCTCGTAACGCTCGTTCGGCACCTGCTCGCTGGCAGGCAGTATAGCCTCGACCCTACCCAGGTCGACCAGCGTCATCCGCCGGTGGGCCTGCTGCACGATACCTGTTACCACATCGCCCATACGCTCGCCGTACTCCTCAAGGAGCTGCTCGTTGTGTACCTCGTTCAGGCGCTGGTAGAAAGTCTGGCGCATTACCTGGGCGGCTATGCGCGTAAAGTCGTGCGGGGTTATGTCCTCGCCGTCCTTCATGACCCTGAGGTCGCCGGTATCCTCGTCGAGGACGACCCTCGCGTCCTCCTCGGCCCCCTCACGGCCCTGGTAAGCCGCAAGCAACGACTCCTCGAGCACACCCTTAACCGTCTCGAAGGGGATGCCTTTGTCCGTCTCTATCTCACGCAGCGCGGATAGCAATGGCGTATTCACTTGTATATGTCCTCCTTGAGGTTCGCGCGGGTTACGGAACCGAACGGCAGCTCCACCTCCGCTCCCTCGGAGAGTCTCAGTACGAAGGCGTCTTCACCCGTCCTGTCTATGACGCCCGTGAAGTTCCGGCGCCCGTTCAGGGGTTCTCCGATCCTGACCTTCGCCTCGTGCCCGACGAAACGCCGGAAGTGCTCGGGCCTCGTCAGCGGACGCTCGATGCCCGGAGACGAGACTTCGATAGGACCATCGTAGCCTTCGGCCTCGACCGCCGGAGCAACGACGGAGGCGACCCGCGAGCAGAACTCGTGGTCCACGGGACCGTCCTCCCGGTCCAGGAGCACGGTGAGCAAAGGCCCCCCCGAGAACCTGGCCTCGACCAGCTCGGTTCCCTCGGGAAGCACGCCTTCGACCGCCTCTCTCAGCCTCTCTAATTGCGCCGTCTCTCTCACCTTCTCCGAACGATAAAAAAAGCAACGGGCCCGAAGACCCCTTGCTCACTTACAGCATCCCCGATTATATCTCAGAGTATCTAGGTTACAAGGCGCAAGAACCGTCTTAAATCACCATCCAACTTCTATCCGGCACGATGAGCCAGGTAGAGGGGCCGGAGCACGGTGCCGACCCCCTAAGTCTTTCGACGGATGCGCGGGACCCGGCCCGCTGGCATCATGGTCGAAGTTGGAGGCGGCAAGACTCGCCTGGTTCTTCGGGCGAAAGAGAGGAGGACGTATGCCCCGCTATGTGGTCCTGGTGAACTGGACCGAGCAAGGTATCAGGAACGTCAAGGAGACCCTCGAGCGTACCGACAGCGGCGGCGAGCTCGCCGCGAAGCACGGGTTGAAGTTGGAGCAAGCCTACTGGACCGTCGGTCCCTACGACATGGTCACCGTCTTCGAGGCGCCGAACGACGAAGCCCTGAGCGCCCACCTTCTGGAGATCGGCTCTCTTGGCAACGTGCGAACCACCACGCTCCGGGCGTACAGCGAAGAAGAGATGTCAGGGTTACTCCAGAGGCTAGCCTGAGCGAGCCCTGCAACCCGGATGCGTTCGGCTTTCGGGAAGGCTCTTACTACTTCCTGTCGTCCTTCGCTATCTCTTCGAAGAGCGCGTCGTAGATCTCGTCGCGGCCCACCTTCCGCAGAGGCTGGCCCTTGGAGAAGATCACACCGTCGTCCTTGCCCCCGGCCACGCCGTAGTCGGCGTCGCGGGCCTCACCGGGACCGTTGACCACGCAGCCCATGACGGCGACGGTGAAGTGATCCTCGTAGTGCTTGAGCCCCTCCTCGACCTTCGCGGCCATCCCGATAACGTCGAAACCGAGCGTGCGCGCGCAACTCGGACACGCGATGACGTTTGGCCCACGATGCCTTAGGTCGAGGGCCGAGAGAATCTGGTAGGCAACGGGTATCTCCTCGACCGGGTCCTCCGCCAGCGAGATGCGGATGGTATCCCCGATGCCGTAGGGCAGGAGTTGGCCCAGAGCCGCAGCGCTCTTTATGGCACCGGGTAGCCTGGTACCGGCCTCGGTAACACCGAGGTGCAGCGGCGCATCGGAGTGCCCGCGGAACTTCTTGTTGGCCTCCACCATCTCGGGGACATGGCTCGCTTTGAGCGAGACCTTGAAATCGAAGAAGTGCATCTCTTCGGCGATCTCCACCTTATGCAAGGCGCTCGCCACGAGCGCCTCGGCCTTGGGGAGGTCCCAGTACCGCTTCTCTACGGACCCCGAGTTGACCCCGATGCGCATCGCCGTGCCCGTCTCTTGGCACTTCTCGATCACCTGCCGGTAGCGGTCGTCGCTCCCTATGTTGCCCGGGTTGATCCGGACACAGGCGGCGCCACCTTCTGCCGCCCCCAGCGCCATCCTGTAATCGAAGTGGATGTCGGCGATAAGGGGTACGGGCGAGCGCCACACGACCTCCTTGAAACCGGCGAGGGCCTTCGAGCCGTTGACGGAGACGCGTACCAAATCGGCGCCCGCGGCGTTGAGGTCGTATACTTGCTGCACCGTCGCCTCGACGTCGTATGTCATGGTGTTCGTCATCGACTGCACGGCCACCTGGGCGCCGCCGCCGATGGGCACGTCGCCTACCATTATCTGCCGGCTCGTAACCGGGCGTTCGCGCAGTGCTGCCTCTGTCATCTCACTCCCACACGTTCTTTACGCACCTATCTTAATCCGGGATGAACGGCTGTCCAGTGAAGATTTTACTCAGGTCGGCGTAAGTCGCGAAAAGGAACAGGGCCAGAACCAAGACGAGGCCGAGCGCGGCGATCCTGCCCATCGTCTGCTCGCTTACTGGCCTGCCCAGGATCTTCTCCGCCGCTATAAAGAACAGGTGCCCGCCGTCGAGGGGTAGGATCGGGAACAGGTTGAATATAGCCAGATTGAGGCTGATGAGTGCCAGAAGCGGCAGGAAGAACCCCTGGTTGACGGCCGTGCTCCCCACCGAGGCGATGCCCACGGGACCGGTCACGTTGTCGTACAAGTCCTTCTCGCCGGTTAAGAGCTGCCCGACGAAGACCCCGAGCTTGACCGTGATCTCCGCGCACCTCTGGACCGCCAGCCAGACGGACTCTAGCGGCCCGTAAGTGGTCGTCTCCAACTCGGGACGCACGCCAACGAGCGCCCGATCTTTATCCTGGGGATCCGCCCCCAACTCTCCCTCGAAGGTCTTCTGTGAACCGTCGCGCACCACGGTCACGCTCACCCTCTCGCCAACCTCCCGGCCCGACATCCGGCGTTCGAAATTCTCCCAGGTCTTTACTGTCCCACCATCCAGGGCCACGATCCTGTCTCCGCGTTCGATCCCGACCTCCTGCGCCATCGAACCCTGCTCGACGGCGCTTACGACCGGCTTCACGTCGGTGACGACGCCCTGGAACATGTAGACGCACGCCAGTATGGCGACGGCCGCGAAGAGGTTGGCGGCGGGTCCAGCAAGAATGATGAGGGCCCTCCTCCACAACGCTTTGGCGTAGTAGGTGTCGGGCCCCTCCGCCCCGTCCCCCATCCCCGCCATCTTGGCAAAACCGCCTAGCAGTATTATGCGGAAAGAGTAGACGGTCTGGCCGATCTTCTTCTTGACGAGAGCCGGCCCGAAGCCGACGCCGAACTCGGGGACCCTCACCCCGAGGGCCTTGGCCGTGAGCATGTGCCCGACCTCGTGGATGACTATGAGGAAGATCAGACCCAGTATCGCGACTATTACGGTCATCGCGACCCTCCGTCCACGCGTCTTTTGGCCTCATCCCGCGCCCATCCGTCCACGGCTACTATGGCTTCCATGCTCTGCATCATCCCGAAGTCCGGCACCACCTCGAGGACCTCCTCGATCGCATCTGCTATACGTAGGAATCTTATCCTGCCGTCAAGGAAGGCCCGGACGGCGACCTCGTTGGCCGCGTTGAGCGCGACAGGATAGGCGCCGCCTACGCGACCGGCCTCCACGGCGAGCGGAAGACATTTGAATACGTCATCGCGCGGCTCCTCGAAGCTCCACCCGACCCCGTCGAAGGGCACGGGCTCGGCCCCGACGTCGACCCTCTCGGGGTAGAGGAGCCCGAAGGCTATGGGCAGCCTCATGTCGGGCAACGCGGCGTGCAACACGACCGAGCCATCCTCGAAGAAAGCACCCCCATGGACCACGGACTGGCGGTGCACGACGACCCGCACGTCTTCCAATGCAACCCCGAAGAGGTGGTGCGCCTCTATCACCTCCAGCCCCTTGTTCATCATGGTGGCCGAGTCTATGGTGATCTTCGGCCCCATCCGCCACGTGGGGTGCCTGAGCGCATCCTCCGGCCCGGCCTCCATGAGCTTCGCCTTCTCGTAGGAGAAGAAGGGGCCGCCCGACGCCGTCAATAGTAGCTCCCTGATCTCCCCGTCCCGCCTCCCCTCCAGACACTGGAAGATCGCCGAGTGCTCAGAGTCTACGGGTATTATGCGGTTACTTGCCGCGAGGTCCATGACCCACTCGCCCCCTGCGACGAGGGATTCTTTGTTGGCTAGTGCCACGCGGTTGCCTGTTTGCAGGGCGCCGACGGTGGCGGCGAGGCCGGCGAAGCCGACTATGCCGTTCAGTACGACGTCTGAGGGCGCGCGGGAGAGTCGCTCGGCCGAGCCGGGACCGGCGAGGACTTCGGCGCCGAGACCTTCCAGGGGACCTGATTCGCTCGATTCCAGAGCCAGATACTCGGGCCCGAACTCGACCGCCTGCTGGGCGAGCGCAAGGGCATCGTTGCCCGCCGAGAGGCCGACGATCTCGAATCGGTCAGGATATCTGCGGACGACGTCGAGGGCTTGCTTGCCGATGCTGCCCGTCGAGCCGAGGATCGTGAGGCGGCGTCTCATGTTCGGTCCGATCTCATACGAGTAGGGAGATATAGTATACCGCCGGGGCGGTGAAGAGCAGGCTGTCCACCCGGTCGAGGACGCCTCCGTGACCGGGGAGGAAGTTCCCCAGGTCCTTCACTTCGAGGATACGCTTTAGGGAAGATTCGAAGAGGTCCCCGCACTGGCTGAACGCGGAGACGCAGGCGCCCATAATGAGTGCCTTGACGATCGTAAAGTCGAGGAGCAGGAGGGCGACGGGGGCGACGATCAAAACCGTCGACAGGAGGCCGCCGACGCTACCTTCCACGGTCTTGTTCGGGCTCAGGGTCGGTACCAGCAATCTACGGCCGAAAAAGCGCCCGGCGAAGTACGCGCCAGAGTCGGAGATCCAGGGTCCCACTACGGCTATGAGGATGAGAACGACGCCGTAGCTGGAGCGGGGAAAGAGTCCCAGGTGCGCCAGAGGGACGCCGACCCAGAGCGACATCAGGAGTACGGCGAGTACGGCGCGCAGCGTCCTCGTCTCGGGCCTGGCGGCGAGCCAGATCAGGGCCCAGGGCAGGCTCAGGACGGCGCCCGCCAGTACACCACTCTCGTGGTAAGGGATGGAGAGTAGCAGGGGCAGCGCGCCGGCGCCGAGGGCCGCAACGAAAGGAAGCGGCTCGAGCGCCCGGGAGAGCTCGTAGGCGGCCCCCGCTATGACCAGGAGTAGTACGGCGATCACGGCCCATTTGCCGACGGCTATGCTGGCCAGTACTATCGGCGCCAGCACCAGGGCGGTCGCTGCCCTCCACCGGAGCACGGGGACCCTAGACGCCGCCCCGGCGCCGGGACCGGGACCCGAAAGACTCGAGGGCCAGCATGAACTCCTTGGGGGAGAAGTCGGGCCACAGCGTATCCGTCACGTAGAACTCGGCGTAGGCTATCTGCCAGAGCAAGAAGTTGGAGACGCGCAGCTCACCGCTGGTCCGGATCACCAAATCTACCTCGGGTACGTCCGGGGCGTAGAGGTAACCTGCGAAGGTCATCTCGTCGATCTCCTCAGGAGAGAGACCGTCCGCGACCATCCGCCGGGCGGCATCCACGATCTCGGCGCGTCCACCGTAGTCGAGGGCGATGTAGACGTCGAGGCTGTCGTTGGCCGAGGTAAGGTCCTCGGCTTCCTCCATCGCTTCCAGCACCGAGGCAGGCAGGTGCTCCCTCCTGCCCAGGAAACGGAGCCTGGCACCACGCTCGTTCAGCTCGGGCACCTTCTCGCGCGCCGTCTCCAGGAAGAGCTTCATGAGCGTCTTTACCTCTCGCTCCGGGCGCGTCCAGTTCTCGGTCGAGAAGGCATAGAGGGTCAGCGTCTGTACCCCGGCGCGCCCGGCGGTCTCCAGCAACGGCGTGAGCACCGAGACACCCGCCCTGTGGCCGGCCGCCCGTGGAAGCCAGCGGCGCTTTGCCCAGCGCCCGTTGCCGTCCATGATGATGGCGACATGGCGCGGGATCCGCTCGGGGTCGAGGACACGCTGCTCGGGGGAATCTGTGGGAGATCGTTTCTCGGCGGGTTCCAGCAGTTAGACCTCCGAGAGCTCGGCTTCCTTGTCGGCAAGGGCAGCCTCGACCCTCTTCACGTATCCGTCGGTGAGCTTCTGTAGTTCGTCCTCGGCCCTGTGCTCGTCGTCCTGGGAGATCTCGCCTTCTTTGCGCAACTCGTGCACGTCCCTCATCTCGTCGCGGCGCACGTTTCTGACCGAGACCCTTCCCTCCTCGGCCATGCTCCTCGCCATCCTGATCAGTTCCCGGCGGCGCTCCTCCGTCAGTTCGGGGATAGGAAGCCTCAGCATCTTGCCGTCGTTCTGCGGGTTGAGGCCGATATCCGCATCCCTTATGGCACGCTCGATCTCTTTGAGGGTATTCGGATCGAAGGGGGTTACCGTCAGGAGCCGTGCCTCCGGGACGCCGATGTTGGCGACGCTCCTCAAGGACATCTTCGACCCGTAGAGTTCGACCTCGATCCTGTCCAGGATCGAGGGGTTCGCCCTGCCCGTGCGTATCGTCGCGAAATTGCTCTTGACCGACTCGACGGCCCCGTTCATCCTGCGTCCGGCCGCCGACAGATCT
>DATMVF010000200.1:0-5514 GCA_035563475.1 Rubrobacter sp.
CGCCCTTATCTGGCCGCCGTGGGCCTCGGCGATCTGGCGGGCTATGGACAGCCCCAGGCCCGCGCCGCCATCGGAGCGGGAGGGATCAGCCCTGTGGAAGCGCTCGAAGATGAGGGGCAGCTGATCCTCCGGGATGCCGACGCCCGTATCCGAGACTTCGAGCGCGACCCGGTCACCGTCCTCCCGCACACCTACCGTGACCTTCCCGCCCTCGGGCGTGTAGCGCACGGCGTTGTCCAAGAGTATGGCGGCGACCTGGAAGGCGCGGTCCCTATCGAAGGTGGCCTCGACCTCACCTTCGGGGAGGACGCATTCGATGGACACCTTTCCGTTGTTGGCGTCCCTGGTCGCCCGCGCCGGCTCCTCGGCGACCGCTGCCAGGTCGTGGCGGCCGATCTTCAGCTCCGCGCCTTCGTCGCCGCGGGCGAGGGCAAGGAGGGATTCGATCAGCCCCTTCATGCGCTCCGATTCTCGTTTTATCGCTTCCACGCTCTCCGGTCCTAACTGTGGGTCTTTCAATGCCCACTCTTTGAGCATCTGCGCATAGCCGTGTATCGAGGTAAGTGGAGTACGCAACTCGTGGCTGGCATCGGCGGCGAATCGTCGCTGACGCTCCAAGGACTCCTGCATGCGGACGAAGGCGGCTTCCAGGCGCGAGAGCAGACCGTTTATCGTGATGACCAGACGCCCGATCTCGTCTTTGGGGTTGGCCACGGGCAGCCGCTTGGATAGATCTCCCTCGCCCATCTTGCTGGCCGCGTTGGGTACGGAGTCCACCGGCCTCAGGGCGGCTCCCGCCAGCTGGTAGGCGCCACCGATAGACAGGAGAAAGGCCGCCCCGATGACGAACGCCAGCACGGTTGCGAAAATGTCGAGGATCTCCTCGGTTTCGTTGTAGGACTTGCCAAACTCAACCACTCGAGCCGGGCGAGCCGAAGGGTCCATCGCTACGGCGTAGACGTAGTAGTCATTATCCCCAAGGCGCATCCTCTTATCAGAGGCGTCTTGCCCGGTTTTGAGCGCCTTGCGCCACACGTCGGAATCGGCGGTTGAGCCTCCCGCCGGGAGATTGAACTTATCGATGACCTTGCCATTTTTGCCCCGGATGATCACGGCGACGCTGTCGTCGAATAAGATCTGGTCGTCATCGTTGGGGGCGGTGCTCAGTTGGTCTCCCGACTCGTAGGTGTGGGCAACGGCTTCCCCCCGACTCTTGGCGGTGACTTCGACGTCCTTGAGTAGCATCCCTCTGATCAGAAAGTAGAGTGATAGGCCCAGGACGAGCAGTATCACCCCGATCACCAGCGCGATGAACAGCGTTAGGCGCCACCTGATAGACAACCGCTCATTCCCCCTTCAAAGCGTACCCCGCCCCGCGCACGGTGCGGATCAGCTTCTCCTCGCCAGGGGCGTCCACCTTTCTCCTGAGGTAGCCGACGTAGACATCCACCACGTTGGGGGTGAGGCCCGACTCGCCATCCCAGACGTGCGAGAGCAGGAGATCGCGGGTGAGCACCCGGCGAGGATTCCTGGCCATAAACGCGAGTAATTCGTACTCGCGGGTCGTTAGCTCAATCTCCCTCTCCTCCCGTCTGACCTCCCGGGTGGAGGTGTTGATCTCCAGGTCGGCTACACGGAGTATCTCGTCACCCTCGACCCTCCTTAACAGCGCGCGGATGCGGGCAATTAGTTCCTCTATGTCGAACGGCTTGGTCAGGTAATCGTCCGCGCCGCGGTCGAGACTGTGTACCTTGTCGAGCGTGGTGTCGCGGGCTGTCAACATGATCACGGGCACCCTACTGCCCCCCTCGCGTAACCGCCTGAGGACCCCGACCCCGTCCAACCCCGGCAGCATGATATCCAGGACGATCAGCGCAGGTCCGAATCTCTCCGCCTCCTTCAGGCCGGTGGGACCGTCGTACGCGCACCGCACCAGGAAGCCGAGATGTTCGAGCTCGGGTTCGACGAAGCCGGCGATCGCACGGTCGTCCTCCACCAACAATATCCTGGTGCCCGGTCTCATCTACTCCCCTTGGGTTACCTGATCTGTATTGTACTTCCGGATGGCCAAACTGTGCGGGGGATAACGAGACTTCTCCAGAGCACACCCACAAAGCTACGGGTCTTGGCACCCCACGCCGCTGTATTCCTGCGGGTGCACGAGGGTTCACTCTAGACGCCCTCCCTGCGAGGGAGGTGAGAACCTGCAATGCTGAGCGGCCCCGCATCGGGGCTCGTACGGTGAGGAGGTTCTTGCGGACATGACTGGGGGTTGGAAGTCTGTATAATTTCGGTCCGTCATGGCCGGCTTCACGGGAGTTTTCTGACTTGGATCTCTACGAGTATCAAGGTAAAGAGCTGTTGAGGGAATACGGCCTGGAGACGTTGCCGGGCATCGTAGCGGGAACGCCTGAGGAGGCGGAAAGGGCCGCCGAGACTCTCGGGGGAACAGTGGCGATCAAAGCCCAGGTGCTGACCGGGGGGCGCGGCAAGGCCGGCGGCATCAAGGTCGTGAAAAGCCCGCGGGAGGCCGAAGAGGCGGCGGAGCAGATCCTCGGCATGGACATTCGCGGGCACACCGTAGGACGAGTCTACGTCGAGCACGGAGAGGAGATAGAGAGGGAGTTCTACCTCTCCATCACCGTGGACAGGACAAAGAAGCGGCCCTTGATCCTGTTCTCCACGGAGGGCGGGGTGGAGATCGAGGAGGTTGCCGAGACAAATCCCGGGGCGATCGTCAGGCGCCACGTGGATCCACTCCTCGGCCTCCTTCCCTACCAGGTGCGGGAGATCACCTTCGCCGCGGGACTGGAAGGTGACGTCGCGAAGGGCGTGGGAATGGTGCTCTCGCACCTGTACAAGGCCTTCGAAGGTCTCGACGCGAGCCTGGTCGAACTCAATCCTCTCGTCGTTACCAGAGAGGGGCGTGTCCTTACGCTCGACGCGAAGGTAACGGTTGACGATTCCAGCCTGTATAGGCACGAAGACTTGGCCGGGTTACACGACGTGGAGGCCGCAGACCCACAAGAGGAGCGGGCGCAGGAGGTCGGGCTGCAGTACGTCAAGCTCGACGGCGACATCGGCATCCTCGGCAACGGGGCGGGGCTCGTGATGAGCACGCTCGACGTCGTCGCCCAGGCGGGCGGCGAACCTGCCAACTTCTGCGACGTCGGTGGCGGGGCCGACGCCGAGCAGATCTCCACCGCCCTTGATATCGTCACCTCCAACGAGCAGGTAAGGAGCGTGCTCTTCAACATCTTCGGCGGCATTACGCGCGGCGACGAGGTGGCGCGGGGATTGCTCTCGGCCATAGAGCGGACGGAGATCACGCTCCCCATCGTCGTGAGGCTCGACGGTACGAACGCCGAAGAAGGACGCAGGATCCTCGCCGAGAACACACCGGAGAACGTGGTCACCGAGGAGACGATGCTGGAGGCTGCCAGCAGGGCTGTAGAGCTCGCAAGAGACGGGGGAAGGTAACTTCATGGCGATTCTAGTAGACGATGGGACGCGGCTGCTCGTTCAGGGCATAACGGGTAGGGAGGGCGCGTTCCACACGGGAAGGATGCTCCAGAGCGGCACCAGGGTGGTCGCGGGGGTGACGCCGGGCAAGGGCGGGCAGGACTACGAGGGCGTCCCCATCTTCGACACGGTTGGAGAGGCCGTCGGACAAAAGGGCGCGAACGCGAGCGTGATCTTCGTCCCCCCACCCTTCGCCGCTGACGCCATCTTCGAGTCTTTGGACGCGGGGCTCTCCACCATATGCTGCATCACGGAAGGCATCCCCGTCCACGACATGATGCGGGTCGCGAACTATCTGAAGAACAAGGACGCGACCCTCGTCGGGCCGAACTGTCCTGGCGTCCTCTCGCCGGAGAAGTCGAACGTCTCCATAATGCCCAAGGACATCTTCATGCCAGGCAACGTCGGCGTCGTAAGTCGCAGCGGCACACTGACCTACCAGATAGTCAACGAGCTCACGCAGAGGGAGATAGGGCAGAGCACCGCCGTCGGGATCGGCGGCGACCCCATCATAGGGACGGACTTCATCGAGATCCTGAGCAAGTTCGAGGCCGATCCCGAGACGGAATGCGCCGTGATGATCGGGGAGATCGGGGGCAATGCGGAACAGCTCGCGGCCGAGTACATCAGAGGCGAGATGAGCATCCCCGTCGTGGCCTACATCGCGGGCTTCACGGCCCCTGAAGGCAAGACCATGGGGCACGCGGGGGCCATCGTCTCCGGCGGCGAGAGCACGGCAGAGGCCAAGAGCGAGGCGCTCAGGGAGGCTGGCATCAGGGCAGCGACGAATCCATCCGAGGTCGCCGAGCTGGTCGCCGAGGCACTCGGCAGGAGCTGAAGGACAGAGAATCCGCAGGACGAAGAGGTCTGACCCCTAGATCTCCGATACCTTATACTTTCTGGACTCACCATGAACGGGTATAGTCCAACCCAGGCAAGCCTGATTTCACCGAGCGGGAAAGTGGCGTAGTGGCCGAGTCCACCGTTTCGACGCAGCCTGCCGGCAGGCGGTTCATGCGCTGGCTCCTGGAGGAGCGCATCGAAGAGGTGCAGGGGCCCGAGGCCAGGGAGGGAGAAGAGCAGCATGCGTGGTGGCAGGTCGTCTGCCTGACCGGTGTCGACTACTTCTCCACCCTGGGCTACATACCCGGGATCGCGGTCGCCGCCGCGGGCGCGCTATCACCCGTTGCCACCCTGCTTATCATACTATTGACGCTCTTCGGGATGCTGCCCATGTACCGCGTCGTCGCGGCGGAGAGCCCGCACGGGCAGGGTTCGATCGCCATGCTCGAACGCCTGCTCTCGTTCTGGAAGGGTAAGCTGTTCGTCCTGTGCCTGCTCGGCTTCGTGGCGACCTCCTGGGTCATCACCATCACCCTTTCGGCCTCGGACGCCACGGCCCACGTCGTCGAGAACCCGTTCTGGCCCGAGGCCCTGCGGGATGAGAGGGTGCTCATTACCCTGGCACTGCTCGCTGTGCTAGGCGGGATCTTTCTCAAGGGCTTCAGGGAGGCTATCGGCATCGCGGTCGCCGTGGTCGGGGCCTATCTGCTGGTGAACCTCGTGGTCGTAGCGGTCGGCTTCTACGAGATCGCGACGCAGCCCCAGGTTCTGGCGGATTGGCAGAGCGCGCTCTTCAGGGAGCACGGTAGCGCTCTCGGCATGTTCGGGGTCGCCCTCCTCGTATTCCCCCGGCTGGCCCTCGGTCTCTCCGGCTTCGAGACCGGCGTGAGCATGATGCCGCTGGTACGCGGAGACGCCGACGACGACCCCGAGCGTCCAGAAGGGCGCATACGCAATACGCGCAAGATGCTCCTGGCCGCGGCCCTGATCATGTGCTTCTACCTGATGACGACGAGCTTCGTGACGACCCTCCTGATACCCCAGAGCGAGTTCTCTCCGAACGGAGAGGCCCAGGGCAGGGCCCTCGCCTACGTGGCGCACGAGCACCTGGGCAACGCGTTCGGCACGATCTACGACATCAGCACGATA
>DATMVF010000201.1:0-11015 GCA_035563475.1 Rubrobacter sp.
CGCCCCACCTCGAATCCGCCCTTGGTCCTCTGGTAGAGCGAGGTCTGGCAAGTACGTTCGTCTCTTTGGGCAACGGCCTCGTGCAGGACCGCATAGCCGCGATCGTCGGGGACGAGAACCTCGTCGTCGGAACGGTGGAGTGGGGGGCGACCAATCTGGGAGTCGGGCATCTAGCGCAGACCACGCGGGCGCCGTTCGTGATCGGGGAACCTGACGGAGAGACGAAAGAAAGGACCCGCCTGCTCGCCGAAGTACTCGAAACGGTGGCCGACGTACGTATCACGGAGAACATCAGCGGCCAGGTGTGGTCAAAGCTGCTCGTCAACAGCGCCTTCTCCGGTCTCGGCGCCGTCTCCGGCCTCCTCTACAGCGGGGTCGTCGCCGACCCCGCAGGGAGGGAGGCAGCGCTCGCCGTCTGGCGCGAAGGCTACGACGTCGGGGTGGCCCAAGGGATCACAATGGACGAGGTCCTCGGCGTCCCCGCCGATTCGCTAGTCGTGCGGAGTTCCGAGGATCGGGAGAGAGCCGACGGAGCCCTCGAAGTGGCGATGGGCTACGCCGGGGCGACCAAGGCTTCGATGCTCCAGGACCTCGAGAAGGGTGTGAAGACCGAGGTCGACGTTATAAACGGCGGCGTTGTCGAGAGGGGTAGGGAGTACGGCGTCGAGACCCCGCACAACGAGCGGGTCGTCGACCTGATGCACGCGATGGAGCGGGGCGAGCGGCGTCCGGGCCGGGACTCCTTGGAAGAGTTGCAGGCTCTCGCCGGTTAGAGCACTTCAGCACGCTCCAGCCTGCGGCTGTCGCTTGTCAGCATTTCAGCATTTCAGCTTGAATATGTCCAAGACCTGGCTGACATGCTGACAAGGCGGCGCAGCCGCCGGGCTGACAAGCCGTCGAAGACGGCGTGCTGAATTGCTCTCAATCCTCGGCGGCGATGATCTTGTCGGCGACCTCGGCCAGGTCGGGACCGACCACATCCGGCTCTTCTACGAGCGGATCGAAAGGCTGCCTGGCGACGAAGGCCGCGGCGCATCCCGCACGCAAGGCCCCCGCAACGTCCCAGGCGTGGGCCGCGATCAGGCGCATCCCCCGATCGGGCACGCCGAGCGACCGCGCGGCCATCCTGTAGGGGGCCGGGGCGGGCTTGAGGCGTCTTGCGGTGTCGGCGGAGAGGATCTGCTCGAACTTATCGGTGAGCCCCGCGGTCTGTATCTGGGCCTCGGCGACCTCCTGCGTGGAGTTGGTAAGGGTGGCGAGACGGAACCCGGCCTCGTGCAGTCTGTCAAGGCTCTCGGGCACTTCTGGGTGTGGCGGCAGGTCGCGCAGTCCGCCCAGGATCTCCCGCCGATCATCCTCAGACACCTCCACCCCCAACCGCTCCTCGGTCATCCCCAGGGCGGCGCCTGCGGCCTCGCCGAAGGTCACGTAGGCGTCCGTAATGGTGGCCACGAAGGCCGACTGCAGCATCTGGTTGAACCACAGCCTCCGCACGGCAGCGTCGCCGAAGACCCGCTCGAAGAGCGGGTCTAGAGCCGCCAGGTCAAGCAACGTCTCGTTCACATCAAAGACACAAACTCTCTTCACAATACTCACATCTCCAAAACGATTCGCAGAGATATCAGCCAACCGTAGGTCGCGCTTGCGAGCCTTGGCTGACAAGGCGGCGCAGCCGCCGGGCTGAAATGGTGACAAGCGAAGCCCGAAGGGCTGAGCGTGCTGAGATGCTGAACCGCTGCCAAGCGGTTCTAGAACGCTACCTCGGCGCGGCCTTTGAGGCCGAACGCTTCGCGCGCTTCATCGGGGGTTGCCGGCTCGCGGTCGAACATCGCTCCGAGGGCAACGGCCTTCTCGACCAGCTCAGCGTTCGACTCCGCGCGCTTTTCGCGGCTGACGCGGAGGTTGTCTTCCAGGCCGACCCTCACGTGGCCGCCGAGCATCAGGCACATCGCGGCGAGGTGGTACTCGGCCGGGTAACCGACGCCTGCCGCCGACCACGTGTAGTCATCTCCGAATAGCTCGGTCGCCGTGCGGCGCATGTGCATCATCTGCTCGATGGTCGCGGCGTTCGCGCCCATCACGCCGAGGACGAACTGGATGTGGACCGGGGTGTCGAGCAAGTCCCTGCCGAGCAGGTACTTTATGTTGTAGAGGTGTCCGACGTCGTAGGCTTCCAGCTCCGGCTTCGCGCCGGCCTCGCGGAACATGGTGCAGACCTTCTCCATGTCGGCGAAGGTGTTGCGGAAGATGTAATCCCGGGTATCCTCCAGGTAGTCTATCTCCCACTCCTCGTAGTCTCCGCCCCGCTCCGCGATCGGGAAGAGGCCGAAGTTGAAGCTGCCCGTGTTGAAGGTGGCCATCTCGGGCTCCAGCTCGGGCAGGACGGCGGCCCGCTCCTCAAGCGTCATGCCCTTCCCGCCGCCCGTGGTCGGCTGTACGATCACATCGCACCGGTCCTTGATCCCCGCGACCACCTCGCGAAACAGCCCGATGTCCGAGCTCGGCTTCCCGGTCTCCGGCTCGCGGACATGGAGGTGGACGATCGTCGCCCCGGCCTCGTGCGCCCCCACAGCTGAGTCGATTATCTCATCCGGCGTTATAGGAATAGCCTCACTCTGCCCTGGCACGGTCATCCCGCCCGTAATCGCCGCGCTGATAATGAACTTCTCCACACCCGCTCCCTTCTTTAGAGTCCTTACTCGATACTAGATACCCACCAGGACCGCAGCTAACCGGACCCGGCGCCCGGCCGCGGAAAAAATGACAGCCCTCTTCCGGAAAAAAATCGAACATCCGCGCCACAAATACTGCAAATGAGTGATGCGCTGGCATCCCGGATCGGTCATGCTCATGTGGTAGTGCCAGAGCACGCAAGAACTGCGGAAAGAAGGCAGAGGTGGAGAAGACGGTAAAGGGCGAAGCGGCAGTCGGAATTCAGCCAGAGACGGTCGGTGCTCACGCGTCGCAGGGGATCGGCCCGATCTCCGCGATAGGCGCCGCCCTACACAACCTGATCCGTCTCCGGACGCGCAAGAAGATCTCGGCCGAGGCAATCGGCGAACCCGAGCAGGTGAGGAGACCAGGACACAGCGTGTCACGGTCCCCCATGGACGCAGGTATCACCGGGGGTATTTCGCTGTTCCTCGACAAGCCAAACGCCCGCAGGCGGCGGTGACACATCCTGAAACCTGATACCGGAGTTCAGGGAAGGCAAAAACCTTCCCTGAACTCTTTTCACGTTGTTGCGAAGCGTCCGATGGTCCGATCCGGGCTGACCTCGCCGAGGTCTTCGGCGAAGATGCGGTAGTAGGCGACCTCCTCGCGGGTTCGCAAGGGAGGCTCGACCTCGTGCCGCTCGCGCCTGAACTCCTCCTCGCTGACGCTCTCTTCCATAAGCGCCTTGAGGACCGAGGCGGCCCCCGATCCATCCCCGAACTGTGCCTTCTTGCGCCACAAAAACTCATCGGGGAGCCAGCCTTTGAAGGCCTGGCGGAGGAGCCTCTTTTCTTCCTGGCCCTCGCCGGCGAGTTTCCACCCTGCCGGGAGGGAGAGTCCGAGGGAGATCATATCGAGCTCCAGGAACGGTACCCGCGCTTCGAGGCCGTGGGCCATGGTGACGCGGTCGGCCCGCTGCAGATTCAGGTCGTGCAACCCCTCGATGGTCCGCACCAGTTCGGCGTGTAGCTCTTCCTCCGTGCGGAAATCCCTCAGGTACTCGTAGCCGGCGAAGATCTCATCGGCCCCTTCGCCCGTCAGAACGACCTTGACGTGCCTGGCCGTGAACGCCGCCAGGATGTAGTTGGGTACGGCGCTACGTACCAGCGAGGGGTCGAAGCTCTCGATGGTCCTGACTACCTTGGGCAAAGCCGCGAGAGCGTCATCGGCCGTATACACGCTCTCGTGGTGTTCGGTGTCGAGGTACTCGGCGACCGCGCGGGCGGCCAGCAGGTCGGGAGAATCTGCGAGGCCGACGGTGAAGGTTTCGAGCTTCTCGCCGCGCTCCTCGTACCAGCGGGCCGCGATGGCGGCGACGAGGCTGGAGTCGAGGCCGCCGGAGAGAAAGACGCCGACGGGCACGTCGCCCATCATCTGGCGCCCGACGGTCCTCACGAGCCGGCTGCGGACCTTCTCCAGTATCTCATCCGGAATCCTTGCGCCCGGCTCGTCAGGCCCGCTGAAGCGTTCCAACTCGTCTCTGGGCGGGACGGGTGTGGCGAACTCCACGAGGCCGCCTTCGGGGGTCCAGTAGTGACCCGGCGGGAAGGATTCGACGTCGGACTGCCAGTCCTCGTCGAAGGATCTCATCTCGGAAGCGAAGCGGACGAGGCCGTCGCGGCGGGCCCAGTACAGAGGCTTGATGCCGACAGGGTCGCGGGCCGCGATAAACGTGCCGTCCTCCCCGGCGATCAAGAACGCGAACATCCCGAGCAACTCAGAGAGGGCGCCGGGTCCCCGCTCGGAGATCAGACGCAGCGCCACCTCGTTGTCCGAGCGGGTGCCCATCTCGCCGTCTTCGAGGGTCTCCCGGATCTCCTCGTGGTTGTATACCTCGCCGTTGCCGACCAGATAGAGGCCGCCGTCCGGCGTAAAGAGCGGCTGCTTGCCTCCCTCCACATCGACGATGGAGAGCCGCCTGTGGCCGAGCACGTTCCCCGCCACCTCGATGCGCCCTTCGTCGTCCGGCCCCCTGTGTACGACGCGCGAGAGCATCCGCGAAACGGACTCAGAGTCCATGCCTCCATACCCGCCAATAATCCCACACATCTCACTCCGTTCTACTCCGGGCGCGGTACACTCGTCGTCCCTGGAGCGAATCTCCCTACCCGCTAGCGCCCGCGCTCTTTGGTCGGCTTCTCTTCGGGTTTTGCGGTCGAACGTCGCCTCAGGTCCCGCCAGATGCCACGGCCGACCAGGAAGAAGGCGAACCCCGCTGCCGAGGCCACGAGCACCTTGACGATCTTCTCGACCCCATCCGGCTGCCCGAGCGCCGAAACGGCGAACGAGAGGATGACGACCATGCTCAACGCGGCGAGGATCGCGGCCACCGACACCACGCCTACCCTTACCACCAGGCTCAAGCACCCCGAACGCAACATGTTCCTCTCATTGCGCTCCGTGGAAGGTTCAACCTTCCACGGAGCGCGCCGGTCAGCATTTCAGCACTTCAGCTTGTCAGCCTTTTTGCTGAAAGCTGATGGCTCGGTGTACAAAAGGTTCGAGACGTTTGTGTACGGCGCTATCAGTGCCTGAGTCTCTGCAGCTTCGTCCATCGCCAGATACTATACTCCCTAAAGCACCGCTTGGGTCGGAGCCTTTGCCGTCGGCCGCCGGTGGCTGACCGCGAAAACCACCAGGCCGATACCCAAGGCCAAACTGGCCTTGACAAACGCTCCGAAATGAGTATACTGCTAGTTTGGCAAGATCCTAAAAAAAGCCTGCATTCCCGCACCCATACAACTTCGAGCAACGAAGGGCGGCGTCCGCGCGGCGCGTTTTTGTGGGTTCGGGACGCCCGGGAGTGGGGACGTCGTGCAGGATTTTGAGGGCGTAGACGGTTTATACACGAGTAAGGAGGCGTTTGATGGACACCATTGGGATAACCAGCGGGCGGCGCAACGAGCGGCCTGCGGAGACCCCTGATCTCATCCCCGGGTATTTCGCGCGCATCGACAAGGGGAATCTCCTGACGCACAGGGAGGAGATCGACCTCAGCAAGAGGGCCAAGGCCGGTGACGACAGGGCGCGCAAGAAGCTCGTCGAGAAGAACCTGAGGCTCGTGGTCAGCGTTGCCAAGAGGTATCGTGGGATGGGGCTGCCGTTCGAGGACCTTATCCAGGAGGGCAACGTCGGCCTTATGAGGGCCGTCGAGAAGTTCGACCCCGATCGCGGCTGGAGGTTCTCCACGTATGCTACCTGGTGGATCCGCCAGGCCGTGCAGCGTGCCGTGGCGGACAAGGGCCGAACCATCCGCGTCCCCGTGCACATGGGGGATAAGATCCGGAAGATGGCCCGTGCCTACAACGAGCTCTCCACCGAGCTGAGCCGCGAGCCCACCGATGAGGAGGTCGCCGGACGCCTGGAGTGGACCGTCGGCGAGGTGCTCGACGTCAAGAGCGCGATGCCTGACGCCACCAGCCTCAACCAGACCCTCTCCTCCGACGGCGACGGCTCCGAACTCGGAGAGCTGATCGAGGACGAGCGTGCCTCTGAGGTGGCGGGCACGGTCATCGGGGAGATGGAGGTAGGCTCCCTCAAGGAGGCGATCCAGCGGCTCCCCGAGCGTCACAGGCACGTCCTGGTGCGGCGCTACGGCCTCGGCGACCGCGACACCGCGACCCTCGCCAAGCTAAGCGAGGAGCTCGGGATCTCCCGCGAGCGCGTCCGACAGCTGCAGCGCGAGGCCGAGCGTATGCTCGGCAGCGGAGAGCTCGGTATGGTCCTACGCGGCGCCGCATAATGCGAATTGGGGCGGCCCTGGCCGCCCCAATTCGCGCATTTCAGCACGCTCCAGCCTCCGGCTGTCGCTTGTCAGCACTTCAGCTTGTCAGCCTTTGCATGGGCAGATCCTGGCTGAAATGCTGACAAGCGCCCAACAGGGCGCGTGCTGACTAGCTGACAAGCGGAGGCCGCTAGGCCGGAGCGTGCTGACTGGCTGAAATGCCAAAATCGGCCATTATCGGATAATGGTCGCTCGGATAGAGTCCTGAGTCCTCATCGGCGTCGTGGATTATCTTGTGCGAGTCTATTCGTAGTCGCCCTTCGGGGTCTTTCAGGAGGATCCAATCTATGCGCCGCGGGCCGCGGGCGGGGTGCGCATCGTGGTAGAGCGCTCCCTTGAATGCGTGGAACGTGTTCGCGCCTTCTTCGTTACCGGCGGCGAGGTAGCTGTCTACGAAGCCCGATTCGGTGAACGTGTTGTGGACCCTGTTGCCCGGCCTGCTGTTGAAGTCTCCCGTAACGATGGCCGGCGGATCTACGTCCGTGCGACCGGAGATCTCAGCGACCTTCCTCACGAGGAGTTTGCTACCTTCCTGGCGTGCCAGGGCGCTTATGTGGTCGAGGTGCGTGTTCAGGTGGAGGAGAGTGAGATTCGTCCCCGGCGCTTCGAACAGTGCCCAGGTGGCCGAGCGCGCGACCCTCGTCTCCCAGCTCCTCGAGTGCTTCTCGGGTGTCTCCGAGAGCCAGAAACCTCCCGAGTCGAGCGGCTCCAGCCGTTCGGGGTCGAAGAGGATCGTGTTGAAGTCATGGGGGATGGCGTTGCCGTATCTGGGACCGCGGATTTGGGCGTAGCGCGGCAGACGCTTGCGGTATGCAGAGAGGTTGCCGCGCTGGGCTTCCTGAAGCCCGATCACGTCAGGGACGTAGCGCTCTATGGTGGCAACGTTCAGCTCGACCCGATTGCGCCAGGCGTTCTTCCTTCGCGCGTCGCGGAACGACCCCCTGACGTTGAAGCTCATAACCCGGATCCGACGTTCGTCCACGCGGAGGTCCCCCAAGGCTCGCCAACGACAGCTCCATCGATTGTAGCCGGTGCGAGCGGGCCGGTTTTCGTTGCACTAGAGTCGGGTAAAGCGCAAGTCGGAAAAGCATTCGAAAGGAGAGAGGATGGACTGGGACCGAAGAAACCCGTTTCACGGGCTTGTGGACTCTATAAGCGAATGGAACCGGATGCGGGAGGTGGGCTCGGGGAGGATCGGCCCCGAAGCCGGGCACGAGGGCCGGCGCAGGACCTACGCTACCGCCTGGGTCCCTTCCACCGACGTGGTCGCCAGGGGTAGAGACCTCGTGATCCGGGTCTCGCTCTCGGGAGTCTCTCCGGAGGACGTAGAGATCACACTCTCCAGCGACGTGCTCACCGTCTCGGGAGAGCGCAGGGGCGATCCGGATGACCAGGATGAAACGTTCTACGTCAGGGAGCGTTACTACGGCGTTTTCATGCGGAGTTGGACTCTGCCCGCGGGAATACGCGCGGACGATGTAAGCGCCGACTTCGAGAACGGCCTGCTGGAGATCACCGTCAAGGGCGGCGCAGCGGACGTCCCCGAGCCCCGGCGCATAGAGATAAAGCGTCGACCGTAAGGTTCAGGAGCCCTTCCTCGACTCGCCGTTAGTGGAGTCCGACACCGCCTGGCCGACGGGTTCTCCGGCCTCGTGGCGGCGCATGATCTCCTCCATCTGCTGTTTCTCGACGTTCTGGTCGTGGGCCATTATCTCCTGAACTTGTTGTCGCTCTTCGCGGTAGTCGCGCCTGAGCGTCTTGTAGAGGCACCAGCACACAAGGCACATCAGTATCGCGAACGGCGTAGCCGCCAGGATCGCCCCGTTCTGCAGCGCGTCGAGACCCCCGGCCAGGAGCAGTATCGCCGCGAGCGCCCCATTATGGCGCCCCAGGTGAGCTTGATCAGCCGGTTCGGGTTCAGTACGCCGCCGGCTGACCTGCTGCCCAGAACGATGGTCCCAGCATCGGCGTCCGCGACGAAGAAGATCTAGACGAGTAAGTTCATGGAGATCGAAGTGCATTCGGGGGCGCAGGTTACAGACGCACTTTCCCGAATACAACCCGCTGGTCTATCCACCGGGTTTCAGATACAGCAACTACGGTTGCGTGCTCAATTTGCCCGTGATACATTCCGGCGGCAGAGGGAGAAAAACTGGAGGACGATACCGGATTACTCGCAGCGAAGCACCCGGATTCCGACGAACAGGGTTACGATCACGACGTTCAGGGAGGTAGTCTCTTGCGCATTCCCTACGACACTCCGAGGATCCACATGTACACGCGGATCCGCAAGGGGCCGTTCTTCTACGCCCACCGGCGCCACGGTGTCCAGTCCTACACGGTCACGAACCGCCAATACCACCCCAGGCACTACGACGACATGCTCGTGGAGTACTGGAAGCTCGTCAACGACGTCACCATGTGGGACGTGGCGGCCGAGCGGCAGGTCGAGATCACCGGTCCCGACGCGTTCGAGTTCACCAACATGCTCACCCCGCGCGACCTGAACAAGTGCTCAGTCAAGCAGTGCAAGTTCGCCCTAAACACCGATGTCGACGGCGGCATCATCAACAACCCGGTGCTCTTGCGTCTCGGTGAGAACCACTTTTGGTTGTCGGTGGCCGACGGCGACGTGCTGCTCTGGGCCAAGGGTGTGGCCGCGGTCTGCGGTCTGGACGTGCAGATCCGGGAGCCCGACGTCGCCCCGGTACAGATCCAGGGTCCGAGATCTAGGGACCTCATGGTGGACATCTTCGGAGAGGGGATCCTCGACCTCCAGTACTACTGGATGGACGAGTACGACCTCGACGGCATGGACGTCGTAGTCTCGCGGACCGGATACACAGGCGAGGTGGGGTTCGAGATCTACCTCAGAAACGCCAGCCGCGACGGGATGAAGTTCTGGGACACGATGCTCGAGGCCGGCGAGCCCCACGACCTCTCGCCGATCGGGCCTTGCCAGATCCGGCGGGTCGAGGCCGGAATCCTGAGCTACGGCTCCGACATCGCGCTGGACAACAACGGCTACAGTGACTACCACTTCCTGAACCCTTACGAGGCTGACCTGGGGTACACGGTGGAGCTGGATCAGGAGGCCGACTTTATCGGCAAGGAGGCGCTCAGACGCATCGCGGATGAGGGTGTGGACCGCAAGGTGGTCGGCATAGAGCTCGATTGCGACCCCTTGATAGGTTACATAGAAGACTACTTGCAGGTCGTCGATAACGGCTCGCAGATAGGGCAGGTCTCCTCGGCGTTCTGGTCTCCGCGCCTCGAGAAGAACATCGGGTACGCCCTGGTACCGATCGAGCTGGCCGATCTGGGGACGGGGCTGACGGTGAGGATGGAGACCGGCGAGTACGAGGCCACCGTCGTAGAGAAGCCGTTCATAGATCCGAGAAAGGAGACCGTTAAGGCGAACCTGAAACTTGGCACGGCCAGGTCGTACTAGCGGCCCGAGACGTTCACCGATGAGTGATTCCGTTGACCCCGGAACCTCAGATCCATCGCCCAAGGGAGCGCCCACGGACTGGACACTCCCGGTCAGGGAGGTTAGGGTGGGGGGCGGGTTTGCCTACCTATCTGCGGGGACACGCGCACGATGCCGGGCCTTGGCGCTCCTGCCGTCGCTGAGGGCGTAGACATAGATGAGAATGGCGAGATAGTGGGGTTGTTCTAGAAGATGCAGCTACCTACGCAAGCATCCTACGTCGTTATCGGGGCCGGGGTTCATGGTCTGAGCACGGCCTGGCACCTGGCAAGAGAATTGGAGAGCAGGGGGCGCGGCTCGGGCGAGGACGTGATCGTGCTCGACAAGACCGGCGTCGCCGCTGGGGCCTCGGGGATCGCCTGCGGTGTGATCCGCAACAACTACTTCCAGCCGGCGATGCGCAAACTGATGGCCCATTCTGTCTCGGTCTGGGAGTCGGACCCGGAAGAGTTCGCCTACCATCCTGTCGGCTACATGCAGATCTCACCCGAGGTGATGCACGACGACGTGGTGCAGATCTACAAAGAGCAGCAGGCCATCGGCTACCCATCTACCCTGGTCGAGGGAGAGGAAGAGTGCCGCTCCTACATGCGGAGCATCTTCCACGACTGGCGGGCCGAGAACATCACGAGCATCCTGCACGAGCACCGCGGAGGGTATGCGAACAACAAGGCTTCGGTAAGAGCCCTCGCCGCCAAAGCCCGGGCCGAGGGAGTGCGGATCCACACCGGGGTAAGGGTTACCGGATTCCGCATGGAAGGCGGCAGCGTAAACGCCGTACAAACGGATGGGGGCGTGGTAGGCTGCGAGCACCTCGTCGTAGCCGTCGGGCCGTGGGTCAGGGACATCTGGGCGATGCTGGATCTTCCCGAGAAGATCACCGTCAAGGGTCCCGATGGCGGGCTGTATTGCGACCGTGAGATGTGGACGTACTGGTCGATGCAGGAGGGTGTGCTCGGTGTCGAGCCGAGCTTCCTTACGGACAACGAAGGCGGCATGCCGCCGGTGATACATGTAGACACCGAC
>DATMVF010000202.1:0-39199 GCA_035563475.1 Rubrobacter sp.
GTATAGACCAGATCCGTTCCCAGGCTAGCCGGCGCAGGACGCAAGAAAGAGTCGAAGCCTCGGCCCCACGCTCCCAACCGAGCGAGGCCTTCGCGGAAACCTGGAGGAACTCGCAGCGCGACCAGGTCAGGGAGGCCCTCAACACTCTCCCGTCCGAGCAGCTCAAGATACTGGAGCTTGCGTACTTTTCCGGGTACACGCACGTGGAGATATCCGACCTTCTCGACCTGCCCCTCGGGACGGTCAAGGGCAGGATGCGTTTGGGATTGAAGAAGATCAGGGACTACTTCGAGTCAAGAAGCGCGGCGGTGCCGAGATGAGTGAGATGAACAACGAACGCTTCGAAGATCTCAAAGACGCCTACGTCCTCGGTGCGTTGCCCGAGGAGGAGAGGCTGAGTTTCGAGGACTATCTCGCCACCCACCCCGAAAGGCAGGCCGAGATAGATGAGCTTGGCGCCGTGGCCGGCCTGCTCGCGTTCTCCCCGCAAGAACAAGAATCCTCGCCAGAGCTGCGAAGCAGGATTATGGAGGTGGTGGAGGCCGAGGCGGAGCCCCGCCGCGACACGCGCCGGTCCGTGTCTGCAAGTATTGGGGACTATCTCAGCGTCCGTAGCCTCGCCCTCGGCGCCGCGGCCCTGCTCGTGATCGGGTTGCTATCGTGGAACGTGCTGTTGCAGGGTCAGGTATCGGACCTACAGGGCCAGGTCCGGAACGCGCAAGGCCAGGTAGAGGATCTTCAAGCCCAGGTAGAGGATGCACAGGCCCAACAAAGCCAAACGATCAAGCTCGAGGGATCGTGGGCAGAACAGGGGGCCACCGCCGAAGTGGCCTCAATGGAAGAGAACGAGATCGTCCTCGTGGCAAGGAATATGCCTTCTGTACCCGACGACAGGACATGCCAGATCTGGGTCATAAAGGACGACGTGCCCAAACCCAGCGGTCTCTTCCAACCCGACGGTAACGGGACGGCGACGCCGATCACGAACTCCATAACGAATGCCGACGTGATAGCGGTGACCGTCGAGCCTGCCGGGGGCTCCGAGCAGCCGACGAGCGACCCCGTACTCCTGGCGGAGCTCTAGGGCGGGTCTGAGCCCGGGCGGGTCTCCTGAGATCCGCCCCTACAGGGTAGGGGTTTCGGGGTTCATGATTTGGGCTGCGGGCGATGGGTGCCACTTGGTTATCCGATCATTCTGGAAGGCGAGGTCGTTCACGTTCCTGGGGCTCGTTATCTGCCCGATGCATCATTGCCACAGAGCGTTTATTTTCTGCAGGCGCGGGTAGTAAATATCCAGGGAAGCAGAGGGCAAGCCAGGTCAAAGGAGAGCATATGTCCGTAGCCAGAGTAACCGAACTGAGCGCCGTCTCCGAGACGGGTTTCGAGGACGCCATCAGGCAAGGCGTGGCCCGCGCTACCTCCACCCTGCGGGGTGTCGAGGGCGCCTGGATCAAGGACATGAACGTCCTGATCGAGGACGGTAACGTTACGGGTTACAAGGTGAACATGGAAGTCACCTTCGTCCTCGAAGATTCATAGAGACACAAGCCACGCTTAGGGTTTTGTGCCCCGGCTCTCGGGCCGGGGTTTTCTTGCGGGCGGTTCGTGAACCGCCCCTACATGCCGCGGTATCGGACGTCAGGCGAGACGTGTGTATTTCGGTAACGTGTGGGGCCGGCGGCCGATTGCGGCGGTGGGAAGCGGAACACAGCGGGCGCTCGAGCGGCGTTGTATACCGGGGGCGTGATACGACTCGGATACTCGACACAGAACCTGACGATCCAGGCGAGCACGAACCGCACGCTGCGGCTCGCCAGCCTGGTAGACGCGGAGAGAGTCAAGGGACTCGTCAGGGAGAACATCGCCGATCTAAAACGGATCCTACGGTGGAATGCGGAGCATGGGGTCGGGCTCTTCAGAATGGGGCAGAACTTGGTCCCTTTCGCCTCTCATCCTGCCTTTCCTTACGACTGGAAGGCCGAGCACGGTGCGGCGCTGAGCGAAGCAGGAGAGCTGGCACGAGACCTGGGCCTCCGTCTCTCGATGCATCCCGGCCAGTACATAAACCCCGGAAGCCCGAAGCCCGAAGTGGTCGAACGCAGCCTGAAAGAGTTGCGTTACGTGACGAGGGTGTTCGATCTCCTTGGCAGCCCCGACGGGGTGGCCGTGTTACACCTGGGTGGTGCCTACGCGGACAAACAAGGTAGCGCCGCGCGCTTTATAGGGGTGATGCGGTCCGAGGCGCGGGTCTTGCGCTATCTCGCACTGGAGAATGACGAGCGGGTTTGGACAGTCGCCGAGGTCACCCGGACGGCCGATGCCCTTGGCATCCCGGCGATCACGGACGCCTTTCACCACGAACTCAATCCTGGCGACCTGACGCTGGAGGAGGCGCTCGACCTCTCGCTGCCCACGTGGACAACCCGGGGCGTGCGTCCCAAGTTACACCTCTCCAGTCAGGACCCTGCCAAACGGGCCGGTGCGCACGCGTACTCGGTGGACAGCAGGGACTGGCAAGTGCTGCTCGGCGCCATTGGCGGTAGGAAGGCCGACGTGATGGTCGAGGCCAAAGGCAAAGAGCACGCCCTTGCGCCGCTGGGTGTGGAGATCGTATAACATCGGGGTTAGAGATCCCTGAGGAAGAGAGCAGCATGCACGCAAACCCTGACCTTCGAGAGATAAGAGACATTCTGCAACGCTCGGGCAGAGTGGCTGTCGTCGGGCTTTCGGACAGGCCTTACCGCACCAGCCACCGTATCGCCGGCGCACTGCAGGGCTTCGGATTCAAGATCTTCCCCGTCAACCCGAATCTCCGCGGTCCTGTACTCGGCGAAGAGCCTTACGAGTCGGTCCAGGACATCCCCACCGCGGTGGACATTGTCGACGTGTTCCGGCGTAGCGGGAAGGTCATGCCGGTGGCCGAAGATGCCGTGGCCGCCGGCGCGAAGGTACTGTGGATGCAATCTGGTGTTATCAACGAAGAGGCGGCCGCCTACGCCGAGGAGCACGGCCTTACCGTCGTTATGGACCGCTGCATAAAGGTAGACTACGCGACGCTGGTCGGCTCCGCGACTTCTCCAAGAACGTAGGTTTCAGGCTGCAGGTTTCAGGTTTGGACCGGTAGGCGATGGGCTACTTCGGTGGTTCGCCGCTGGTTATGTTCTTCTACGGGACGCTCAAGCGTGGTGAGCGTAACCATGAGCATTTCTGCGGTGGGGCTTTACGCGTCGAAGAGGGGGCGGTGCGGGGCGAACTGTTCGATGTTCACCTGGGTTATCCTGCGCTGGTCGTTCCGGAAGAGTCCATCTGCGCTTTCGGGACCGGCGATTATAGAAGGGACGCGGAGGAGCAGCAACGGCTTGGCCGTGGGCAGGCGCCGTTGCTGGAGGGTCCACGTGTCTTCGGTGAGATCTTCGCTTTCGACGATCCGGAATCGCGTCTACCGGACCTGGATCGTCTGGAAGGCTTTGACCCCGCCGATGCCTCTAGCCACTACCGGCGGGTCTTGCTGCCCGTCGAGACGGACGAGGGCTCGGGCCTTCTGGCATGGGCCTACGTGGTCGAGCAATCATCTGGAAGCCACCTGCCGGGAGGCAGGTGGCCGCCCTGAGGGCGGCGAACCGCCCCTACAGGCAAACCGCTCTAGCTGCGTGTGTCCGGAGCGTCGTCTTCTTCGATGATCTCCTCGCGTATGACGCGGCGACGGATCTTCGAGCGTCCGCCTTCCCGGAAGGTCTCGGTCTCCTCGGTCTGGCGCGTGGTAGGCGTCTCATCGGTGAAGGGATCTGTGCTGCCCATGGACGATCGACCTTCCGAGGCCCCTCTCATGTACCCGGTTGTGTCTCTGGGGTCATCGCCTCTCTCGGTAGGCTCCGCACGTTCCCCGTACTCGGGGTCTGCGGAAGTACGGTCGTAGTCTGTAGAATCGACTTCCGCTTCGAAGTCCTGCGGCTCGCGCGTTCTGTCAGCGTAATCGCCGCCACCCGAGTATGCTCCGTAGCCACCGCGGGGGAAGGTTCCGACGGATTCGAGGCCGAAGTGGCTGCGGATACGGTCTTCGTACTCGGCGGTGATGTCCTCGTCGTCGTCGAAGCTCGGAGCATCCTTCACGTTGGCCTTCGACTCTGCGACTTCGATCGTTCTTTCACCTTCGTTCACCCGGACGATATCCATCGGGATCAGGGTCGATTTGAGGCCAAAGAATCCCATCTTGACACCGATGTATTCTTCGCGGTCCGTCTCGTCCACGAAGAGGTCGTCGACTTTTCCGATCCTCTCCCCCTGGTTGTCGTAGACCTTGTAGTCCTCGTACTTCTCCTCGAGTTCCCTCAACCTATCTTCGCTCGCCACGATCTCCTCCTGGATAAGCCTGCGGCTGTTAGTGATCTGGGTACCCGAGTCAGGGTTGCCGGTAAACATGGATGCTCCCGCAGAACGATGGGGGGAAGCGGCTTGCTAAACTACCGTGAATGGTGATCCTCGAGGGAGGTGGGAGCGTGGTATCCAGAGAATCTGGGGGCGCAAGGATTCTCTCTGTAGACGTTGGTTCCTCGTCGGTGAGGGCCGAGCTCTACGACGACGCTGGCAACGGCGTAGCGGGGACCGAGGTCAGCCTCGACTACGAGTTCGAGTACACGCCGGAAGGCGGCGCGGTGAAAGACGGCGACGAGCTACTCGACCTCGTAGCTCGCGCCGTAGACGGCACGCTCTCCAAGGCCGGTGGAACGGAGATCTCCGGCGTCGCCATGAGCACTTTCTGGCACTCGGTTCTCGGCGTGGACAGGGACGGGCGTCCCACGACCCCGATCCTGACCTGGGCCGACCGCCGCGCGGCAGAGTGCGTGCCGGATTTGCGCGAGCGCCTGGACGAGACGGCCAACCACCGTCGGACGGGTTGCGTGCCCCACTCAAGCTACTGGCCCGCCAAGTTGCTGTGGTCGGGCTGCGCCATGCCCGAGACTTTCGAAAAGACGGAACGCTGGGTTTCTCCAGCCGACTACTTCTACGCCCGTTTCTTCGGGGAGCCCTATCAGGTAGGAACGTCGATGGCCTCGGGAACTGGCCTCTTCGACCAGAACCGGCGGAAGTGGGACCGCAAGACGCTTAAAGTCCTGCCCGCCGAAGAAGGCCAGCTCTCCGCCATCTCGGATGAGCCCCGTAGTGGTCTGGCCGGAGAGTGGGCAGAGCGGTGGCCGGCCCTGCGAGATACGCCCTGGCTCCCCGCGGCGGGCGACGGCGCCTGCTCGAACGTCGGGAGCGGATGCACGGGTAGTGACCGGCTGGCGCTCATGGTAGGCACGAGCGGCGCGATGCGGGTGCTTTGGAAAGCGGAGTCCGTCGAGATACCCGACGGCCCCTGGTGCTACAGGGCAGACGCGCAACGATACGTCATGGGCGGCGCGCTCTCCGATGGCGGAAACCTGATCGAATGGCTGCGCAACACGCTACGCCTCCCTGACCCGGAGAAGACCGAGAGACTGCTGTCCGAGATGGAGCCGGACTCCCACGGCCTCACGTTCCTGCCGCTGCTCGCCGGAGAGCGTGGGCCGGGATGGGCCGACAGGGCAAACGGGACCGTGTCCGGGCTCTCGATGAGCACCAAGCCGGTCGAGATCCTGCGCGCCGCCATGGAGGCCGTGGCCTTCAGGTTCGCGATCATCGCAGAGATGTTGGAGCGCGCTTCTCCCGGGGAGAAGGAGGTCATCGCCAGCGGCGGGGGCCTCATCCACTCGCCGACGTGGACCAGGATCATGGCCGACACCCTGGGCAGGCCGGTGACGCTCTCCGGTGTAAAGGAGGCCTCCAGCAGGGGAGCGGCCCTGATCGCCCTGGAAGCACTGGGAGGACCGGAGATCGAAGCCGCCGACGTGCCGCTCGGCGAGACCTTCGAACCCGACCCGGCGAGACATGAGGTCTACATGAAAGCGCTCGGACGCCAACGCCGGCTCTACGACGCCGTGCTTGGCGGCGCGTAGCGCCGCCAGCTAGTCAGCACGCTACGGCCTTCGGCCTCCGCTTGTCAGCATATCAGCACGCTCAAGCCTCCGGCTTTCGCTTGTCAGCCAGGACTTGCACATGCAAAAGCTGACCAGCTGAAGTGCTGACTGGCTGTCAAGGCGGCGGAGCCGCCGTGCTGACGGGCGCGTCAGCGCTCGTCTATCGGCACGTAGTCTACGTCGCGGGGGCCGGTATAGATCTGGCGCGGACGGGCTATCCTGAGCTCGGGGTCGTCGATCATCTCCATCCACTGGGCCATCCAACCCGAGGTGCGGGGTATGGCGAACATGACGGTGAAAGCATCCGTCGGTATCCCGAGGGCTTCGTAGATGAGGCCGGAATAGAAGTCGACGTTTGGATAGAGCTTGCGGCTCGTGAAGTAGTCGTCGTCGAGCGCGTGCTTTTCGAGCTCGATGGCGATGTCGAGCAGCGGGCTCTCCTTGTTCGTGGCCTCGAGCACCTCGTCGACGTGCCCGCGGATGATCCTGGCCCGCGGATCGTAGTTCTTGTACACCCTGTGCCCGAAGCCCATGAGTCGCTCGTCGCCCTGCTTGACGCCTTGGAGGAAGGCGGGGATGTTCTCGATGCTTCCGACGCGCTGGAGCATCCTGAGAACCGCCACGTTGGCCCCGCCGTGCAACGGACCGTAGAGTCCGGCGCAGCCCGCGGCGATGGCCGAGAAGGGGTCGACCCTCGAAGACCCGACCACCCTTACCGCAGCGGCGGAACAGTTCTGCTCGTGGTCGGCGTGCAGTATGAAGAGCACGTCGAGCGCCTTCTCGAGGCGCGGATCTGGCTCGTACTTGGGCTCGGCCATCTTGAAGAGCATGGACAGGAAGTTGCCCGCGTAGGAGAGGTCGTTGTCGGGATAGACGTAGGGCAATCCGAGGCTGTGGCGGTAGGCGAACGCGGCGAGGGTCGGCACCTTGGCGATCAGACGCACCGCCGCAACGTGGCGCTGGTAGTCATTGTCTATCTCTTTGGCCTCGGGGTAGAACGTCGAGAGGGCGCCGACGGAAGCCTGCAGCATCCCCATCGGGTTCGCGTCGTGACGGAAGCCGTTCATGAAGTTCTTGATGTTCTCGTGGACGTAGGTGTGATGGGTGATCTCGTAGGTCCACTGGTTCAGCTCGTCCTCGGAAGGGAGCCAACCGTAGATGAGCAGATAGGCCACCTCGAGGTAGGAAGAGTTCTCGCACAACTGCTCGATGGGGATGCCGCGGTGCTCGAGGATCCCCTTCTCCCCGTCGATGTAGGTGATGGCGCTCCTGCAACTCGCCGTGTTGGAGTATCCAGGGTCGTAGGTCATGAGGCCGAAATCATCTTCGTCGACCTTGATCTCCCTGAAGTCCATCGCCCGGACTGTGCCGTCTTTTATCTCGACGTCATAGCTCTTGCCCGTTCGATTGTCCGTGACCGATAGACTCTCGGTCCCCGTGGTAGTCGTACCCCGCCCGTTACCCGTGCTCTGCGACTCTTCGGTCAACCTGTGCCCCTTTCTCTTGCACGTGCGTTAATTATATATGCTCCTGCCACATATGTGACTGTGTCGAAACGTACTGTGAGGTGCCGGTATTATCACGCACCGGAGGAAAAACGGAAAGTAATGGGCGCGAACCGGCCGCAAGGGGGCGAAACCTTCCTCTTGCGTCTGCGTATAGGCGGTTAGCCGCGGTGAAGAAGGAGCGCACATGAAGACTGATTCGAGGAACTACGGGATCCAGCACGACTACGGCCCTCGACTCGAGGCGTCGAGGGCCGGTGTGATGAGCGTCGGGGGGGAGCGCACGTGGTCGGTGTTGGCCCATTTGAGCACGTTCTTGAACCTCTTTACCGGATTTCTCGGGCCGGTTGCTGCGTTCGTGATCTGGCTGGTTTACAAGGACGACTCGCCTACCGTGGCCAGGCACGCGCTCAGATCCATCTTCTACCAGGTTGCCTGGCTCACCGCCATCTTTATCGGGTGGACCGTCACGTTCGCGCTGATGGCGATCCTCGTCGGCTTCCTGCTAGTGCCCATTATGGCAGTGGTGACGCTCGCACCTTTCGTGCAGGCCTCCTACGAGGCGTACATGGCATACCGGGGCGGTAGCCGTCGCTACTATTGAGATACAGATTTCGGGCTACGGGCGTTGGGTTGGGTGCCTGCTCTAGGAGGGATCCTCTAGCTGGAAAGTTACCTCCACGTTGACCCTGTAGGCCTTGATGTTGCCATCCTCTATGCTGACGTTCATGTCCTTGACCCACGCGCCTTCTACGCCCCTGAGCGTTTTGGTGGCGCGGGCGACGGCCACGTTGATGGCATCCTCGAAACTGGTCTCGGACGTGGCGCTCAACTCTGTGACCCGGGCAATACTCATGATGTTCGCCTCCTTGCCAAACCCTAGATTGCCGCTTATCTGTGTTGTATGTAGCCTTTATGAGTGGAGATCAAACTTCATGGGTCAGGGGGCTCCAACCGTATCACTCGTGGCTGAAGTCTGCTCCTTAGGGAGCGGGGAACCCAACAACACCCGTCGAAGCGTCTCGGCATGTTGCCTCGACTCCCGCTCCCGCTCCTCGAAGCGTGCCGCTGCCATTTCTTGTCCTGCCTCGTGTGCCCTTGCGGCAAGCCTTCGTGCCATGGCAGCATTCTCTTGCAACTTGTTGAGCGCGAAGTACAACGTATCCTCGAGTTTGTCACTGTTCTTCTCGAGCACGTCCTCGGCGCTGCCGTATGCGTGGCCAACGCGGCATCTGTAGCGCGACAATTCCCCTTCACGGATCTCATATAATGGCCCCGAACAATCCGGACACGTGAGACTCGAGACATTTCCGGGTCGCTCATCGCTGTTCAAGGTGGCCGGGTCTAGCTCGGACATCTTTTGTTCGAGCTCCATGTCGTCCGACATGAGAAATCCTCCTTGCTCTACTCCTTCCTTACTTCTCGTCTCTGTAGCGAGTCGGCTCAATAGGGCCGCGATCCCGTCTAATGGTAGGCAATGGTCCACCTCCACGTACTCGAGGGCGCTCTTCGGCATTCTGGCGAACGAGGCCTCATGTGGGTCCTGGACGATCGCCACACCGCCGCGCTGCTTGACGGCTTGCAGACCGGCTGTTCCGTCGCCATCCGCTCCCGACAGCACCACGCCGACCACGCGGGCGCCATAAGCGAGGGCGGCCGTACGGAACAAGGGATCGATCGCGGGCCGATGATAGTTCTCCTTGGGCCCCCGCGTGAGTCTGACCCATCCTTCCTTGACTTGCAGATGCGAGCCTGGAGCAGCGACGTAGATGCGACCGTGCTCGATCGGATCTCCATCACGGGGATTCGTGGCGGCGAGTGGCCCTGCGCGGCTCAAGAGATGTGGCAGGGTATTCGGAGCCTCTTCCGGGTAGTGCACAACGACAAACACCGCCATAGGCAGATCTTGCGGCAGGGCGCCGGCCAGCCGGATAAGTGCCTCGACACCACCCGCCGAAGCTCCGATGACAGCGATGTCATGCGCGGCCATGAGCCTCCAAACTAATGTTGGAACTGTAGCACAGCCTATGCGATCTCCATATCAGGCTGTCGTTCGACCGATGCAGCCCTCGCAGAAGAGCCATCCGACCTCACGGTCCCGAGCACGATCCAATATCGTTCGGGGTTCGAAAAGGCGCGAATATTATTTCGATAGGAACGTGTCTAATGCCTTGCCAAGCCTGTTTGTTGGTCGCTATCAGCGCAACGCCGAGTTCTTGGATGGGTTGGTCCTATCCACGCGGCTCGGTGAAAAACGTCCCTATGAGGCCTGCTCCTCCTTTGTGCGTACCACCAGCACGGGGCAGTGAGCGTGCCTCACGACCGAGTCGGAGGCGCTGCCCATCAAGGCCCTCCTCATGCCACCCACGCCCCGGCTGCCGGTAGCGATAAGATCCGCTCCTATCTCCTCGGCCAACCCAACTATCTCTTCGTCCGGACGCCCCATCCTCAGATAGGCCCTCGAGACGGTTACCCCGGCCGCCTCGATCTCGCCCACCTGTCCCTCTAGTAGCCGCCGGGCTTCCTCCTGGAGCTCTTCGTATCGGGCGCGGTACCCATGCCTTTCAGGATGGAAGACGGGCTCTACCTCTCCTACGTGGACCACGTGGAGCTCCGAGTCCGTACGCTCAGCAAGCTCCGCAGTCGTCTGGGCGGCCGTAGATGCCTCTTCGGAGCCATCTACGGCCAGCAGGATCCTGCCCGGCAGGAAGTCTCTCGGGCTCTCACCGTCTCGCACCACCAGCACGGGGCAGTGGGCGTGGCGCACCACTGAATCGGAGACGCTGCCCATCAGGGCTCTCCGGAGCCCGCCCCTTCCCCTGCTGCCCACCACTATCAGCCCGGCCCCTATCGTTTCGGCCAACCCGACGATCTCCTGCGGCACTCCTCCCTCCACCAGGTGCGTCTGCGCCAGCGTCCCGCCGACCGAGCGTAGCTTCTCCGCCTCCGCGTCGAGCAGCTCCCTGGCCCTTTGTTGGGAGATCCGCTGGACGTCCTCCTCCAGCACCTGGTCTTCCAGCGCAACTCCATCGAATCTGGTGGCTTCGGGGTAGGCAGCGTACCAGGGGGAGATGCCGAAGACGTGTACCACGTGCAACTCAGATCCGGTCTTACCGGCCAATTCGGCCGCGCTCCGGGCGGCCAGGTCGGCCTCTTTTGAACCGTCAGTGGCCAAAAGGACCTTGGTGGGGAAGATGCTCATGTAAGGTGTCCTCCTCGCTCGAAGCTTGTCCCGCGCCTACATGATGCCAGCCGCACGTACCCGGTGCGACCTCTCAGAACACCGTGCATGCGACGTTCGGTATCTCTTTGGCCCCCACGACGCCAGGTGTTTTGCACCTGCCTTAGGGGAACGAGCGCACCCACTTCAAGACCACGGGTAGGTCCGTCCGTTGGTAGTAGACCGATCCCCTGCACACGGAGTAACCGAACGAGGTGACGCCCACTATGGTCTGCTGGTCGGGAACGAACAGCGGTCCGCCCGAATCGCCTTTACAGGAACCTTCTCCCTTGCCGTTTACGAAGTTGACGCCCGTGGTCTTGACGAACATGCCGCTTAGGGCGTCGCTCGTGTCGAGGAGCCTGACCGTCGCGCTGTTGCGGTCGCGCGGATAGACCAGCTGCGGCCGCGACGATCCGCCGCCGATTTCGTATCCGGTCGTGCCGTAGCCCACGGCGGTGAGGCGTTGGCCCACCTCGAGGGTGTCGACCAGGCCCGCAACCGGCAGTGCCCCGTAGGACGCCATCCTGACCGGCTCGTCGAGGACGGCCACCCCTACGTCGTAACGGATGTCGCGGGCCAGACTGCCCACGATCTCGGGACGTCCTGACGGTGTGCATTCACCTTTGTTCTCAGAATTCGGGAAGCAGAACGTGGGATGCGTATGGGGCGTTGCCTTTATGGTCTTGGATGCTTTCGGCTTGTAGGTCGGGTCGAAAGAGACGTAGGTCGGCAGATCCTCTCTTGTCAGGAGGTCCGTGCAATGCCCCGCGGTGAGGAAGACCTTGGGAGAAATTAGGGTGCCCGAGCACACTGGGATGCGTTGCCCTTTGAACTCTCCGGATGGGGGCACGGTCACTAGCGCACCCACAAAGCGGTGGGCATCAGGACCCCTGTCTGGCTCGCCGTTTATAACGGCCTGTGCCACGCCACCGGCCAGCAGGACGGCCAGAGCCATCGTCGCCAGCACAAGCACTACTCGCCGCATGCGCCCTTCTCCTCTCTTTCTCCTACACGCCCCCATCGGAGCATCTGCATACAAGGTGACAAAACTATGAACCCGGGGCTTCTACTTCCGAGAACGAAGCGTTGAAACCGTCTGAAAACTCCAATACGTGCCCGGAACGTGACCTCACAGGACATCGAAGCGGCGCTGTGCGACCTGTTTCGGCCCCGATGTGTCGGCCTGATTCGCGTTTGGAGCGTTACCCAAACTCCCTTCGGAGTGTTTCTCTACGCGCTCGGGGAATAGAGGCAGTCAGGTTCTTTCGGACCTTGTGCTTCACGGTCCCCTAGGGCCCGTAGAGCGGGATGGTGGTCTGGGGTGGCGTGGTGTACGTGGGTAGAGGAGGCAGCGCCACCTCGGAGCAGTAGACGATTTCCACGGGCGACTCACAACCCTTTATGACCTCGCCGTTCAAGACGTTGCCGGCGATATCCACGTTCCAAAGGTCGGGTCTGTCCGGCCGACCGCTGTCCGTCGCGCGTATCGCAACGCCCTCAGAATCGGGTAGGTACGCAACGCCAGCGATAACTGCCGCCCCGAACACGTTGTTGCGCACCAGCGCGTTCTGTGCATCGTGTATGCTCACACCGCCACGTACCGCACCGGTAGAGTTGCCGTGCACCTCATTGTTCTCGATGAGCGCTTCGCCGGAGTCGGCGACGTCACCCACCTCCTCGAAGCGGATACCCGCCCGTCCGTTATTGACCACCAGGTTCTCGTGCACCCAGAATCCGTTCGGATGGCTTTCGGAGTCGTGGCAGTACACGTCGCACCACAGGCCGTTGCCCTGGTTGTCGTGGATGTAGGAGTTCCTGACCTCGACCTCGTTGATCGCCTTCAAGCCGGAACCCGTAAAGCCCAGGAAATTGGGATCCTGGGTGGTGTCGTCGAGCTCGATGCGGTCGAAGGTGCCGTGGGCGTTGGTGATGCCCGCCGCATCGGTGCCCGTTATGTGTACCGCGTAGAGGCTGCTGGTATTGGACGCCTTTCCCATGGCGAGTCCGGAGCCCGTGCCGGCGAGCGGGGAGCCGCCCGCATACTGTCCCGTGCCACCGACGATCTTGACCCACTCCACTCGAACCGTGCCCTTGGCGCGGATCACGTTTCTTAGGCCCTCACTACCCACGATGGTGACTGTGGGCTCCGGGTCGAAGGCGGGGTAGCGCTCTATGAACGAGCCGGCCGGGCCCGCGAGCTCATCACCTTCGTTGAGCACCACCATCGTATCGACGGGGTAGGTGCACGGTCCCTCGAGCTGGAATCGGGTCCCTAAGGTCGGGTCGTCGGCGTTGACGATAGCGTCGAGGTCTTGGCCGCACGGCACGACGACTACCCTATCCGCACCTATCACGAAGAGCGCCGACAAGACCACTATCGAAGTAATGCAGATCAGTTCGAATAGGCGCTTCACTCCTTCACCTTTCGTCGGATGGCTAGGCACACGCGTCTACCCCACGCTTTATAGGACCCACATTACTACAACGGGAATGAATTCGCGATGAACTTTCGGGAAAGAAATGTCGCTTTTGCACATTTTCTTTCGGAACTTCTTGCGAGCCAGGCTCGAAATCGTCCTAGAATTCGACCTCTGAAACCGTCCGGAAAGCCTCGGAGGCATCTGTGGCGTACCGTCCGGAGCACTCAGAAGGCGGTCTCTCGACTCATATCGCCGTCCCAATGCTCGCCAGATCCACGCTCGGAGCGTTGCTTCCTCGGCTCCGGTCACGACCGCCTCTAGAGCTTGCCGTCGATCTTCTCCAGGAGGGTCTTGCGGTTCTTGTTGTTCTTCTCGTAGGACCGGACGGCCCTGATCTCGTCTTTGGAGAGGCCTTCGATCTTCTTCTCTACCTCCCCGACGCTCAGGTCGTCGTAGCCGCTTATGGGGACTTCTTTGGCGTTCTTGCGGGCTTCCTTGGCCTCTTCGGTGTTGGAGACGTACTGCTGGCCTTTCTTCGAGCCTTCGCGTTTCTTCTGCTCCGTCACCTCCTTCTCCTCCTCGCTCATGTTCTCCCAGGCCTTCTTGGGAAGGTAGCGTTTGGTCTCGCCGCTATCCTGGCGGGCGTCGGCCTCGCCCTCCTTCGTCTGCCATTCCTCCTCGGTCCACTCTTCCAGGTCCTTCTGGGATTGGCCTTTCTCGCCCTTGTAGCCGCCCCGCTTCTCGTATTCCTGGGTGAGGAGCTGGGACTTGCGGGCGCTCCACTGACCCTCCTTGCCACCCTTGTCGGAGGCTTTGATCTCCTCCTTGACGCTCTCCCTCAGTTCGGGGTGGGTGTACTTCTCTTCGTAGTTCTGCTTCGCCACCTGTTCCTCCTCGGTCGTCGGGCCGTCGTCACTTTCGTGCCTCCATCGCGAGAACTAGTACTATGATCGTTCGGCGCCATCCGTATTCATTGACACACGGGGACGCGACCATGAACAGGAATGGCCCGAAAGGTGTAAGCCGGTGCAACTCTTGGACCTTTTCTTAGCCTCATGCCCCTGCTTTGTGTCCGTTCTCACCCCTGCTGCGCTAGCGTGGCTAGAATCTGGGATGAGTTTTCGAGAATTACTCTAGTTCAAGTACGCCTGCGCATCGCTTTGGCGCAGGCGGTGCGCGAGTTCGTCGATGTCGAGGCCGGCGGGGTCGACAATGGGGAGTTCGGGGAGGTTTCGGGGCGGTGGGTACTTCTGTCCGATGCCGCAGTCGAAGACGACGATATCGTCGTGCCGTCCGATCTCTCCCCTGTCGCGCAGGAGGGGGACGGCGGCGAGGGCCGCTGCGGACTCGGGGCTGACGTAGCCGGCTCCCATGCGTCCTGCGAACATCTGCATCTCGGAGATGGAGTCTTCGCTCACCGCGACGGCCGTGCCGCCTGATTCTCTCAGGGAGTCCAGGATCAGGAAGTCGCCGACGGCGGAAGGGACCCGAATACCGGAGGCCCTGGTCTTCGCATCCTGCCAGGGCTCGGCGAACCTGTCTCCCGACTCGAATGCACGGACAATCGGGGCGCAGCCCTCCGACTGCACGCTCACCATCCTCGGCCGGTCGGGCCCGATCAGTCCCATCGTTTCCAGTTCCTGGAAGGCTTTCCACATCCCCACGAGGCCCGTGCCGCCGCCCGTCGGGTAGACGATCAAGTCCGGTAGGCGCCAGCCGCGCTGTTCGGCGAGCTCGAAGCCCATGGTCTTCTTACCCTCGACCCGGTAAGGCTCTTTGAGCGTGCTCACGTCGAAGGCTCCAATCTTCGGGGCGAGGGCGGTCGATATCTTGCCGCAGTCGGAGATAAGACCTCGCACCAGGACGAGCCGCGCCCCCATCGCGAGCACTTCCTGCTGGTTGACGGGCGTAGCGTCCTCGGGCGTCAGCACCATGACCTGCGCCCCGGCGGCGGCGCCGTAGGCAGCCAGCGCGCCCGCCGCGTTCCCCGCCGAAGGCGCGATGAACGAGGTCACTCCCAACTCTACGGCCCGCGAGACCGCGACGGCCATCCCACGGGCCTTGAACGAGCCCGTGGGGTTCAGGCCCTCCGCCTTCGTGGAGAGACGCGGGACCCCGAGTGCCTCGCCGAGCCGTGGTTGCGCCAAGAGCGGCGTATCCCCCTCACCAAGATACACGACGTTGCTCTTATCTCTCACCGGCAGGAGCTCTGCCCAGCGCCACAGGCCGCCCGTCCGGCGCTCGGCAAGCGATTTCCTTCTCAGAGTTCGGGCGGCCTTCTCGATGTCGTAGCGGGCGAGCAGAGGGCGTTCGTCCACTGGGTCGAGCCCGATCAACTCGTCCGCAGGGTAGCTCTCCCCCGAAAGTGCGCCCTCGAGATGCGTCAGCGTAGAGCCCGTATCGTTCAAATCAACCCTTCCTAAGACCGCCGGCATTCTACCTACGTGTTGCGACGATTGCCTCCTGGTATAGATGGTATTTCCAGAATGGTCGATCAAGGGTGCTTGGTCTTGAACGAAGGTGGCCCAGACATGGCAACGATCTAGAACCCTTGGACGATTCCCTGCAACACGTGGGTAGTACGACCCGCCTATAACACCGATAGCTCCAGACCGTCTCTGATATGGTGCTTTTGAAAGCATTGAATAGTGTTTTGCAAAGCACTATACTGTGATCATGTACGAGCAGATCAACCCGTTCGTTTATGGCCGCCCTGTTTACGACGAGGAAGCGCTGGCCGACCGTGCGACCGAGAAGAGGCGGTTGATCTCGGACGCCAACTCCGGGCAGCCGGTCATACTCTACGCCCCCAGGCGGTATGGGAAGACGAGCCTGGCGCGCGTGGTTTCCGGGCGCCTGCTAGAAGATCACCTCGTCCCTTCGGTATACGCGGACTTCTGGGGAGCCGCCAGCATCTCTGACGTGGTAGAGGTGCTGGGCCGGGCCTATGCTGTGGCTTCGGTTCGGCAGAGAGCCAGGCGTTTCTTTGCCGATCTGCTCCGGTCGGTAGGATTCAGCGTGGAGTTTGCCGGAACCGCGGTGAGCGTCAGTTACGAGGGCAAGGGCCGCAACGAGCAGCAGCGCGCGGCCTTGATGAGGCTACTGGACGTGCCGCAACAGATGGCCGTCCGCTCTCCATCTCAGAGGCGCCTCTTCATGGTTCTGGACGAGTTCGGGGAGGTGTTCAACGTGCCGGGTGAGCCGTACGCACTGATGAGAAACGCGTTCCAGGCTTCGCCGAACGTGTCCTTCATCTTTATGGGCAGCAAGCGTTCTCTAATGGACGCGCTCTTCTCCGAACGGCATCACCCGTTCTACAACTTCGGACGCAGGATGAGCCTTGGCAGGCTGCCCTTCGAAGAGTTGGGAGCCTTCATCGAAGGCAGGTTCGCAAGCTTCGGAAAGCGTGTGACGCCAGAAGCGGTGGATCTGCTGCTCTCCCTCACCGACGGCCATCCCCACCGTAGCCAGCAGTTGGCCTACCACGCCTTCGAACTAGCTTCCGGAGAAGCCGATGAGGAGTCCATACTATCCGCCAAAGAAGCTGCGTTTGACGAGACCGCCGACGAGTTCCGGGTACTGCTAGACCGCATGTCTACCGCTGCGCGGGCCGTCTATCTTGCGGTATGTAAGGATCCCACCACGGAGATGACCTCCAGGGTTTACCTCCAACGCCACGGCATCAAGAGCACGGGCTCACTGCGAAGCGCCATCCGCACCTTAACGGACGCTGGAGACCTGGAGCAGACCGGGGCCAAGAGACCCGTCCCGACCGACCCGCTCCTCGCCGCCTGGGTGCGGGAACGCATGAACAGGGGTTAAGAGCGGCCGGCACCGTCTCAGCCGACTCGCGCCGCGCGCATCGCCTCCAGGTAATCCAGCGTCTCTTCGACCGAGACCACATCGCCGTACTTGGCGTCTATGTCGTAGAGGTTCGCCTTGTGGGCGTCGGGGTTGCGGTCGCCTACGGCCTCGCTGGGGACTATGGGGCGGAAGCCGTACTGGAGGGCGTCGACGGCCGTCGCGCGGACGCATCCGGAAGTGGAGGCGCCGGTGATGATGAGGGTGTCTACGCCGGCTGCGGTGAGGAGGCTGGAGAGGCCGGTGCCGAAGAATCCCGAGGCGAAGAGCTTGTTGAGGACAGGCTCGGTCTCTTCGGAGGCTATGCGGGGGTCGATCTCGGCCCACCGGGTTCCGGCCTGCAGCGTCAGGAGCGCGGGCACTTTATCTATGAAGGCGGCTGCGGTGAGTTTGTCCGACTCGCGGTAGGCAACGGTGGTGAAGACGACGGGGATCTCTGCCCGTCGGGCTGCTCTCAGGAGCTTCTGTATCTCCGAGATGGGGCCTTCCAGGTCGCAGGCCAGGGGAGATTCCGGATCTGTGAACCCAAGGGTCATGTCTATGACGGCGAGGGCGGGACGGCGGCCGAAACCGCCGCGTCCGCCGAACCCTTCTATGTGCGCCAAAGTGTCACCCCCCGTTGCCCCGGGCTTTGCCGAGTTCGCCCGAGAGCCACTCGTTGAACTTGCGACGGGTCTCGGCGATCATGCGCCGCTGCTCATCGAGGGGCGGGAGATTTCCATGGTCGAACCCCGGTGACTCGCCTCGGGTATTCCTTATCTCCTCGCGCTTCGATTCTGTCGCTCCCGCGTCGATGGAGCCGTCCTCGTTTACAACGACGCCGTAGACGCTCTCGGCGACCTCGGGGCTGATGAGGTTCCAGCGGACGTCTTTGGCTATCGCTTCGGGTTCGCGCTCCAGCGGGTCGCCGACGCCGCCTGCGCCTGCCGTCTCGAAGATGAGGCGATCTCCCTCGAAGACAGGCACGTCGCGCACTTTGGCCGGCATGTCGACCTCTTCGCCGTCTGCCCTGACTAGCGTCTTCTTCGAGGCCGCGCCGGGCTTGCCGCCGTCAACGCCGTAGGGGTAGGTGTGATGCCTGTCGTCCTGGTAGGTGATGCGGCCGTCGGCCAGAAAACGGTAGACCTTCTTTATTCCGCAGCCACCCCTGAACTGGCCGGCGCCGCAGGAGTCTTTGCGGGCCGAGTACTCCTCCACAATCATGGGGTAGTACGTCTCCATGTACTCGGCGGGGACGGCGAGGAATTCGGGCCACCAGGAGTGTCCATCGAGGCCGTCCTTGCCGGGGATGGCAGGAATTCCACCGTAAAGGATCTCCATGGTCTGGAACGACTCGCCGTCTTCTTTTACGCCGGAGTAGACGAAGTTGGGGCTCGTCCCGTAGGAGCCCGAGACGTTGAAGCCGATGGCCTTCGCGTAGACTGCGCCGAGAACGTCGAACTGGCGGGCCATGACGACGAGGCGGTTGCTCAAGGGCGCCGGCTCCCTCGGCCGCAGGACAGTGCCGTCGGGGATGTTGACCTTGATGATGTCGGCGTAGCCGTCGTTGAAGAGGATCGTCGGGTCTACGGCAGAGATCAGGAATACCCCCGCGAACATCTGGAACATCTCTTTGTTTAGGAGGAAGTTGACCGGTCCTGGTACCTGCGCGTCTGTGCCCTTCCAGTCGAGGTGCAGCGAGTCGCCCTCACGCCACATCGCGAGCTTGAGCTTTATGGGGCCGTTTCCCAGCCCGTCGTCGTCGGTGTAGTCCTCGAACTCGAAACGCTCGCCTTCGGGTATGAGCTGGCGGATCAAGTTTATGATGCTCGTGCGCGTCCGGGCGAGGAGCGCATCGCAGGCCTCGAGGTAGGTGTCTTTACCGAAGCGGTCGCAGATGTCCTTTACCCGCTGTGCGCCTGCGGCCGTGCCGGCGGCTATGGCCATGACGTCGGCGCGGGTCTCGCGCGGGGTGCGGGAGTTGTGGCAGAAGAAGCGGAGTACCTCTTCGTTCAGGACACCTCCGTCGTAGAGCTTGACCGGCGGCAGCCTGACTCCCTCCTCGTAGATGGAGCGGGCGTCGATGGGGATGGAGCCCGCGGTCGAGCCGCCGACGTCCATGAGGTTGCCCCACTGCAAGGCGTAACCAATGTGATCTCCTTCGTAGAAGATCGGACGCACGAGCAGGATGTCAGGGAGGTGGGAGGTGCTCCCTTCCATCATGTACGGGTCGTTGAGGGCTATGACGTCGCCGTCCTTGAGATCCTCCACCGTGTAGGGGGAGTTTTCGAGAACGGTATCCACGGGGCTCCCGAACTGGCCCACGACCATACGGCCCTGGCGGTCCGCTATGAGGGGGAACTCGTCTGCCTGCTCCCGGATGACGGGGCTCACGGCGGTGGTGACGAGCACCCGGTCCATCTCGTGGCGGATGTTTTTGAGGGCGTTCTCGATGATGTCGAGGGTAACGTGGTCTATGTCGTGATCCCGGACGAAATCCGGCTCGGCCTGCTCGTGCAACACCATCTCTTATGCCTCCTCGATCAGGATGTTCCCGAAGCTGTCCACGGCGCCCCTGTAGCCCGGCTCTATTACCGTAGTCGTGTCGTCCTGCACGACGATGGCGGGACCGGCTACGGCGTTTCCGGGGCGCAAACCGGCACGGTCGTAGATCGGGGTCTCATTCCATTCGCCGTCGAAGTACACCCGCTCTCTGCGCGTGATCGCGCCAGACGCGTCCTGCCCGGCGCCGTCCTCGCTCTCCAGGAGGCTGACGCCCTTTATGGTGCCGCGCCCGACGACGCGGACGGTGGCGATCTCTAACGGAGAGTCTGGCAGGTCGAAGTTGTAGCGCTGGCGGTGGGCCTCCTCGAACCGTCCGCGCAAAAAGGCGCTGCTCCCATCGTCGAGTTCCTCGAGCTCGAAGCGGCAAGGGATCTGGATGTTCTGCAGGTAGTAGCGGCAGTCCGCATAAAGGTCGAACAGCTTCTTGTCTTCCTCCACCCCTTCGCCTTCCAGCCACTCGTCGGCCTGCGCGATGAGTCCCTCGATCGTCGACTTTAGATCCTGTGCCCGGGTCTCTTCTGCGACGCGCAGGTACGTCTCTGGGAACTCGTTCTGGATATCCGAGGAGAGGAACCCGAAGGCGCTCATCACACCCGGCGTCGGGGGGACTATCACGGAGCGGGAGTGGATCAGGCGCCCCAGCGCGTTCGCGTGCATTGGGCCGGCCCCGCCGAAGGCGACGAGGCCGAAGTTCCTCGGGTCGTGGCCGCGCTCGACGCTGACCACGCGCAGGGCGGCGTGCATGTTCTCGTTGACTATCTCGATGATCGCCTCTGCCGCCTCCTCGACGCCCATCCCGAGCCGCTCGGTGATGGTCCCCACGGCCTCCCTCGCCGCCTCTTCGTCCATCTCCAGCGTACCGCCAAGGGCCACGCCGGGCGGTATGCGGTGCAGCACGACGTTCGCGTCGGTCACGGTCGGGGCCACGCCACCGCGCCCGTAGGCCGCCGGCCCCGGATCGGCGCCGGCGCTATCCGGCCCGACCTGCAGGGCTCCGCTCGCCGAGACGAACGCGATGGAACCGCCGCCGGCCCCGACGCTGTGGACGTCCACCGCAGGGGACTTGAACTGGTAGTACCCGAGCTGTATGTCGCGGCGCACGGGCGTCTCGCCGTTCAGGCAGAGCGAGACGTCGGTCGAGGTACCGCCCATGTCGAAAGTAAGGACGTCGGGGACCCCGATCTCACGCGCCAGGTAAGCCGAACCCGTGACCCCGCCCGAGGGACCCGACAGGGCTATCTGGATCGGGCTCTCCGCCACGGCCCCGGTGCTCATCGCCCCGCCGTCGGACCGGACGATGGAGAGAGCTCCCCCAAAGCGCTTCTCGTCGATGGACTTCTCGAAGTTCCTCATGTACAGCATGGTGCGCGGCTGCACGGCCGTGTTGACGACCGTGGTGAGCGTCCGCTCGTACTCGCCGTACTCCTGCCCGATATCCGCGGAGATGGACACGGAGAGATCCGGGTACGCCCCGCGCACGATGTCCCTGGCGCGCCGCTCGTGGGAGGGGTTCACGTACGAGTTGAGGAAACCGATGGCCAGCGACTCGACACCCCTATCCACCAGCCGCTTTACCGCCTCGCGCACCTCGTTCTCGTCCAACGCTGTGAGCACCTCACCGCCGGAACTTATGCGTTCCGCGATACCTACGGTGTCTGTCGGGTCGGCCGGCGGGTCGGGTTTCTGGAGGGCCATCCAGCCGTAGAGCGGGCCGGGGGTCCAGGCGCGGGCGAGGTGCAGGATCTGCTCGTGCCCCTTCGTCGTCAGGAGACCGACCCGCGAGCCGGTGTTGGTCAGGATCATGTTCGTCACAACGGTCGTGCCGTGAAAGAAGAGGTGGAGATCGGGAAAAGAGATCCCCACCTTCTCGCAGACCGCTTCTATCCCCTCGACCACGCCCTTCGAAGGATCATCCGGCGTCGAGAGCACCTTGCCCTCGGTCAGCCCTCCCGTCTCCTCGTCGAAGACCAGCACGTCGGTGAACGTCCCACCGACATCTACCGCGACGTTGTACATTTCGCTCCCTTCGGTCGCTTAGCATTTCAGCACGCGCCCTTTCGGGCGCTTGTCAGCACACTCCGCCCTTTGGGCTTCGCTTTCAGCATGTCAGCCAGGACTCGAGGACGCGAAAGCTGGAATGCTGACAAGCGTCAGCCACAGGCTGGAGCGTGCTGAAGTGCTGACAAGCGGAGGCCGCATGGCCGAAGCGTGCTGACTTGCTGAAAGCTCATACGAAATTTCCCGCCTTGTACACCTGTCCCGGTAGCTCTTTGTCGAGTTGCCTTGCGAGCCAGGTTGCTACTTCGATCAGGGCGTCGAGATCTATTCCTGTGGTGTAGCCCATGTTGTGCAGGAGGTAGACGAGGTCTTCTGTGGCGATGTTGCCTGTGGCGCGAGGGGCGAAGGGGCAGCCGCCCGTGCCGGCGACGGAGGCGTCGAGCACCGTGGCGCCGCTCTCGACGGCGGCTGCGGCGTTGGCTATCCCGGTGTTGCGCGTGTCGTGGAAGTGGCAGGCGACCGTAATACCGTGGGTCGCGACTTCCTCTACGAGATTTCGCACCTGGTTTGGTACGCCCACGCCGATGGTGTCGGCCAGGACGATCTCGTCTGGGCCCGATGCGGCCACGCTGGAGGCGATCCTGAGTACGTGGTCGGGGTCGACCCGTCCTTCGAAAGGGTCTCCGAAGGCGGCGGAGAGCGTGATGGAGACGCGTACTCCGTCTAGCCGGGCCCGTTCCACGAGTCGCGCGGCGAGCTGCGTGGCGTCGGCTACCGTGGTGTTCTGGTTGCGCCTGGCGAAGGTCTCGGTTACGGGGAAGGCGTAGCGGACTTCGTCTACTCCGGACTGGATGGCCCGCTCGTAGCCCTTCTCGTTGAGAACGAGGCCGGCGTAGATCGTGCCAGGGGAACGCTCTATGGCCGACATTACCTCTTCTGCGCCGGCCATCTGCGGGACGCGTTTCGGGTTGACGAAACTGGCAGCCTCGACGCGCGGGACGCCGGCGGCCGCGAGCTTCTCGCAGAGCTCGGCACGAACTTCAGGGGAGAGGATCTTGTCCTCGTTCTGGAGGCCGTCTCGGGGTCCTACGTCGACTACTTCGATGCGCATCAGACGATGCCCCGTTCGCGCAGACGGTCGAGGTCCTCCCCGGCTATCCCGAGCACCTTCTCGAATACTTCGTCGTTGTGCTGGCCCAGCTTCGGTCCGGTCCAGCGCACTTTTCCTGGCGTTTCGGAGAGGCGGGGAACTACGTTCTGCATGGGGAACGGTCCGATCTCCGGGTCTTCGACGGTGACGATGTTCTGGCGGGCGGCGTATTGTTCGTCGGAGAGCATATCTTCGGCGGTGAAGAGCTTCCCTGCAGGGACGCCTGCCTCCTTCATGGTCTCGAGCACTTCTTCCGCGCTTCTTTGGCCGGTCCAGTCGGAGATCAGGGCGTCCAGCTCTTCCTGGTTCTCGCCGCGGGCATGGTGGGTTGCGTACTCCTCGCCCTCGGCCCACTCGGGATGGCCCAGCGCTTTGGCGAAGCGTCCGAAAACGGTGTCGGCGTTGGCGCCGATCACGACGTAGTCCCCGTCGCCGGTGGGGTAAGTGTTAGACGGCGCCACGAAGGGCAGGATGGCCCCGGTGCGCCCTCGGACATGGCCGGCGAGCGCGTACTCCGGGATCGTGCTCTCCATCAGCGCCAGGACGGCCTCGTAGATTCCAACGTCGACTACCTGGCCCTTGCCGCCTCGTGTCTCGCGGTTGTACAGGGCCGTGACCGCGCCGAGGGCGCCGAACGTCGCGGCGAGCGAGTCGCCGAGGCTGATGCCGACTCGCGGCGGCGGACGGTCGGGGTACCCCGTTACGTGCCTTATACCGCCCATGGCCTCGCCGATGGATCCGAAACCCGCCTGGTCCTTGTATGGTCCTGTCTGTCCGTAGCCCGAGACCCGCACCATCACGAGACCTGGATTGTTCCCGCTCAGGTCCTCGTACCCCAGGCCCCATTTCTCCAGCGTGCCAGGCCTGAAGTTCTCGACGACAATGTCGGCTTCGGAGATGAGTCGTCGGGCGAGGTCCTGCCCTTCGTCCTCCCGAAGGTTGATGGTGACGGACTTCTTGTTGCGGGCGATGATGGGCCACCAGAGGGTGCGACCCTCTTTGCGGTGGCGGCCCCACACGCGCATCGGGTCTCCCTTGCCTGGCGGCTCGAGTTTGATGACTTCGGCACCGAAGTCAGCGAGGAGCTGGCCGCAGAAAGGACCCGCCAGCAGGCTACCCATCTCGACGACGCGCACGCCTTCCAGAGGACGAATCCCGTTGCTTCCCTCAGCCATTCAGATCCTCCTCCAGGGCTCCTATGACGAAGTCGCGACCATCGTATACGTGCTCGCGCATGATGATCTCCACCCTGTCGGCGTCGCCGTTCTCTAGAGATTCCAGGATCTGGCGGTGATAGTGGTTGGAGATAGTCCGCTCGTGCGGGGTGTACCAGAAGAACGCCTTGAACATGAGCGGTAACTCGACGGTACGGTTTATCAGGTGCTCCAGGCGCCTGTTGCGGCTGGCCTGGATGATGGTCCCGTGAAACTCCTGGTTGAGCGCCACGAGGGTCCGGATCTCCTCCTCATGATCGTCGAACCGGCCTGGCAATCCCTCCATCTCCCCGGCCAGCTCCTCCAATCGTTCCAGCTCTTCTTTCTCTATGCGTCCGGCCGCGCGTCTGGCGGCGTGTCCCTCCAGTACGGCACGCAGGTCGTAGATATCCCACACGTCCTCGATGGAGAAAGAACACACCGTGGCCCCGCGATTCGGCGCTATCTCGACGAGTCCCTCGGCCTCGAGCATGGTGAGGGCCTGCCTCACAGGCGTCCTGCTCACCCCCAGTCGCTCCGCTAGTTGCTCCTCGATCAAACGCTCATCCGGACCGTACTCGCCCGTCAAGATCAAAGCCCGCAACCGCTCCACAATCCCGACAGACCGCGACCCTCGCCCAGGGCCACGCACAGCATATCCCACGCAAACCTCCGTCTTCGACGCACGGAGAACCCCTTGTATACAATCTTAGGCTCCCGCTAGCGTTGCGTCAAGTATCTCAAATCGAGGGACGGGACTCAGGCGAGGTCGGCAGTCTCGCGCATGAGCAGGTGCCAGGGCGTAAGGATCTCACAGCCTTTAGATGTCACCGCTATGGTGTGCTCGAACTGGGCGGAGAGCCGCTTGTCTACGGTCACCACGGTCCAGCCGTCTGCCAGATAGCGTATCTCGGGAGTCCCCTCATTGATCATCGGTTCTATGGTGAACGTCATGCCCTCCCTAAAACGCATGCCGCGACCCCGTCGTCCGAAATGGTTTATGTGGGGCTCTTCGTGCAGCTTGTGTCCGACGCCGTGGCCACCCAGGTCTCGAACGACCCCGTAACCGTGGTGTTCCGCGAGTTCTTGGATGGCCGCTCCGACGTCACCGAAGTGCTTCCCTGGTCCCACCTCGGCGATGCCGGCTTCCAGGCACTCCCTGGCTACATCCAGAAGGCTTCTGGCACGCGGCGAGATATTGCCGATCGGGTACGTGTAGCAAGTGTCGCCGACCCAACCGCCCAACGTGGCGCCGACGTCTATACCCACGATGTCCCCATCTCGCAGTCTCCTCGGGCCTGGAATGCCGTGGACTATCTCCTCGTTGACGGCTGTACAGATGGTGCCTGGGAAGGGAGGGACGGAGGGTGAGGGCTGGTAGCCTTTGTAGGTAGGCACCCCGCCCTCGGAGCGGATGAAATCCTCGGCGACCCTGTCGAGTTCGCGGAGTTTGACTCCGGCTCGGACGTGCTCGTGTAGCAAGAGCAGTGCACGGGCAACAAGGTCACCCGCCCGCCTCAGGCCTCGGATCTCGTTCTTGCTCCGCAGCACGACCATGGGTAGCAGCTAAAGTAGCACAAACTGGCCATGCAGAGGTGTCGTCGAGCCCATCGACAAGGCCGAGTGCCAACGTACCATGGCTCGATAGCGAAGCAGGGTTTTAGGTCTCGCGCACCTCGGCGAGGACTGCGCCGCCTGGGACGAGGGATCCTTCTTCGAAGGGTAGGGAGTGGACGACTCCTGCGTGGGGCGCGGAGACGGGCTGTTCCATCTTCATCGCCTCCAGGACGAGGAGGAGTTGTCCCTCCTCGACCTCCTGGCCCTCTTCGACGAGCACCTTCACGACCGTACCAGGCATCGGAGCCGTGAGGCTGGCGGCGGCATCGGCTCCGGGCCCTGTCTCGTCGACGGACGGAGGCAGGGGCTTACGGAGCGTATGGGTTTCTCCTCGGAGGGAGATGAGGACCTCTTCGGGGCCAAGGATTATTCCAGCCTCGACCGGCTCCTCATCGATCAGGGCGCGGATGCGGGTGTCTCCGTGGTAGAGGATCTCGACGATGGACTCATCGCCTCCGGCGGTGATCCTAAACGTTCCAGGTGCGGCGCGCTCGGCCTCGACGCGGTGCTCATCGTAGTCGAGGGTGGTCGCGCCGAGGAGTCGCCAGGGGCCTGCCGCGAAGGGGTCTGATGAGGACGGGATGCTGTAGAGTTCCGCCGCCGAGGCGAGCAACATAGCCTCGCGCGGGAGGGGTTTCTCAGGCTGAGGCTCGGTGAGATCGTATGTTTCGAGCAAACGGATCGTGGTCTCGCCCGCCTCGAACGCGGGATGGGTCGCGATGCGCCTGAGGAGCGGGAGGTTGGAGGAGGGACCAAGGATCTCGTAGTCCGTGAGGGCTCTTCGGAGCCGGCGCACCGCAGAAGGACGATCAGGGGCAGAGACGATCAGTTTCGCGAGCATGGCGTCGTAGTTTATTGGCACCTCATCCCCAGCTTCGTATCCGGCGTCATTGCGAACGCCCGCCCCCTCAGGTAGGGAGAAGGTTTCGAGCAGGCCGCCCGAGGGCATACCCTGCTCGTCCTCGGCATAGATGCGGGCCTCGATGGCGCTGCCCCGCAAGGTCACTTCATCCTGGGTGAGTGGGAGAGGTACATTGGCCGCGACGGAGAGCTGGAGGTGGACCAGGTCGAGGCCCGTAACGAACTCCGTGACGGGATGTTCGACCTGCAGGCGCGCATTCATCTCCAGGAAGTAGTAGTGGTCATCGTCGAGGAGGAACTCCACCGTTCCTGCATTGTGGTAGCCGGCCTCGCGGGCATAGCGAACGGCGGCGGTGCAGATGGAGTCGCGGAGGTCCGGGTCGAGCGCAGGGGACGGGGCTTCTTCGATGACCTTTTGGTGGCGGCGTTGGATCGAACACTCCCGCTCGAAGAGATGGAGGATGTTGCCTCGCTGGTCCCCGATTACCTGCACCTCCACGTGGCGTGGGTCTTCCACGAGTTTCTCGAGGAACACCGATCCGTCTCCAAAGGAAGCTTCGGCTTCCCGACGCGCCCCCCTTACCGCCTCGACGAGGTCTTTCTGAAGAGTCACGGACCGCATTCCCCGTCCTCCACCGCCCGCGCTCGCCTTTACCAGGACCGGGAAGCCGATGAGATCAGCCTCCTTCGCGAGCCGCTCCTCGCTCTGATCTTCCCCGTCGTAGCCTGGGATCGTCGGCACGCCGGCCCGGCGCGCCAGTTCTTTGGCCCGCACCTTGAAGCCGACGGCGTCCATCGCCTCGGGCGAGGGTCCGACCCAGGTTGCACCTGCGGAGCCGACCGCCCTGGCGAACTGGGCGCTCTCTGAGAGGAAGCCGTACCCTGGATGTACGGCTTCGGCGCCTGAGCGTTCTATCACCTCGACGAGCCGTCCGACATTGAGGTAGCTCTCCGGTGCCGGAGCCGGGCCGAGCAGGTAGGATTCATCGGCGAGGCGGCGGTGCATCGCGTGTTCGTCTGCCTCCGAGTAGACGGCGATGCTCTTTATCCCGAGCTCCCGGCAGGTGCGGATGATGCGGACCGCTATCTCGCCGCGGTTGGCGACGAGAAGGCTTTCGAAGCTCAACGAGCCCTTCTCCAACTCGGGTCGCGTTTCTCCAGAAAGGCTGCGAGTCCTTCCTGGCCCTCTTCGCCGGTGCGCAGCTCGGAGATGACACGCGCCGTCAGGCCGGGCGCCTCCATCGGCTCCGTGGTCTCGAGCCGGCGAAGCAACCCTTTGAGGGTCGCCTGCGCCACCGGTCCTCCTTCGAGAAGCTCTCGGGCCTTCTCATCGACTGCTTCGTCGAGTCCGTCGCTCGAAACGAGCCTGTGCACGAGGCCGATCTCCCACGCCCGTTTGGCATAGAACCTTTCACCTGTGAGGAACAAAGATCTGGCGTGCGAGACCCCGATCTTGCGTACGACGAACGGTGAGATCGTGGCCGGAGCGATGCCGAGCCTTATCTCGGAGAAGGCGAACCTCGCCTCGGAATCCGCCACGGCCACGTCTGCCACGGCGAGTAGACCGGCCCCTCCACCCATCGCGGCGCCCTGGACCTTCGCCACCACGGGCTTCGGACACTCGTCTATGGTCCAGTACATCATAGCCAGCCGTCTTGCGTCTTCCAGATTCTCCTCGTAAGAGAGTCCTGCAGTCTCCCGCATATACCCGATGTCGGCACCGGCGCAGAACGAGCGGCCCTCGCCGGCGAGAACCACGACCCGCACCCGATCGTCATCGGAGATCTCCTCGAAGCGGCGCGTCAACTCCTCGATGAGATCAGCGTTCAGCGCGTTGTGTGAATCGGGCCTGTTTATCGTCACGGCCGCCAGGGGGCCACTCCTGGACACTTTCAACAGGTCAGGCATCGGTACCCCAATCTCTGCACGACGGCATTACTCGAATTCTCCTAGCCAACCTATCTCTCCTTCACCGGTCCAGGAAGATAGCGCCTCGGCGAGCGCCCGGGGCCGCACGTCGAGCTCCGTCAGGCTGGTCAGATCCACCCAGACCGGCCTGTAGGTTCCCTTGGCTGTCGTCCCCGACGTGATCATCTCGGTACCCCTTCCCGTGCCGAACGTTCCTCCTACGATACTCGCAAGGTAGTATCGCTGCTCGCGGCCATCACGGTGAGCCACGGAGATCAGGTCCCCAAGCTCTACGCCAACGCCCAACTCCTCGTGCGCCTCGCGCACGGCGGCCTGCTGCGGACTCTCGCCACTCTCGACCCTGCCACCGGGGAACTTGAAGTAAGTGTGCCTATCGCGCACGCGTTCGATCAGGGCCACCCGCCCGTTCTCCACGATAATGACGGCGGCGCGCACTCTCACATCCTGAAGATCCCGTAGCGCGTCTCCTCCGCAGGCGCGTTCGCGGCGGCGGAGAGGCCGAGGGCGAGGACCATACGGGTATCGACGGGGTCGATGATCCCGTCGTCCCAGAGCCTTGCGGTGGAGTGGTAGGGGTTGCCTTCGTCCTCGTACTTTTCGAGGATCGGGGCTTTGAAGTCTTCGCGCTCTTCGTCGCTCATCTCCTTGTCCTCACGCCCCAGGCTCTCTTCCTGCACCGTGAGAAGGACGTTCGCGGCCTGTTGGCCGCCCATCACGCTGATGCGGGCGTTGGGCCACATCCACAAGAAGCGCGGCGAGTAGGCCCTGCCGCACATACCGTAGTTGCCGGCCCCGAAGGAGCCGCCGACGATCACGGTGAACTTCGGCACGCTGGCGTTGGCGACCGCCATAACCATCTTGGCCCCGTCTTTGGCGATGCCGCCGGCCTCGTACTCCCTGCCGACCATAAAGCCCGTGATGTTCTGCAGAAAGACGAGCGGGATGCCGCGGGAGCAACACAGCTCTATGAAGTGCGCGCCCTTGAGCGCGCTCTCGGAGAAGAGGATGCCGTTGTTGGCCAGGATTCCGACGGGGTGGCCCATGATACTGGCGAAGCCACATACCAGGGTCTCACCGTAGAGGGGCTTGAACTCGTGCAGATGACTACCGTCAACTGTCCTGGCTATAACTTCCCTAACGTCGTAGCCCTGCCTGTAGTCGCTCGGAACGATGCCGTAGAGTTCTTCCGGATCGTAAAGGGGCTCCTCGGGCTCCTCGACGGTCCAGGGCACATGCTTCTCCCGGTTCAGGTTCTCTATGATGGAGCGGACAATGGCGAGGGCGTGCTCGTCGTTCTCGGCGAAGTGGTCGGCGACTCCCGAGAGGCGGGTGTGGACCCCGGCGCCGCCGAGCTCTTCCGCAGATACTTCCTCGCCGGTCGCTGCCTTGACGAGGGGAGGACCGCCGAGGAAGATCGTACCCGTCCCCTTGACTATCACGACTTCGTCGCTCATCGCGGGGACGTAGGCCCCTCCGGCTGTGCAACTTCCCATCACAGCTGCTACCTGAGGTATACCCTTCGCGCTCATCTGCGCCTGGTTGTAGAAGATTCGGCCGAAGTGCTCGCGGTCGGGGAAGACCTCGTCTTGCAGCGGCAGGAATGCGCCGCCTGAATCAACGAGATAGATGCAGGGCAGGTAGTTCTGCTCGGCTACTTCCTGCGCCCGCAGATGTTTTTTGACGGTCATGGGGTAGTAGGTGCCGCCCTTTACGGTGGCGTCGTTGGCGACGACCATCACCTCGCGTCCGGAGACGCGTCCGACCCCCGTGACTATCCCAGCAGCTGGAACGTTTCCGTCATACATACCAAATGCCGCCAGGGGCGAGAGCTCCAGAAAGGCCGTGCCTGGGTCGAGGAGGCGTTCGATCCTCTCGCGTACCGGCAGCTTTCCACGCTCTCTATGCCGCCTCTGCGCCTTCTCCCCCCCACCCCGTCTGGCCTCGGCGGAGTGCATGCGAAGCCCGTCCACGAGCCCCGAGAACGCCTCGGCGTTCTTCTCGAAGGCTCCGCTCTTCGTATCTACGATGGTTCCTAGCTTGCTCATCGCTCCTCGTTCGGGTGGCTCGACCCTGGGGAGCATGTTAGCTACGGCTCACTGCCTGCGCCACCATGCGATCAGGAGATTGTGCTGAAGGTGCTGCCTTCGACGTTCCCGGTACGCGCCCAATCTCCAGCGCTGCGAGAGCTATGGTGGGATCAGTGCTGGCGGTCGAGAGACGCGCTGCTCCTTCGCCCTCACCCGACTTCGAGCACGATGAGCAGGTCTCCCGCCTCGACGTTCGTGCCCGAGGCCACGGCCAGCCGTTCTACGGTCCCGCCCGCCGGGGCCCGGATGGCCGACTCCATCTTCATCGCCTCGATGCTCCCGATCTGCTGCCCGCCAACGATCTCTTCGCCTTCGTCGACCGTGAGCGTCACCACCCCGGTCATCGGTGCGGCCACGTGTCCGTCTTCGCCGGGGACAGCCTTCTCGCGGACCGGGACCTCGGGTTGCAGCCAACGGTCCTGGGCGTCTATTGGCCGGGGCTGGCCGTTTAGCGTGACCAGCAAGGTCCTAATGCCACGCCCGTCGGCCTCCGTTATGGCTTCGAGTCGTACGTAAAGCCGGACGCCGGGCTCCAGGTCCACGGCCAGCTCCTCGCCGGGCTCCAGCCCGTAAAGAAACGCCCTGGTTGGTACCACCGACACGTCGCCATAGCGTTCCCTGACCGCGGCCTGCTCCTTTGCGGGTCCTGGCAACATCAGGCGGTTCAGCGCCGGCCTGCGGTTCTCGCCACCCAGGGCCGTCCGATCTTCGGCGGAGAGAGCATCATCTATGGGGGACTCGTCGCGGCCGGCGAGCGCCCGGGAACGGAACGGCTCGGGCCATCCCCCTGGCGGCACGCCCAACTCTCCGCGCAGGAACCCGATGACGCTGTCGGGCAGGTCGTGTGAGGCGGGATCTGACTCGAAATCTGCCAGGGGGATGTTCGCGGAGAGCAGATACAGGGCCAGGTCCCCGACGACCTTGCTGGTTGGCGTCACCTTCACGAGGCGCCCGAGCAACGTATCGCAGCGGGCATAGAGCGCCTCGACCTCCTCGAAACGCTCGGCGAGCCCCATAGAGAGCGCCTGCTGGCGCAGGTTGGAGAGCTGTCCGCCGGGGATCTCGTGCCGGTAGATGGTGCCTGTCGGGGAACGGAGTCCCGCCTCGAAAGGGGCGTACAGCGTCCGCACGGCCTCCCAATAGGGTTCGAGGTCCCCCAGGGCCTCGAGTGAGAGACCGGTCGCACGATCGGTGTGGTCGCTGGCCGCCACGATCGCGGCCAGCGACGGCTGGCTCGTCATGCCCGAGAGCGGCGCGGCGGCGCCGTCTATGGCGTCTACCCCGGCTTCCACCGCCGCCAGGTAGGTGCCGAGTTGCCCCCCCGATGTGTCATGGGTGTGCAGGTGTACCGGCAGATCGAACTCGCTCTTCAGGGCCGAGATGAGCTTTCGCGCCGCCGGGGCGCGCACCAGGCCCGCCATGTCCTTGATGCAAAGGATGTGCGACCCGGCGTCGACCAATTCCTCGGCCAACCGTAGATAGTAGTCAAGGGTGTAGAGATCTTCGTTCGGGTCGGAGAGATCGCCGGTGTAGCAGACGGCTCCCTCCGCCACAGCCCCGGCCTCCAGGGTGGCCTCGATGGCGGGGCGTATGTGGTCCACGTCGTTATTGGCGTCGAAGATGCGGAAGATGTCTATGCCTGACTCATGTGCCTCGTCTACGAAGGAGCGCACCACGTCGGGCGGGTAGCGGGTGTAGCCGACGGCGTTCTGGCCGCGCAAGAGCATCTGCAAACAGACGTTGGGGAGGCGCTCCCTGAGACGGGCCAGCCTCTCCCACGGGTCCTCGTGCAGGAACCTGAGCGCGACGTCGAACGTCGCCCCGCCCCACACCTCGGCGGAGAAGAGTTGGGGCATGGTGCGGGCGACGTGCGGGGCGGCGGCGAGCATGTCGAAGGTCCGCATCCTGGTTGCGAACAACGATTGGTGGGCGTCGCGCATCGTCGTGTCGGTCACCTGGAGAGTATCGGTCTCGCGCAGCCAGCGGGCGAGGCCTTCCGGGCCGAGGTCCACCAAACGCTGCCTGGAGCCCGGCGGTGGGTCTCCCTGCGCCAGCGGCGGGAGCTTGGTGCGCGGGTCGGGTACCCGGGGCGGCGGCCCGTGCGGGCGGTTGACTGTGACGTCGGCGAGCAGGGAAAGGAGGCGGCTCGCCCGGTCGGCGCCGGCCGAGACGGCGGTGAGGTGTGGACGCTCGTCGATGAACGAGGTGGTCGCGCGTCCGGCGAGGAAATCCGGGTCGGAGAGCACCGCCCGCAAAAAAGCCATGTTCGTCGCCACGCCGCGCACCCTGAACTCGGCCAAAGCGCGGCGAGCGCGAACGGCTGCGGAAGGCAGATCCGCGCCGTGGGCGGTGACCTTCACCAAGAGCGAGTCGAAATACGGTGTGATCTCCGTGCCCGCGTACGTGTTGCCGCCGTCCAGTCGGATGCCCGCCCCACCGGGAGAGCGGTACACCGAGATACGGCCCGTGTCAGGCCTGAAGCCCTGGGCAGGGTCTTCGGTCGTCACGCGGCACTGCAACGCCACGCCGCGCTGCCGGATGCGGTCCTGGGCAAGATCGAGATCCCGCAGCGTCTCGCCCCCCGCGATACGAAGCTGGGCGTGGACCAGGTCCACATCGGTCGTTTCCTCGGTGACGGTATGCTCGACCTGGATGCGCGGGTTCATCTCGATGAATACGTGATGCCCGTCCTCGCCGACGAGGAATTCGACCGTGCCGGCGCCCAGGTAGCCGACGGCGCGCCCGAAGCGGACCGCCTCCTCGCACAGACGCTCGCGCAGCCGCAGTGTGAGGTTCGGCGCCGGCGCTATCTCCAGCACCTTCTGGTGGCGGCGCTGGACCGAGCAGTCCCGCTCGAAGAGGTGGACGACCTCACCCGCCGCGTCGGCCAGTACCTGGACCTCGATGTGCCTGGGCCTAATGAGGGCCTGCTCCAGAAAGACCGTGGGGTCGCCGAACGCGGCCTCTGCCTCCCGCGCCGCGTTCCTTACCGACCCCTTCAGATCCTCGGGCCGCTCGACCAGCCGCAATCCTCGCCCCCCGCCGCCGCCTGCCGCCTTCACGAAAACCGGGTAGCCTATGCTCTCGGCGACTGACGCCGCCTCGCCGGGATCTGCCACAGACCCGGAGGCTTTCAGTACCGGGACGCCTGCCTCCTCGGCGGCCCGGCGGGCGCGCAGCTTGTTTCCGGTAAGCTCCAGCGCGTCGGACGGCGGCCCGACGAAGACGAGCCCGGCCTCCTCGCAGGCCCTGGCGAGGTCTGCGCTCTCGGAGAGGAACCCGTAGCCGGGGTAGATGGCGTCGGCCTCGACCTGGAGGGCTGTTTCTACAAGAGTGTCGACGTCCAGGTAGGCGCGCACAGGATGTCCCGCCTCCCCGATTTCGTATGCTTCATCGGCCTTCTGCCGGTGCAACGAAGCCCGGTCATCAGGGGTGTAGACGGCGACCGTGCGGATGCCGAGCTCGTAGGCAGCCCTGAACGCCCGGATGGCGATCTCCCCGCGGTTCGCAACGAGAACCTTTTGCAGCATCACGACCACCTCTCCGGCCGAAACTTACTGTGCGACCAACCTCTCCTGCGCCCCTTCCGCGCTCTCCGCCAGGAGGGAGCGGGCGATGATCTGGCGGTTTATCTCGCTGGTCCCCTCCCCTATCTCGTTGATCTTGACCTGCCGCCAGTAGCGGGCCACGGCGCTAGTCTCCATAAAGCCCTCGCCACCCCAGATCTGGACCGCCTGGTCAGCGGCCCGCTTGGCCGTCTCTGAAGCGAACACCTTGGACATGCTCGCCTCCCGCCCGAAGGGGCGGCCCTGGTCCTTGAGCCACGCGGCTTTGAGCACCATGTTTCGCGCCAGCTCTATCTCCATCGCCATGTCGGCGAGCTTGAACTGAACGGCCTGGAACTCGGAGATGGAACGCCCGAACTGCTCCCTCTGCTGCGTCCGCGCCAGCGCCTCATCGAAACAGGCCTGCGCGAGGCCCACGGACAGGGCGGCGACCGCGACCCTTCCGGCGTCGAGCGTCGCGAGAAACTGGTTGAACCCCTTTCCGCGCTCGCCGAGCAGATTCTCCTCCGGTACTCTGCAGTCCTCGAAGAAGAGCGGGTGCTGGTCAGAGGCGCGCCAGCCCAGTTTTTCGTAGGATGGTCCGCGAGTATATCCCGGAGTGTCCTGGGGGATGAGGATCGCGGTGAGCTCGGGTGTACCGTTCTCGCGGGTTCCGGTCCTCGCTATGATCGTGACGCCGCCGGTGATGTTGGTTCCGGAGTTCGTGATCCATTTTTTCGATCCGTTGACGACCCACTCGACCCCATCGAGTTCCGCCTTCGTGCGTGTTCCTCCCGCGTCTGTGCCGGCTCCCTCCTCCGTAAGGCCGAAGGCCCAGAGGTTTTCGCCCGTGGCGCACCTGGAGAGGAACTTCTCCTTCTGTTCTTGTGTGCCGAAGGCGGCGATGGGGGCGCAGCCCAGGGAGATGTGGGCCTCCATGGTTATCCCGACCGAGGTGTCCGCGCGTGAGATCTCCTCCAGAGCTAAGGTGTAGGCGACGAAATCCCCGCCCGATCCGCCGTACCCCTCGGGAAGCGTAAGACCCATCAGGCCGAGGCTGGCCATCTCTGCGACTATGTCGTAAGGGAACCTCTGTTCGCGGTCTAGCTCGGCGGCGCGGGGCCGGATCTCACCCTGGGCGAACTCGCGCGCCAGATCCCGCCACCGGCGCTGTTCATGTGTTGGATCGAAGTTCACGGAAATCCTCCTGCTCCCTCGGATTTGGGACATGATAGCAGCAGAATTTCTGGTTCATGGAGATACCTTTCGAGGAAATATACAGTGCACTCAGAAACTAATTACTCACACGGGCGTATTAGATTGTACAATTAGGCACACGAGACCGACCTGAAGGAGGCAAGGATGCTGGGGGCGTTAATCTTCTGGATCATAGTGGGCCTCGTCGCAGGCGCGCTAGCCAAGTTCATTATGCCTGGTGACGATCCTGGCGGGTTTATTATCACGATCATTCTGGGGATCGCAGGCGCTATCGTAGGTGGCTTTTTGGCCAGCCTGATCGGTATCGGCGGTGGTGGCTTTATCTGGACCACATTGATCGCCACCGTCGGCGCGATCATACTGCTTGCGATCTACCGGGCGTTCGCGGGCAGTAGAGCAGCCGGGTAACAAAGACGGGTCCGAGGGCCGGGATCAGAAGTCCCGGCCCACTTCTTGCTGCTGATTCGGGCCGTTCGCGAACGGCCCCCCTACGGTATTGTTGTGTCCTGTAGGCCGTAGCGTTCGACGGCGGTCTGGCGGAGCTTGTATTTCTGGATCTTGCCGCTCGCGGTCATCGGATACTCTTCGACGAAGTCGACGTACTCGGGGACTTTGTAGTAGGCGATGTTCTCGCGGCAGTAGTTCTGCACATCTTCGGCCGTTAGCCCGGAGCCTTCGCGGGGCTTTACGGCTGCTGCGACCTTTTCTCCGTATTTCTGGTCTGGGACGCCGTAGACCTGGACGTCGGAGACCTCGGGGTGGGTGTAGAGGAACTCCTCTATCTCGCGCGGGTAGACGTTTTCGCCGCCACGGATGATCATGTCCTTCGCCCGGCCCGTGATCCTGACGTACCCATCTTCGTCCATGACCGCGAGGTCGCCGGTGTGGAGCCATCCCTCGTCGTCTATGACTTCGCTGGTTTTCTCATCCATCTTGTAGTAGCCGCGCATGACGTGGTAACCGCGGGTCCACAACTCGCCCTGCTCTTCCGGCCCGGCGTCCTCGTCCGTCTCCACGCTGACGATGCGGACGTCGACGTCGGGGAGCTTGCGTCCCACGCTCGATACACGCAACTCCAGCGGGTCGTCGGTTCTGGTCTGGGTGATGACGGGGCTCGACTCGGTCTGGCCGTAGGCGATGGTGATCTCCGAGGCGCCCATCACGTCGACGACCTTCTTCATGACCTCCATGGGGCAGGGTGAGCCGGCCATTATGCCGGTGCGTAAAGAACCGGTGTCGTATTGTTCGAAGTCCGGGTGCTCCAGCTCCGCAATAAACATCGTCGGGACACCGAGGAGCGCCGTGCACCGTTCCTGGTCTACGGCCTGCAACACTCTCTCGGCGTCGAAGCTCTCGACGGGGACCATCGTCCCCTCGTGGGTGACCGTATTGAGGGTGCCAAGCACGCAGCCGAAGCAGTGGAAGAACGGGACCGGTATACACACCCTGTCTCCGGGCCCGAGCTTCATGCACTCGCCGATGTAGAAGGCGTTCTTGACGATGTTGGCGTGGGTTAGCTGCACACCCTTCGGGAAGCCCGTCGTCCCCGAGGTGTACTGCATGTTGATAACGTCCTCGGCATCGAGAGACGACTGACGCTCGCGCAACTCTTCGTCGGAGACCTCCTCTGCCTTCTCCATAAACTCATCGAAGCCTATGACGGGCAGGCCTTCGGGCGAATCCCCGCCCATCAGGACGACGTGCTTGAGGAAAGGCAGTTCCTCTATCGATAACTCGCCTTCCGCGGCCTCGCCGAGCTCGGGGACGGCGCCCTGCAGGATCTGGAGGAAGTTCGCATCACCCGCTCCCTCGGTCAGGAACAAGACCGCGGCGTCGGATTGCTCGAGCACGTACTTCAGCTCGTGCGACTTGTAGGCGGGGTTGATCGTAACCAGCACGGCCCCGACTTTGCCCGTGGCGAACTGCAGGATCACCCACTCTGGCACGTTCTGGCCCCACACGGCTACGTGGTCGCCCTTATCTATACCGAGAGCCATCAAGGACCGGGCGCACTTCTCCACGACTGCCTTGAACTCCGTGTAGGTGTAGCGCAGGTTCCTGTCCGCGTAGACGAGGGCTTCATCTTCGGGGCGTCGTCCGGCCACCAGATCCAGCAGCCCGCCTACGGTCAGACAATCGATATCCTCGGGGCGCATACTTTCCTCCTCGTTCCGGTCCCCACCGATACCAGGCAGTCTAGCAATCGGGGCAGGCTACGCAAGCCACCTACCCTATCATGGCAGGTTCATGTGAATGCGTGCGGCACGACGGAGCCCGCCATCGCCCACAGGCCTCATAGCCTCCTGGTTTCCCGCCTGCGCGGGAATGACGTATGGGAGGGTCTCCCATGCGTTCGCAGCACGGACGCTGTCCGTTCCGACGGACTCCTCATCACTTCCCTACTCGTCGTGGCGTGCGGCGTCGGACTCCTGGGGCACCAGCACGTGGAGGGCATTCTGGGCCACGGAGAAGTCTTGTGGGGTCATGGCCACCACTTCCCCGTCTATATTGACCGCGAGATCTGGGTCGGTCTCGATCTGGACGCGCGAGGTCCTGAAGTGGTGTACGCCTTCCATCTTGATGAAGTCGCCGCTCTTGAGGTACCTGGCGACCCCGATGAGGTCCCTATGCCGGCCGAGGTCTATGGCGTAGATGTCGAGGAGCTTGTCGTCTATGCCCGATTCGGGGGCGACGACCATACCCCCGCCGTAGAAGCGCCCGTTGCCGACGGCGACCTGCAGCAGACGGTCGTATTCGACGGGCTCGTGGTCGCCGTCGGGGAAGGTCAGCCTTGCGGAGAACGGTTCGTGCCTGAGGAACGCCTTGATGGCGGCCGCGGGATAGGCCAAGGGACCCGTGCTCCGCTTCAGCCACGGCGAAAGTGCCCGTGTGGCCTCCACCCCGAGCCCGACGGAGGCGACGTTCACGTAGTAGTTGTCGCCGGCGAGACCGAGATCGATGTCGACGATTTTGCCTTCCGCTATCGTCTTGCAGGCACCCTCGATGTCCTGCGGTATCCCAAGCGTCCTGGCGAAGTCATTGGCCGTACCGAGGGGAAGTAGGCCCAGGAGCGTGTCGTGGTTGGCCAGGAAGTCAACGACGGAACTCACGGAACCGTCACCGCCGCCCAGGATCAGAAACTTGTAACCTGAGCCGTCGGAGAGGACCTCCCGCACCGTCTCGGGGAGCCGCGCGGGATCTCTTATGGCGTAGGTTACACCGAGGGGGACACCGAGCTGCTGAAGGCGGTCGAGGGACTCGAAGAACGTCCGCTCCCCACTGCGAGAACGTGTGTTGACGATCAAGGCGGCACGCTCGGTCGTGACGTCGTTACTCATACGTAATCCGGTTGATCGCTGCTGACGGTATGACGAGCCTGGAGCAGTGGATTCCCGCTCCCCGCTTTCGCGGGGACAAGCTTCGCGAGAATGACGGGAGAGGAGGGGCGTATTTGGCACTCGCTCATCATGACAAAGAGAGTATACGAGTCCCCTGCCCACAGGGTTTCACCGGAAGGCGACTCGAAGGCGGGTCAGTGCGTTTGCTCAACCCTTTTCGGTTCGTGGTCTTCGGCGGAGCGGTAGGCGGCAAGGACGACCTCCAGCGTTCGCAGGCCATCGAGCCCACTTGCGCCCGCAGGTACGCCCTCGGCCACGCCGCGCAGGAAGTCCGCCAGCATCAGCGCGTCCATATCCTCCCCCATGTATGACCACGAAGGGGCGCGGGTTTCATGGTCGAACATCCTCAGGGGTTGCGCGAATGGGTCCACGTCGAGGACTCCGGAGGTGCCCGAGATCCTGAGCGTCACGTCGCCCCAGGTCGGGTAGCCGTCGCCGCGGGACCAGCTCGGGTCTATGGTGGCGAACGCGCCGTCGGCGTATGAGCCGCCTTCGAGATCCAGGGTCAGGATAGCCGCGTCGTCCGCCCCTCCTGCACCGAAGAACGAATCTACCTCCGCGTAGACGCCTTTCACCTCGACGTCGAGCATCCAGCGAAGCAGGTCGGCGAGGTGGACGGTGTGGTCCATCACCGCGCCGCCGCCCGCTAGCTCG
>DATMVF010000203.1:0-6990 GCA_035563475.1 Rubrobacter sp.
CACCTCGCTGCAGACGCCTGCCCTCCGCTCCTCCGTAACGGGTTCTTCACTCTTTGCGGTTCGTACGCTTATCCTCCCAGCGCTCCATGGTACGTCCTGGAAGATACACGACGAAGAGCCACAACAAAGCGACGACGAAGAACCCTACGGCGAACATCAGGAACTGCCAGATCTCTGACGCCAAAACCTTCCTCTCTACCCTCGTGACCGTTGCTGTGCAGGATACAGAAAGAGTATCTCACATCAGGCATGCATCCACCGTAAGACTATCATCCTGGTCTCACGGCACGGGGGTAGATCCCTGGGACCGGCCGGCGGTTCAGATGGAGAACTCCTACCCCGACAACGTGCACGGCGCCCGCCCAGAAGCTATGATGTGTCGCTTACACGAGGGAGACGACCGAGAGCCGCTTTGCTACTGGCGCAGGGCGGCACCCGTCGGCGGGATGGCACTTCTGTCGAGATCGGTATGGGGATGTCGCAACATAGTAGAAGACCGGCGCAGGTAGAGAACGAGTCTACAAACACTAGTGTCAGGGAACCCGAGGTCTTGCGGATAGCGTTGCTCGGTGGCTTCCGTGTCTCGGTAGGGACAAGGACCATCGAGGAGGATGCCTGGCACCTGAGGAAAGCGGCGAATCTGGTGAAACTGCTCGCTCTCGCGCCAGGCCACCTGCTGCACCGGGAGCAGGCGATGGACGCGCTCTGGCCAGACCTCGCGAGGAGAGCAGCCTCCAACAACCTGCGCCAGGTTCTCCATGCCGCCCGACGGGTCCTCGATCCAGTTGTTGGTTCACGATACCTGGCCTCCGAAAACGGGTCGCTCATCCTGGGCCAGGAAGGGTTGCTGTGGGTAGATGCAGAGGCATTCGGGGAGGCGGCGATAGCCGCCCGTCGCGCCAGGGCTCCCTCCGCCTACGAAGCGGCGATCGAGCAGTACGCTGGAGAGCTGCTCCCTGGAGACCACAAGGAGACGTGGACTCAAGACAGGCGGGAGGAGCTGCGCCGCCTGTACCTCACGTTGCTCCTGGATCTGGCAACGCTCTACGAAGGACGCGAGGAATACGAGAGGGGCATCAGGGTGCTTCGGCGGGCGCTCTCCGAAGATCCATCCAGGGAAGAGACGCACGCCGGCCTGATGCGCCAGTATGCCCATTGCAGGCGCCGCCGGGAGGCCGTGCTGCAGTATGAGCTGCTCGTGGAAACCCTCACCAGAGAACCCGGAGCCGAGACCAGGCGCCTCTACGAGAGGATAAGGGCAGGGAGCTTTCCTCAGGAGAGCGCAGGAGCCGACGGGAGGGAGTCAGAAGACTCCGGCCAGCACAACCTGCCCGCCTCATCGACCAGATTCGTTGGGCGAGAGCGTGAGATCGCCGAGGCCAGGAGGATGCTCTCCATGACCCGTCTTCTGACCCTGACCGGGGCAGGTGGATCGGGTAAGACGCGACTGGCCGTGGAGGCGGCGGGCGGCCTGGCAGGGGCGTACCCGGATGGGGTGTGGATGGCCGAGCTGGCGCCGCTCTCGGAACCCGGTCTCGTGCCGCAGGCCGTGGCTCGTGCGCTCGGGATAAGCGAGCAGCCTGGACGTCCGCTTGAGGGTACTCTGGTAGAAGCGATGCGGAGCAAAGAGTTGCTGCTCGTTATGGACAACTGCGAGCACCTGATCCAGGCTTCCGCGAGCCTCGCTGAGGAGCTTCTATCTTCGTGTCCACGCCTGCGAATACTCGCCACGAGCCGGGAGCCTCTGGGTATCGGGGGAGAGGCTGTCAGGCAGGTAGGCCCCCTTTCCCTGCCAGAGACTTCAGACGGACAATCAACAGCTGAGAGTCTGATGCGCTGCGAAGCTGTGCGACTGTTCGTGGAGCGCGCCCGCGTCACGGTGCCTGACTTCGGGCTGACGGAAGGAAACGCCGGTGCGGTGGTCAGGGTCTGCAAGAGGCTCGACGGGATACCGCTAGCCATAGAGCTGGCAGCAGCACAGCTGGGGGACCTGGCGGTCGAGCAGGTCGCTGGCAGGCTCGAAGTGTCCCTGGATCTGCTGCAGAGCAGCGGCCGGAGCGCCGAACCGAAGCATCAGACCCTGAGGTCAACGCTCGACTGGAGTTACAACCTCTTGGGCGAGATAGAGAGAGCATCGTTCGGGCGACTATCGGTCTTTGCAGGAGGATGGACTTTAGAAGCGGCCGAACGGGTATGTTCAGGCTCCAGCATCGAGCAGGACGAGGTCCTCGATCTCCTCGGCAGTCTGGTGGACAAGTCACTCGTGGTGGCCGCTCCGGCTGCTGTCGGTGAGATGCGCTACCGGATGCTCGAGTCAATCCGCCAGTACGCCAAGGAGAAGCTGGAAGAGGGCGATCAAGACTACGAGGCGAGAGTCCGGCACGCAACCTTCTTCCTCGCCTTAGCCGAAGAAGCCCAGCCCGAGCTAGACGGGCCGCAGCAGAGATTCTGGGTGGAGCGGTTGGAGGGTGAACACGACAATCTCAGGGAGGTCCTCTCGTTGGTTCTCGAAGAGGGGAAGGGTGAACCGGCGCTGCGACTGGGAGCGGCGCTCTGGCGATACTGGCACCACCGAGGCTACCTGAGCGAGGGTATCAGGTGGATGGAACGAGTGCTTGCGGAAGGTGAAACGGCAGCATCGCAAGTACGGGTGAGGGCACTCGAGGGGATGGGATGGCTGACCCAGATTCAGGGCGAGACCGGACTAGCGGAAGCGGCGTACGAAGAGATGCTAGAGCTATCCCGGGAGTTGGACGATAAGGGGAACGTCGCGACCGCCCTCAACAGCCTGGGCACACTTGCGGTGGGAGAAGGCGACTATGAGCGGGCGAGGGTAATGCTCGAAGAGAACATGACGGTGCTCAGGGAGCTCGAGAACGAACGAAACGCAGCCACGACGCTCAAGAGATTCTATGCGTTCAATCTGCTGGGATCTTTGGCGATCAATGAAGACAATGACTACGCTCGAGGTGAGGCGTTGTTGGAGGAAAGCCTGGCATCGGTCCAGGAAGTGGGAGACACCTTTCTGGTAGGGGCAACCCTCTCCAACCTGGGGTACACAGCGCTGATGCAGGGGAATTACGAGCGTGCGATGATGCGTTGCGAAGAGGCGCTGGCGCTCGCCTACGAGCTTGGGAGCGCCGGCGTAGAGATCATCCCCGAAACCCTGGTCAACAGCGGCCTTGTTGCGCTGCTGCAAGGTGACTACGACCGCGGGAGGATGTCCTTTGAAGAGGCACTGGTGATGGGCCGCAACGCAGGAAGAAAGGCGACCGTCATCAACAGCCTGGAGGCGATGGCCAGCCTGGCCGGGGTCCTCGGAGAGCAAACTCGTTCGGCACGCCTGTGGGGAGCGGCGGAGGCGGCGCGGGAAGCTACCGCGATTGTTCTGCCACCCGGCGAGCGGACGCTGCACGAACCTTACCTGATCTCGGCCCGAACCCGGCTTGGGGAGAGGAAGTGGGAAAAGACATTGGCCGAGGGACGGACTATGACGCTCGAAGAAGCCAGCGAGTACGCCCTCTCCAAAGAGAAGACCGCTCCACCCGCCGCACCTGTGCCGGAGAGGCCACCGGCCGGCGAACTCATGAGCTCGCTTACACGCAGGGAGGAGGAGGTAGCGACCCTCGTCGCCCTGGGCTTCACCAACCGCGAGATCTCTACCAGGCTCTCGATCTCCGAGCGCACGGCGGGCAACCACGTCGGCAGGATACTCAAGAAGCTGGGACTGGGCTCGCGCACCCAGATCGCCACCTGGGCAACCGAACACGGGTTGTCCACGCACGTCCCCGATTAGAGCGACGTTCCCCCGTTCGCAAAGCGCGTTTTAGGGTTCGCTGTCCCTCCAGAGCGCTCCCAATGCTAGTCGATTTCCCGGCCGTGGACCGATATTGAGTAGAAATGCTCACGCCTTGAGCCTCCTCGGCTAACGCCCAGATAACGCCCCCTTCCTACCCTGATTCCCGTAGGGAAGCGAACGCAACCCAAAACGCAGAAGGGTTGTAGAAGGAGGTAGCGCAATGAGGCGCATAGTGTTGATGGTTGCCGGAGTTCTGTTGGCGCTGGCCGTGGCCTCGCCGATGGCCCTCGCGCAGGCCGGGCAGGGGGAGAAGGCGTCCGGGGAGACCGCGGAGCTGGCCGCCACCTGGTGGCAATGGGCCCTGTCCAAACCCTTTGAGGGCAATCCGCTCATCGGCGGCGACCCCGACTACGGCGAGGAACAGTGCGACGGTCAGCCCGTGACCGGCACACCTGGCGACGTGTGGTTCCTGGCGGGGACGCTCGACGGGAGCGAAGTGGAACGCACCTGCACCGCGCCGGCCGGCACGCAGCTTTTCTTCCCCGCGGGGAACATAGTGTTCCTCATCACCGAGCCCGGCGAGACCGAGCAGATGGCGCGCGATTACGTCAACGGCTATATGGACGATGTGCTGGCCGATCCCAGTTTCAAGATGCGCGTTAGCGTCGACGGCAAGAAGATCAAGCGAAACCAGATAATCCGGTCAGATTCTCCACTCTTCACCGCCACGGTCCCGGAGGGCGGTCTGTTGGACGCGGGTTCCTACGATGGAGTAGCCGATGGGCTCTGGGTAACGCTGCCGCCCTTGCCTGAAGGCGAGCACGAGATCCACTTCCAGATAAGTGCTCCGAACGCCGGTTTCTCGCAGGACAATACCTACCATCTGACGGTAGAATAGGTCCAGAACATCCAGGGAGCCAGGTCCCTAATCGGGGCCTGGTTCCTTGGACCCTGGCGATTCCCGCAAGCGATAAGCCCAGGGAAATGAGCGGGAGGATCTTGCCTTCCCTGATGCATTGACCGGTGTTCCAATCCCTAGCAGAATATCGAAGAGCGATCCAGGGGATGGGGTGTATATTCCTGCCGGGTTTGAAGACATAGATAGATCCGCGGCCATTCGTATCCGGCTACTCGGCGGCTTCAGGGTCTCGGTGGGTCCCCGAAGCATCGAGGGCGAGGCGTGGCGTCTGAGGAAGTCGGCGAGCCTGATCAAGCTGCTCGCCCTGGCACGGCAACATCGCATGTCCAGGAGACAGGCGATGGAATACCTCTGGCCCGAATCCGCAGGGACGACGACCTCCAACAAACTGCGTCAGACCCTCCACGCCGCCCGCAGGGCACTGGGCACAGAAGGGTCGGGCCACCTGGTCTCCGAGGACGGGTCGCTGGTGCTCTGCCCGGAGGCCGAGCTCTGGGTCGACGCAGAAGTGTTCGAGGAAGCCGCGCTCGCCGCCAGACGCTCCCGCAAACCGGCGGCCTACCGCATGGCTATCGACCTCTACGCCGGGGAGTTGCTCCCTGAGGACCGCTACGAGGAATGGGCGGAAGACAGGCGTGCTGACCTGCAGCGCGTGCACCTCGCGCTGCTCACGGAACTGGCCGGTCTCTACGAAGAGCAGGGAGAGTACGACCCGGCCGCCGAGACACTCAGGGACGTCGTGGCCGAGGATCCGACCGACGAGGTGGCGCACGCCCGTCTGATGCGCCTCTACGCCATCTCCGACCGTCGGGGCGAAGCACTGGCCCAGTACGAGCGGCTACGGGATGTACTCTCGCAGCATTTTGATACCGAACCTGCGGCGGAGACCCGGATGCTTCAAGAGGACATAGCCGCCGGCAGGTATCCGGCGGGACGGCGAGCCGTCCCGCAGCCGGGGGAGATGTTCGGAGCGGCGGATCACAACCTGCCCGCCCGAATGACCAGTCTCGTGGGCCGCGAGCGCGAGCTCGTAGAGGTGAAGCGAACCCTCGCCATGACGCGGCTCCTGACGTTGACGGGTCCGGGCGGCTCTGGCAAGACGCGCCTGGCGCTGGAGGTGGCCGGAGATCTGGTCGGGGCTTACCCCGAGGGCGTGTGGCTGGTCGAGCTCGCACCGCTATCCGAGCCTGGGCTGGTGGTTCACGAGGTAGCCGGGGTCCTTGGGGTGCAAGAACGTTCGGGGGGACCGCTCCTCGACGAGTTGGTCGATTCATTGCGGTCGAGACGGGTGTTGCTGGTACTGGACAACTGCGAGCACCTGGTCGATGCTGTGGCGCGGTTGGTAGGGTATCTCCTGCGCTCGTGCCCGGACCTGCGGGTCCTCGCCACGAGTCGCGAGGCCCTGGGCATCCCCGGCGAGGTCAACTGGCCGGTGCCAACCCTGTCACTGCCAGATCCGGGGCGGCCGGCGACGGTCGAGGAGCTCGAAGCCTCTGGGTCGGCGCGCCTGTTCGCGGAGCGGGCGCTCCAGCGTCCCTCGGCCTTCGCGCTTACGCTCGAGAACGCGGGAGCGGTGGCCGAGGTCTGCAGGCAACTGGAAGGTATCCCGCTGGCCATAGAGCTTGCGGCGGCGAGGGTGGGGGTGCTGGCGGTAGAGCAGATCTCCGAACGGCTCTCCGACTCCCTCGGGCTCCTTACCGGCGGCGGTCGTACGCTCACCTTAAGGCAAAGGACGTTGCGGGGTTCTCTCGACTGGAGCTACGCCCTACTGGATGAGGCAGAGGGGAAACTGTTCGGCCGACTCGCAGTTTTTGCAGGAGGTTGGTCCCTGGAGGCCACCGAAACGGTGTGTTCCGGGGAAGGCATCGCGCAGGACGAAGTCCTGGATCTCCTCACCGAACTGGTTGACAAGTCGCTCGTGATGGTAGGATCGACCGCGAACAACGTGACGCGCTACCGGATGCTCGAGCCCATCCGCCAGTACGCCAAGGAGAAGCTGGAGGAGAGCGGGGAGGCGGACGAGGTGCGGATCAGACATGCCGCCTTCTTCCTCGCCCTGGCGGAAGAGGCCGAACCGGAGCTGGCCGGATCCCGGCAGGATCTTTGGGTGGGGCAGCTGGACACGGAGCACGACAACCTGCGGGCGGCCCTCTCGTGGACCCTCCAACGAGGGGAAGGTGAGGTTGGGCTCCGGTTCGGTGCCGCACTCTGGCGATTCTGGCACGACCGAGGCTACCTGAGCGAGGGGGTCCGGTGGATGGAACGAGTACTT
>DATMVF010000204.1:0-3190 GCA_035563475.1 Rubrobacter sp.
GGAGATCTCAGGAGGCGCGCAAGGAAGGGCTACCTACGAGTGGATGGAGGGCGGCTTCTTCCTCATCCAGCGCGTTGATCTCCAGCAGCACGGGCAGAAGATCAAGGGCATCGAGATCATCGGACACGAGCGGGAATTCGGGGCCGAGCCTGGCGAGGACATAAAGTCGCCCTTCGCCCGATGCTCCCGCGTGGGTCAAACAGGCAAGAACCGGACGAACGTTGGCGGCTCTCGAACCAAGTGGAACTGTCGATAAAGAGAGGAAGTTGAGGTGAACAACCGACCCCACCGACGGGCAAGCGACTGCACGAGTGGGCGTTCGGCGAGGACGAGCGCAACCGCGAGCTCCTCGAAGAGGCCATGAACTTCGTTGGAGCGATCGTCGCAGGCCGGCGTACCTACGACATCTCGGTCGGGTGGTGGGGGGCGGACGGCCCGGCGGGACGCGCGCGGGTCCCGGTGTTCGTCGTCACCCACGAGGTACCGGATGAGCACCCGGAAAACGGAATCTACACCTTCGTGACCGACGGAATCGAGGGCGCACTGGACCAGGCGAAGGCGGCAGCCGGCGAAAAGGCCGTCGCCGTGATGGGCGGCGCCGAGACCGGGCGGCAGTTCATCCGGGCGGGGATGGTCGACGAGATCTCCATCCACCTCGTGCCCGTGCTGTTCGGCGGCGGCACCCGGCTGTTCGAGCACCTCGGCGCCGAGCACATCCAGCTGGAGACCCTGGAGGTTATCGAGACGCCCGCGGCGACGCATCTCCGGTTCCGCGTGGTGGAGTAGCCAAGTTGGGAGGGACGAAGCGTGGTGGAGATGTTCGCCACGTTCGGGACCGGCCGGTGGTCAGGTACGCGGTCGGGACCCGGGAGATCGGCGGGGCATTCGGGGCGCAGGTACGCCGGTTCTCGCGGCTAGCGCCGCTGGGGTCGGTCTGCCCGATACGAAGAGGAAGGTGCAGATGAGACGCAAGTTCGGCAAGAACGGCCCTGGGGTGGGCGCGATGGGTCTCGGGTGCTGGGCCATAGGCGGCCCCTTCGAGTTCGACGGGCGTCCTGCGGGTTGGGGAGAAGTGGACGACGGTTCGGAAGATGAGCGCCTCACTCACTCGAAGCGCGCCACGCTCGTGGTCGACGACGGCACCGTCGTGTTTGCCAGATAGGTAGGGACGGACGGCTCGATTCGGCGGCACTGGGTTGGCTTGAAATCCGCGAAAACACGTACCTTGTCGCACGGCCGGAAGTCGACCGCTGCAAGCACCGGTCAGATCTCCGTGCGCTCTGGAGCCTATGGGGAGGTCGAGGATGTAACTCGAGGGGAGGATCTCGAATCTCCACCCCTGCTCCACCCTTCGGCCGATGACGTCCCATCTGGTCCTCGGATACAAAGATGGTGGCATCAAGGACCACTCGATAGTCGGACGATCATGGTGAAGGAGCGATCCGATGGTAGGAAAGGTAGTGCGATGACCCTTGGGGGCGGTGGTCGGGCTCCTGGCGCTCGTCGGTATCGCGGCGTCTGCCACCTACTTCCTCCGCGAGCCCGCCAACGAAGGTTTCCTCAACTACCCGACCATCGTGGCCGTCCACGTGGTCCTGGGTGCAGTTTATATAGAGCGTCCCTCAAAGGCGCAGCGGTATCAGCAGAAGGCGGATCAATCCGTCGTAACAAGAGGGAGTACACGCACATGGAAGTTCTTGTCGTTCTCTTGGTTTCGTTCGTTCTCCTCCGGGGGGTGGGCTCCCTCGGGGTCAAGCGGCTCGCTTCCTGGAGGAACGCCGGGCTTGGAGCCCTGGCGATTATGTTTCTGTTCACCAGCACTGCGCATTTCTCCAGCATGAAGCACGATTTGGCGGCGATGATGCCCGAGCCCCTGCCCGACGGCCTCTGGATCATCTACCTGAGCGGGTTCTTCGAGATCGCTGGCGCCATCGGGTTGCTCGTCCCCCGGACCAGGAGGCTGGCGGGCATCTGCCTCGTGCTCCTGATGGTCGCGGTGTTCCCGGCCAACGTGAACGCCGCGCTTAACGGCATCCCGCTCGGCGGGGAGGCGCCCACCCCGTTGTGGCTGCGGGCGCCGATGCAGCTCCTGTTCATCGGGATGCTCTGGTGGACCTCCATCACGCGGGGCAGGACGGTCCCCGGCACAAAGCAACGGCGCGGCGCGCCGAAAGAGAGACCGACGGAAGTGGAGAACCGCATGCAGCAACCGAACGAGAGTCGGATCTGATTGAAGGAGTCGAGCAGAAGTGAGGGAGCGCCCATCGTCATCGAAGAAAGGACGTGGAGAGATGGCTAGATTTTCGGGCAGCACGGCCACGGGAGCGGCAGCTTTCAAGCCTGGCCCGCTACCGGGTGTGCCCAGGGAGGTGCAGGCGTCGTTCCTGCTGTGGCTTACCGCCGTCGGGGCGGGGATCGTCGAAACGGTCATCCGCGTTATCGGCTCGTTGGCCGGGGGTCCAGACAGCAGCGGCCTGCTCGTCAGGGTGATCGTCTATACAGTGGCGGTCTACGTGATCGCGCAGATGCGTCTCGGGAAGAGGTGGGCACGCATCACCCTGACGATACTGCTCGGCGGAATCGGGACACTCTCCCTGGTGATCGACCCGATCTCGTGGCTCGCTGCCGGTAACTCGCTCGGTGAGGTCTTCACACAGGCGGACCTCCTGTTCGTCTTCGTTGCGCCGATCCGGGCCGTCCATCTGGCGGCGGTCATCACGGCGCTGGTCCTCATGTTCCTGCCGGCCGCCAACGACTTCTTCCACCGCGCTTCATCTGCCGCTGGTGCCCCTGGATCTCCGACCGCAGCGGCGACCAGAGAGAAAACGGGGAGGTGAGTCTATGCCTCTCCTCCAGCAGATGGGCAGCTCGCGCTTGCTCCGCCGGTCGTCGCCGACGGCCACGACACCGACGACGTTTCGGACCTCATCGAGCTGATGGGGAGGCGCTGATGGGTTGCCCATCAAAGACTCGTGGCGGTTGGCGGGGAGAGAAATCATTCCGAAAGGTGAATCTTGTGATTGGAAGAATCTGGCACGGGTGGACGAGGCCCGAGAACGCAGACGAGTACGAACGGCTACTGAAGGAGGAGATCTTCCCGGGGATCGCCGAAAGGAACGTTTCCGGATACAGGGGGATCCAACTCTTCCGAAGACCTATCGACAGCGGCGAGGTGGAGTTCGTCACGATC
>DATMVF010000205.1:0-4524 GCA_035563475.1 Rubrobacter sp.
CACGGCTGGCCCGGCTCGGTTATCGAGCTGCTCGACACTATCGGCCCGCTCACCGACCCGACCGCGTACGGTGGGCAAGCGGAGGACGCGTTCCACCTCGTGCTGCCGTCCCTGCCCGGCTACGGCTTCTCCGGCGAGCCCGCCGAGCTCGGCTGGAACGCCGGCCGCACCGCGCAGGCCTGGGCAGAACTGATGCGCCGCCTCGGCTACACGCGCTACGTCGCCCAGGGTGGGGACGTGGGCGCCCTCGTCACCGACACGATGGGTCGGCAGGCGCCCGAGGGGCTGGTAGGCATCCACCTCAACTTGCTCCCTGCGGTGCTGGCCCTCGCCGACCAGCTGCCGGCGGAATCCGAGCAGGAACGCGCCGCGCTCGAGGCGTTCAACACATTCAGGGAGAGCGGCTTCGGCTACTTCCTGGAGATGGCCACGCGGCCGCAGACCATCGGCTACGCCCTGCTGGATTCGCCCGTCGCCCTGGCGGCCTGGCTGCTCGACCACGACACGGACAGCTACTACAAGATCTCCGGCGCCTTCGTCGACGGCGAGCCCGTGGGCAACCTCAGCCGGGAGACGATCGTCGACAACATCACGCTGTACTGGCTGACGGGCACCGGGGTCTCGGCGGCCCGCTCGTACTGGGAGGACGGACGAGCCCTGGCGGCAGCCCAGGCGTCCGGGCAGGCTCCTCCTGAGGTCTCGGTTCCGGTCGGGTTCACCACTTTCCCTGGCGAGATCTGGCGGACACCGCGCAGCTGGGTCGATGCGGTCTACCCCAACCTCAGCTACTTCAACGAGGTCGATAGGGGCGGCCACTTCGCCGCTTGGGAAGAGCCAGAGCTCTTCTCAGAAGAGGTCCGAGCGGCGTTCAGGTCGCTGCGTTAATTGGCGGACGTGGGCGGCGCGCACGGTCCCGGAGTACGGGAGGTCCGTCCCCGCAGCGAGCCCCGAAAGGAAGGCGAAGCCATGGCGCCCACTGAGATCATGCAGAAGATCGAGGACCTCTCGGAGGAGAGGGAGAGACTCTTGGCCCGGGAAGGGTCCCACCACGCCCGAGTGGGCGACCATCGGAGGCTCGCGGAGATAGATCACTCTTTAGGCGTGCTGTGGGATCTTCGGCGGCGGGAGCTGGCCGGCGAGTATGTGAGACTGGACGAGGACTTCCTGGATCGCTACGTCGTGAGCCCGGGGGACGACGCTCCCGACGATTACACGTGGGCAAGGTAGCGTTTCCGGGGGAGAGGAGGGGCGAGGACGAGACACGACAGATCGACGGGATTTTGTAAGGGCCAGGGTGTGGGTAGGGGATCGAGGAGGAGAGATTATGACAGAGGGATTTTTCTCCAGGGGCTTTTTGGGCCGCCGCAGGAGCCAGGATACGGAGCTGCCCCCCGGACAGTACCTGGAGGACGGCTTCCCTGTCCTCTCCGCAGGACCCACGCCCCGCACACCTCAGGAGGAGTGGGACTTCTCCATAGTCGGGGAGATAGACGAGCCCAGGAGGTGGACCTGGGAGGAGTTCAGCCAGCTTCCCTCAGAGGAGATCACAAGGGACATCCACTGCGTCACCAAGTGGTCGAAGCTGGGGACAAGTTGGGAAGGGGTCTCCGTGGACACCTTGCTAGAGGGGGTCGAAACCGCAGCCGAGTACGTCACGGCCTTCTGCGACGGCGACTACACGACTAACCTACCCCTTGTGGACGTCACGGGAGGCAAAGCTTGGGTGGCTTTTGCCTACGATGGCGAACCCCTTGAGCCAGAGCACGGAGGCCCTGTCCGCCTGCTGGTGCCTCACCTGTACTTCTGGAAGAGTGCCAAGTGGGTGAGGGGACTGCAGCTCACTACCTACGACATCCCCGGCTTCTGGGAGACCCTGGGCTACCACAACTACGGGGACCCCTGGCGAGAGCAGCGCTACTGGGGAGACTAAGGCGGTGGCCGTGCAGCTGCGCAGGATTCTCTGGGGCCTGGCGGAGGTGATCGAGGTGGTGCCAGAGACCCCGAGGACCAAGAGCCTGCTGCTCGAGGTCCCGGAATGGGAAGGTCACGAGGCCGGCCAGCACGGCGACGTGAGGCTCACTGCCCAGGATGGCTACCAAACCCAGAGGAGCTACTCCATAGCCTCCGCCCCGGAAGACGAGAGGCTCATGCTCGCGGTGGACCGTCTGGACGACGGCGAGGTGTCTATTTACCTCACCGACGTGTTGATGACGGGGGATAAGCTGGAGCTGAGGGGGCCGATCGGGGGCTATTTTGCCTGGGAGGAAGGAGAAGGCGGACCGCTATTTCTGGTCGGAGCGGGTTCGGGTATCGCGCCGCTGATGGCGATGATCCGCCACAGGGGTGCCGCGGGCAGCGACGTACCCACCCGCCTGCTGTACTCCTCTCGCTCCTACGAGGAGATCATCTTCCGCGAGGAGCTGGAGACCCTCGCCTCACGGGACGGTGCGCTGGAGGTGATCCACACCCTGACGCGCTCCAGGCCTGAGGGTTGGAGCGGCTACGACAGGCGCATCGACGCCGAGATGCTTGGGGAGGTGGGTTGGTCCCCGGAGGAGAGTCCACTCGTCTTCGTGTGCGGCCCCACGTCGTTTGTGGAGGGGGCGGCGGACGCGCTGGTGAGATTGGGACACGACCCCGCGCGCGTAAAGACCGAGCGCTTCGGACCCACAGGAGGTTAGAGCTATGGATGAGCTCAGGCTGGACGGCAACGCCGCAGCTGGCACCCTCGGAGAGGTCTTCTCCTTCGAGGTAACTACTGCGCATTACGCCTGCGAGAACTGCGGAAGGGCCGATCGGATCGGGGCGGCGATGGTCTACGAGGTGAGGGATCTGGGCACCATCGTCCGCTGCCCAAGCTGCGACAATGCCCTCATCCGGCTCGCTCACAACCGCGGGCGATACTGGATCGATCTGAGGGGCATAAGGTACCTGCAGGTCGAGGACGTCGCCGAGTAAAGCGAAATGGCGATATCAGAGCCAGGTGATCCACTAGCACCATCCCGTGTAGAACCTGGATCCGCTTCGGGGAAGGTGGAGAACATCGTGAGCGCACGCTGGCTGCTGACGATCAACACCGGTTCGCCCAGCCTGAATGCCGCCCTGTAGGAGCCGTTACTCTTGTCCGAGCAAGGCTACCCTGCAAAGCGACGTTCGGGTGAGCAGTGCTGAACGTCATCCTCTTCGGTTTGGCGGCCTCCAGTGCCCTGGTGATCGGCGCCGTCGCGGGCGCCTATTGGACGCCGTCCAAGGCGCTGCTGGCCTCGGCCTTGGCCTTCGCCAGCGGTGCTCTGATCACCGCTCTTGCCTTCGACCTCTTCCAGGAGTCCTTCGAGCGCGGCGGCGCGTGGGTTTCCGCGATCGGGGTTGTCGGTGGCGCGGTGAGCTTCGTGGTGGCCGACGCGCTGCTAGAGCGCTATATAACCGAGGGTGGCACTAATGTGATGGCACCCAACTCAGCGTTCGCGCTCCTAGCCGCCGTGACTCTGGATGGGATACCCGAGAACATGGCCCTTGCCGTCTCGCTGCTAGAGACCTCGGGGACCGGGGCCCTCGCGCTTTTGTTTGCCATCTTCTTCTCCAACCTTCCGGAGGCGTTGGGCGGGGCAGTAGGGATGCGCCAGCAGGGACGCTCCAGAGGCTTCGCCATCGGAGTGTGGAGCGCCACAGCAGTCGTGCTCGCCGCTACGGTGGTGGTAGGCAACTTCGCACTCTCCGGAATGGGCATGGAAGAGGGGCCGCTGGCGCTGTTGCTCTCCTTCGCCGGGGGCGCAGTGCTTGCCTCGCTGGCCGACACGCTGATGCCCGACGCTTACAGGGAGGGCGGTAAGTGGGTGGCCTTGGCCACGACCGCCGGCTTCCTTTTATCGTTTCTAATCTCTGAGATATAGTGTTGGCGGGTTTTCGGCACGGCGGAGGCCCAGTGCGAGTTAGGCTAGGGGTTACGCTGGGGACTCCGGCCCTCCTTCTCGTCCTTATTCACCGGAGTGCGTAGAAGGAGAATTCTCGGAACTTCCCCTCTTGGGTGTTCTCCAAACTTCCCCTGTGAGGCATTCTCGGAACTTCGCCTGGTTACGTTCTCGGAAGTTCGTCCTATAGGAGGGCTGAAGACCAGGGCTCAAAAGTACGCAAATTTCGTACGAGGGATCCGTGGCACTAGGTTATGATCTCCTTAGCGCTTTGATAGCGCTCCCCGGATAGAAGGGAGGTTAAGTTGAGCGGTCCCGCATCGGATACAGACTACCGGACCAACCCCCGCGCCCTGAAGTGGTGGCGCCTGAAGAATCGCTATTCCCAAAGGGATGTTGAGGAAAAAACGGGCGTGTCTTACACCACGATCTCGAGGCTGGAGAATGGACACCGGACCCGCGCTAGGTTCGGCACACTCGAGAAGCTCGCGCAAGTCTACGGCTGTACGATAGAGGATCTGATCGTTCTTAGTAGTCAGTTGTTAGCGTAGGGGGTCCCTCACTCCACGCGGCCCCGGTCTGGAGTGGAGGCGTGGACTGAGGGCGCGCTATTCAC
>DATMVF010000206.1:0-3760 GCA_035563475.1 Rubrobacter sp.
GAGCAGGCCACCACCTTGCCGCCGAACTCTTCCTGGATCTTCTCTATGGCGTAGATGGCCACGTTGCCCGAGCCGGAGACCACGCACGTCTTGCCCTCGAAGGACTCGCCCAGGGTCTTTAGCATCTCCTCCATGAAGTAGGCACACCCGTAGCCCGAGGCTTCCTGGCGAATGGGGGCCCCAACGCCGACGTCCAGCCCGGTTAGGGCGCCCATCTCGTAGCGATTGGTGATGCGCTTGTACTTACCGAACATGTAGCCGATCTCGCGCGGACCCACGCCGATGTCACCCGACGGTACGTCGGTGCTCTCGCCTATGTGACGAAATAGTTCGTCCATGAAGCTCTGGCAGAAGCGCATCACCTCCCTGTCGGATCTGCCCCTCGGATCGAAGTCCGCACCGCCGTAGCCGCCGCCGATGCCCATGGCGGTGAGGGCGTTCTTCAAGGTCTGCTCGAAGCCCAAGAACTTGACGATACCCAAGTAGACCGAAGGGTGAAAGCGCAACCCGCCCTTGTAAGGACCCAGAGCGCTGCTGGACTCGATAAGAAAGCCGCGGTTGACGTGGATCTCGCCGCCGTCGTCCTGCCAGGGCACGCGGAACATGATCTGGCGGTCCGGCTCGCAGAGCCTCTCTATGACTTTCTCTTCCACGAACTCGGGATGCTTGTCGAGCACGGGACCCAGGGAGTTGACCGCTTCGCGGACCGCCTGGTGGAACTCGGGCTCCTCGGGGTTCCGCGCGATCACCTCCTCGCAGATGCTCTCGAGCTTCGAGTCCGTCTTTGCCATCTCGCTCCTCCTATCCCCGTAGGTCTCCAGGCTCTCACGAGCACAACCTAGAGAGCCTCGTGCCTTCCCGTCGAGCAGCTTCCCGAAACCTCTTGCGAGGCACCTTTTCCCACCTCGGCCGGGCTCGCCTTCTCCTACCTCCGGCTACCTCCGGCTCATGCCCCTTCGCGTCCCCGGATCTGGGTAACCGACGGGTGGAAGAAGAGGTCCAGGAACCAGTCCGCCGCGATGCGCGCCCGGTTCTCGGGGATCTCCAGCTTGAACAGGTAGGCTGCCCGCCAGAAGAGGGCGGCCGGGAGGCCGCTAAACTTTACGCCCATAACCTCGTTCACGGCGAACTGGCTCCCCAACTCCACCAGCTGGCCCATGGGCTTGTACTCGAAGGGGGCAAGCTCGTCGCCATCGATGGCGGCGAGGATGTTCTTGGCCAGGGCCTCGCCCTCCTGGGTAGCCGCCTGAGCGTTGGAGGGGACCGGCTCTCCGTCTTTATCCACGTTGGCCGCGCAGTCGCCGATAGACCACACGTTCTCCGCACCCGGTACCCGCATATACTCGTCCGTCTCGATGCCATCCTCGCCTTGCAACGGGAGGTCCAGCTCGTCTACCTTGACGCTCGCCCGGTTGCCGGCGGTCCAGATAACGTTCTCGGCCTCTATCTCCTCGCCGTCGTCGAGGATCACCCGGTCGGCGGTGACTTCCTGGGCCCGGGCGTTGTTGATCACCTCGACCCCGAGCTCCTCCAGGTGCCGCCGGGCCGCCCGCCGGAGCGCGTTGTCGAGCTCTTTCAGGACTTCCTCGTTCGAGTCCACCAAGACGATTCGGACCCGGTTCATGTCGATGGTCGGGTAGTCGAGGGCGAGGGTTTCGTGCGCCAGAGTGTGGAGCTCGGAGGCTATCTCCACTCCCGTGGCGTTGCCTCCCACGATCACGAAGGTCAGCTTCGACTTCGGGGGCTCGTAGTCGACCGTGTCGGCTTCGTCGCCCTCCAGGGTAACCTCCTCGAAGCGCTCGATCATCCGGTTGCGGATGCGCTCCGCGTCCGCGAGGCCCTTCATGCTGATGCAGTGTTCTTCGACCCCGGGCACGCCGAAGAAGGCCGGGTCGCTGCCCAACGCCAGCACCAGGTGGTCGTAGGAGAACTCCAGTCCGCCCTTGGCTTTCACCACCTTCTGCTCGAGATCCACATCCTCCAACTCTGCCCGCCGGAAGCTGGCGCCGTACTGGATCAGGGACCGCCTTAAGGGCTGCGCGATGTTCTTGGCCTCTACGTCGCTGCTTATAATCCCCGCCACCATGGGCCAGTAGGTAAAGAAGTTCTCCCTGGACACGACCATGATCCCGACGTCGTCGCGGTCCTCGGTCAGCGCAGCAAGGGTCTTCGCCACCGTAAAGCCCGCAAACCCGCCGCCTACGATCAGCACCCGGTTGGGGAACTCGTCGTAAGGAGGCCGCTCCCACGGCTCGTATTTGGGTTGTGGTTCGTGATACAGCATCCGCCACACAGCCCCCGCGGCGATGCCACCGCAAGCCACCGCGAGGCCTCCCTTAAGCAGTCTGTTCATGTCACCCTCCTGGTCGCCGGTTCCCACCCGTAACAACGACACCATAGTAGTTGATTACCTACCGTAAAAGCAACTATAGAGTGCCACACCGGGCGCTTCTAGCGGGACCAGGTCCACACGTTCTGGGGATACATATGCGTATCCTCTAGGTGGGTGTTGCTGTTAGCAACCTGCCTAGGAGGAGTTCAGAAGTCGGCTTGATCTCCGTGAGGCCGGCTGTCGCCCATTCATGAGAGAGGGGACCTCGACAGGTCCCCTCCTAAGCCGAGCAGGTCTCACGGACCGCCTAACTGTGGAGCACCTCTACCATGTTGCGCACGTCGTTGGCGCTGTACTCGAGGTCTTCTCGCTCCTCATTCGACAGGTCGAGTTGGATAATGTCTTCGATCCCGCCGGCGCCCAGCTTCACCGGTACACCTACGAAGAGGTCTTCGATGCCGTACTCGCCTTGCAAGTACACCGCGCATGGCAGTATGCGTTTTTGATCTAGCAGGATCGCGTCCGCCATCTCGGCGATGGCCGCGGCAGGCGCGTAGAAAGCGCTCCCGCTCCCCAAAAGCTCCACGATCTCCCCGCCGCCCCCTCGGGTCCGCTCCACGATCGCGTCGATCCGCTCTTGAGGCAAAAGCTCCGTGATCGACACCCCGCTGACGGTCGCCATGCTCGGCAGTGGGACCATCGTGTCCCCGTGCCCCCCCAAAACCAGGGCGAATACGTCGCGTACCGACGCGCCTACCTCCTGGGCAATGAAGGCGCGGTAGCGGGCGGTGTCAAGGATGCCGGCCATCCCTATGACCCTCTCCCTGGGGAAACCGCTGGTCTCGAGAGCCACGTGGCACATAGCGTCCAAGGGGTTGGCCACGACCACGATCTTGCATTCCGGGGAGTTCTCCACCAGCTGCTCGGTGACGCTTTGGACGACCTCCTGGTTCTCGTTTAGCAGGTCCTCGCGGCTCATCCCTGGCTGGCGGGGCTTGCCGCTGGTTATTACGGCCAGGTCGGATCCTGCGGTATCCTCATAGTCGTTGGTGCCGATGACGTTAGCGTCGAAGCGGAGGATGGGGCCGCTCTCTAGCATGTCGAGCGCTTTGCCCTGGGGTAGGCCCTCTATTATGTCGACCAGCACTACGTCGGCGTAGTTGCGCATGGCCAGGTGCAGGGCGGTCGTTCCGCCTATGTTGCCCGCTCCTACAACCGTTACCTTAAACTTACCTGCCATATACAGCCCTCCTCTTACTCCTCGTGCCTCACGAACGATGAGAGACCAGATACCCACTCTTGCCGTTTTTGAACCTCGCGGCGACCAGGCCGTGTGGATCTTCAGAACGCGCCTCTCCTCCGACAAACGCTACTCCAGAGCGGTGCAAGGAGGAATACTGCTCTGTGACAGTCAGGTAACTTCTGCTC
>DATMVF010000207.1:0-5638 GCA_035563475.1 Rubrobacter sp.
CGCCATCGTGACGGGCGGGGGTGGGGGCCTCGCCGAGGGCATCTGCGCGAGGCTCGCCTCGGACGGCGCGGCCATCGCCGCGGTCGACGTCTCGCGCGAGAAGGCGGAGAGGGTCGCGGACCAGGTCAGGGCGAATGGCACCAGCGCCGTGGCCGTGGAGGCCGACGTCTCCGACCGCCGGTCGGTCCAAGCCATGGTCGACGAAGTCGTGAGCGGGCTTGGCGGGGTGGACATCCTCGTCAACAACGCCGCCGTCTACCCACGGCGCGCCTGGACGGAGATCGAAGAAGAGGAGTGGGACAGGGTGATGGCCGTCAACCTCAAAGGCTACTTCCTGTGCGCGCGGGCCGTCTATCCTCATATGAAGGAGCGGGGACGGGGTAGCATCGTGAACGTTGCCTCGATCACCTTTTTCATCGGGTGGACGCTCTTGCTCGACTACGTTGCTTCGAAGGGTGGCATCGTCGGCTTTACGCGCACGCTCGCCCGCGAGGTCGGCCCGGACAACATCAACGTGAACGCCATAGCGCCAGGCGCATTCCCCACGGACGCCGAGAAGATCCACCCCGACCAGGAAGGCTACAACCGCTGGGTGCTCGAGCAACAGAGCATCAAGCGCCGGGGCACACCCGAAGACATCGGCAACCTCGTCGCGTTTCTCGCCTCCGACTCATCCTCCTTCATAACGGGCCAGACCATCGGCATCGACGGTGGCTGGATGATGCGTTAGGGGAGGGACCGTGGCCGAAGCCGCAACGGCAAAGAGGGAACGCAAAGAGAAGCTCGAGGACATCCTCGTCGTGGACTGCGACGTACACGTCCACGAGTCACCGGAGGCGCTTATACCCTACTGCGAGATGCCCTGGCGGAAGGCGCTCGAGACGATAAAGGACGTAAAGGAGTTCTACCTGGACATCCCGGGCTTCTCGCCGGGGACGACCGTCTACGAAGCGAAGTTCCCTTCGGGGCAGGAGGCCACCCGCATGGTCCATTCCGCCTCCCAGATGCGCGAGGAGCTCGACGAGATCCACGTGGACATCGGTGTCCTGTTCCCCGACCACTTCCTGAAGATACCGGTGATCTCACAGGTGGACTACGCTTCGGCGCTCGCCCGAGCCTACAACGCCTGGCTCCTTGCGGAGTGGTGCTCGCCCGAGAACGGCCTGCTCGGCTGCATCCTCGCCTGCCCGCAAGACCCCGTCGGCGCGGCCCATGAGATAGAGAAGTACTCGGATGAGAAGGGCATGGTGGGGGTGTTCCTGCCCTGTGCCGGGCTGGAGCGGCTCTGGGGGCACAGGCAGTACGACCCAATCTACGAGGCCGCCCAGGAGGCCGACCTGCCCGTACTCATGCACAGTGTGACCGTAATCCATCCCGTCTTCCCTTTCAACACCCAGGGCTTCGAGACGGAGTTCGGACGTCACATCTGTAGCCACACTTTCTCGATGATGGCCAACATAGTGCACATGATGACCACGGGCGTACCGGTAAGGTATCCCGACCTCCGCGTCGCCGTCACCGAGGCGGGCATCTCCTGGGTGCCCTTCCTCATGCACAAGATGGACAAGGAATACATCGAACGCCGCCGCGAGGTCCCCTTCCTCGAAGACAAACCGAGTACCTACCTGAAGAAGATGTACTTCGCCACCCAACCCGTCGAAGAGCCCGAGAACCTCTCTGACCTGGTAACTATGATGGAGCTCTACGATGGAGAAGACAACACCATCTTCGCCTCCGACTGGCCTCACCACGACTTCGACCATCCCTCGAAGGTCCACCAGATCCCCTTTACGAGCGAGGTCAGGCGCAAGGTCTTCGGCGAGAACGCCCTGAGACTCTTCAATATCGACGCCGGCGGCAACCGCCTCAGAGTGCGATGAGTAGGGAGCACGTCATAGGCGACCTCTCGGATTTCCCGCCCGGTGCTCACAGGGTCGTGAAGGTCGGGAGGCGGGAGATCGGGGTCTTCAACATCGGGGGCAAGCTCTACGGCCTTCCCAACGTGTGCCCGCACCAGACGGGACCGCTGTGCGAGGGCAAGCCGCCCCTGGGTACCCTGGTCGCAAGGAGCGAGAACGACTGGAAGTTCGAGTGGGTAGACGAGGGAGAGGTCGTGGTCTGCCCCTGGCACGGTCTCGAATACCACGTGCCGACCGGAAGATGCCTCGCTTATCCGAACATCACCCTCCGCTCCTACGAAGTATTCGTGGAAGATGGCGAGGTCAAGGTCAGGCTCTAGTGTCGGACCAGGGTCTTCGGGATGGCGGCAGGCTCTCCGTACGCGAGGAGGGGATGGCTTTCCTGGTAGTCCGGGAGGAGGACCCTGACGACTGGCTGGCGCGTTTCGAGAAAGACGGAGACTTCCCCGCCCGCGAGTGGGCCGAGAATATGGCCGACGTCTACAACCGGCGCCTCGACCGGGGCTCCACCGGACCTCCGACACCGGCGGGTACGCGCCCTGCCAGTTACCATCCCGAGCCGTAGGGCACGTTGCGATACACTCGTCGCGAGAACGCACGTCTGAAAGGATAAGGGAGGCACTGCTGTGAAGGAACGAGTTTGGGATCTCCGGGAAGTCGGACGCCTCCCCGCGCCGGGAGACAACGTGGCCATGGCGACGCGCAGACTCGAGGCGGGGACGCGAGTGTCCCACGAAGGCTCGGAGTTTACGATCGGGTATACGGTGCTCGAAGGCCACCGTTTCGCCGTCGAACGCATTGCAGAAGGGGAGGATCTCCTTTCCTGGGGCCTCCGCTTCGGACGCGCCACCAGGGACATTGCGCCCGGTGACTACGCGTGCAACGAGAAGATATTGCGCGTCTTGCGCGAACGGCTCGGGGTCTCGCCCGAACGCGAGGAAGAGGATCCCGAGGGCACCTCTGATCAGGGCGGAGGACGTGTTCCCGGAGGGCAGGACGAGGCCGGCCTGAGACTCCCCGAAGAGCCTAACTTCAGCGACGCGGAGCTCGAGCCCTACGTCCTCGACGAGGAGGGCTTCCGCCCCGGCGTGCAGGTCCCCCTCCACGACGAGCCGCGTACGTTTATGGGCTACAGACGCGGTGCAGGCAGGGGCGTCGGGACGCGCAACTACATCGTCGTGATGGGTCTCACGTCGAGGCTCACCGGGTTCGTCAGGGCGCTGGAGCTGGAGATGGAGGGCGTCGCCGACGCCTACGAGAACGTAGAAGGCATAGTCTGTGTGGCCCACACGGAAGGTGGGGAGGAGCGCTCGCCGAATAACCTGGACCTGCTGCTGAGGACCCTGAGCGGCTTCATGGTCAACCCGAACGTCGGGGCCGTGCTCGTGCTCGACCACGGCGGTGAAGAGGCCGTTACGAACAGTATGCTCGAAGCGTATCTGGAAGCGAACGGCTACCCAATTGACGACGTGCCGCACGAGTTCATGAGCCTGGAAGGTAGCTTCAGGCGGGATCTCGAAGTGGCCAAATCCGTGGTGCGGGGTTGGCTCGAGGAGGTCGATGCGGCGCGGCGCACCGAAGAGCCGGCTTCCGAGCTCAAGATAGGACTCCAGTGTGGGGGATCGGACGCCTTCTCGGGGGTCTCCGCGAACCCGCTCGTGGCGTTGGTGAGCGGGGAGGTGGTCAAGAACGGTGGTATCGCCAACCTGGCCGAGACGGACGAGTTGATCGGGGCCGAGCACTACGTCTTGAAGAACGTCAGAGACCTGCAGACCGCGCGGCGCTTCCTCTCTACGGTCGAGCGGTTCAAGGAGCGCGTCTCCTGGCACGGTCACACCGCCGAAGACAATCCGTCTGGGGGCAACAACTATCGTGGGCTCTACAACATCTCCATCAAGTCCATAGGGGCCGCGATGAAGAAGCATGAAGACGTGCGGATCGACCGTGTGATCGAGTACGCCCAGAGGATGGACGAAGGCGGCTTCTACTTCATGGACAGTCCTGGCAACGACCTGGAGAGCGTGGCGGGACAGGTCGCCTCTGGTGCGAACATGATCTTCTTCACCACGGGCAACGGGTCCATAACGAACTTCCCCTTCGTCCCGACCATAAAGTTCGTCACCACCACAGGCCGCTACGAGCTCCTCTCCAAGGACATGGACGTGAACGCCGGCGCCTACCTGGACGGCGCCCCGATGGACGAGCTTGGCCGCGAGACGTTCGAGCGGACGCTCAGGGCCGCCTCGGGCGAGAGGACCGTCGGAGAACGTGCCGGCCACTCCCAGGTCTCTATCTGGCGCGACTGGAAGCAGACGAGCGATGCGAACCTGGAGCGGCTTCGGAACGCGCCGGAGCCCGGCGGGGATCCATTGCCCGTAAAGGAGAGCGCTCCCGAGGTCGAGTTCTCCTTCGAGGCCTTAAGGAGTCGGCGTGGGCCGGTCTCGGATCAGGTCGGTCTCATCATGCCAACGAGCCTTTGCTCGGGTCAGATCTCACGCCGCATAGCGAACCGTCTGAACGAACGCGGCGCCACGCAGGGCAAAGTAACCCGCTTCGTCGCCCTGCCCCACACGGAGGGCTGCGGCGTCTCCGCCGGCTCGGCCGAGGCTATCTACTCTCGCACCGTGCTCGGCCACCTCGCCAGCCCTACTGTCAGATTCGGCCTTCTTCTGGAGCACGGTTGCGAGAAGACCCACAACGACTACTTCAGGAACTGCCTCATAGAGGCGGGCCTGGATCCAGGCCGATTCGGGTGGGCCAGCGTCCAGCTCGACGGCGGCATAGATAGCGTGGTCGCGAAAGTCGAAGACTGGTTCGAGGATACCCTGGACGACGCAGAAGCCCTGGAGTACGTGGACGCTGGCCCCGAAGCCCTGCGCCTTGGTCTGTACGCCGCCGGACCCGTTTCGGACGAGGTTTCTCTCAGCCTCGCTGAGATAACGCTCGCCGTCGCGAACTCCGGCGGTACGGTGGTCGTCCCCGAGAGGGCCGCGGTTCTCTCTTCGCCGGCTTATCTGGAGGCCGTACTGGGCGATCTCTCTGTGGAGAACACCCTCGCTTATGGGCAGGCGGTGCCCCCTGGCAAGCAGGGACTACACGTCATGGAGGCGCCGACGGACCATTGGGTGGAGACAGCGACCGGGTTGGGGGCGACCGGAGTCGAGGTCATGCTCGCGCACGTGGCGGGGCACCCTTTGCAGGCGCACCGTATGATCCCGCTGGTGCAGGCCTCGTCCGATCCCGAGACGTTGAAGAGATACGCGGATGACCTCGACGTGATCCTGCAAAAGGACGCAACCGAATGGACCGAACAGATGCTCGAGGCGGTCGCGGCCGTGGCCTCGCGAGAGTATGTCCCCAAACTGTTCGAGGCCGGCAACACCGACTTCCAGTTCACCCGAGGTCTGCTCGGGATCTCGATGTAGTCTCTAGCGTGCCAGCCAGCCGCCGTCTACGGGCAGGATCGTACCGTGAACGTAATCCGCGGCGTGGGAGGCGAGGAAGACGGCGGCGCCCTTGAGGTCCTCTGGTTCGCCGAAGCGTCCGGCGGGGAGGCGGGAAAGGAGCGCTACGCTACGCTCCTCGTCCTCGCGGAGCGCGCTGGTCAGCTCGGTGGTGAAGTAGCTGGGGGCGATGGCGTTGACGTTGATCCCCAGGGGCGCCCACTCGTTGGCGAGGGCACGGGTAAGGTTGGCGATGCCCGCCTTGGATGCGGAGTA
>DATMVF010000208.1:0-17437 GCA_035563475.1 Rubrobacter sp.
CTCACGTCCCGCGGGTGAGAACGCTCCGCAGGTGCCGCACTCCGAACAATGCCAACAAGGACAACAGCGCGATCCCGGCGAACGCCGCCACGCGCCCTTCCCAGCCGACGGCGACGCTCGCCCCAAGGGTGACAAGAATACTGGTGTGGATGATGCCGCCAAAGGCGGTGACGGCCAGATACTGCCGGAAGGGCAGCCTGGTCGAGCCCGCGGCGTAGCTCAGCAGGTTGTATATGGCAGGGAACGTAACCCTGAGGAAGAGCAGCTCGCGCCAGCCGCCGAGGCCGCGGTCGATGACCCGGTTCAGACGGGCCATGGTGCCATCCCCCGTGAAACGCTCCACGGTGCTCCATCCCACGTAGCGTGCGGCCAGAAAGCACACGCAGCCACCGATGACGTCGCCGAACAGCGAGTAGAAGACGCCGCCTGTGAGCCCGAAGAGCGCGCCAGACGCCGCTTTCAGCGGCACGCCGCTGAACGGTGCGATGATCGTCGACGCAGCCTTCGCAGCGACGTAGGTAAGGGGCGCCCAGGGACCTGACTGCTCGACGAGCACCCGCAGCCTCTCGCCGCCGCCGAGCGCCCCGACCAGCATCGGCAACCCCACCGCAAGAACCACGATCACCAGGAGCTTGCCGGCAGCACTCCAACGCAAAGCACCCGATGGCCCTGATTCTGCCGAGCACTCCGGGGTATTCTCGTGCTCTCTGGAGCCCCCCGATGCTTTCGCTTGCAAAACTCCCAAAGAACCCCTATCGTTTAAGATCTGATATTGAGACTCATTTGCACAACCAGGATACACGAGAAGAAAGTGAGGGGCAATGAAGCGTCCTTTGCGGAATGAGTGGGCGGCCAGACTGTGGAGCGGTCCGGTCGTCGTTGGCCTGCTCGCGCTGGTGGCGCTGGCGGTGATCGGGTTCTTTGTCGTAAGGGCGTTCGGTGGCAGCGAGCAGATGGCTGGCCTAATGGAGCAGCTTCAGACGGCGGGGTTGAGGATGCGGGATTGGATCGAGCAGTCCGGCCCCTTGGCCCCTCTGACGTACCTCGTGGCGAAAGCCGCAACCTTCATCTTTCTGCCGTGGGCCGGATACCCGCTCAACGTGGCTTCTGGTGCGCTCTTCGGGCTGTTTTGGGGCGTCATACTGACGGCGCTCGGAGATACGTTGGGCGGCTGCATTCTGTATGGCCTGTCAAGATGGGCAGGCCGTCCCGCCGTGGCGCGGATCCTGGGTGAGAGTCGCATGGCCCGGGTGGACAGGGTCGTAGACACCGGCCTCGGCGGCTGGCGTGAGTTGCTCTTCTTCAGGGTAGTGGTGCCGATACCGTACAATCTGGTCAGCCTCGCCGCCGGCCTGGCTCCCACGCTGACCCTACGCCAGTACGCGACCGTTACCTTTCTGACGGCCGCTCCCAAAGTCTTCACGGTGGGGATCGGTGCCGGCCTGGTTACGGGTGAGTGGATGGAGGTCGCCGTCGCGGGCGGGCTCGTCGTGATCGCCGTTGCGGCGATGCTCACGGTGCGGAGCGTCAGGGAGGCCTTGATGCGCGCTCTGCGGTGGAGGCGGAGGGAGAAGCGCATAGAGGATGGTACAGAACAGGGCACGTGAGGACGATAGTGGGCTGACGCTGCCCGGCTATCGAGAGTAGGAAGCAGGCCTGGTTCAGGCGGATTTTCCGAGTCTCTGCGCGACTGCGTCGGCCATCTCGTCCGTACTCGCAGTGCCGCCGAGGTCGCGGGTTTTCGTGCCTGATGCCAGGGTCTCTTCGAGGGCGGCGAGGATACGGGCGCCTGCTTCCGGGAATCCTGCGTGGTCGAGCATCATGGCACCGGCCCAGATCGCGCCCGATGGGTTTGCGAGACCCTGGCCCGCGATATCTGGAGCCGAGCCGTGGATGGGTTCGAAGAGGGAGGGGTACGTTCCTTCCGGGTTCAGGTTGGCCGAGGGAGCGATCCCGATGGCCCCGGCGATGGCGGCCGTGACCTCCGAGAGAAGGTCTCCGAAGAGGTTGGAGCCGACGACGACGTCGAAGGAGTGCGGGGCGAGCACGAGCCTGGCGGCCAGGGCGTCGGCGTGCATCAGGGAGGCCTCGACTCCAGGATAGTCAGAGGATATCTCGCGGAAGATCTCATCGAAGAAAGGCATCGTTACGCTGATGCCGTTGGACTTGGTAGCCCCGACGAGGAGGCCACGTCTGGCCTTCGCCTCCTCGAAAGCGAAACGGATGATCCTCTCCACGCCGCGCCGGGTAAAGATGCTCTCCTGGACGGCGATCTCATGGGGTGTACCTTTGTAAACCCGCCCGCCGGAGTCTGAGTATTCGCCTTCCGTATTCTCCCTGACGACCGTGATATCGAGGTCGTTCGGCTCCGCCAGCGGGCTCTTGACGCCGCGCAAGAGCCGCGCGGGGCGCAAGTTTACGTACTGGTCGAACGTGCGCCTTATGGGGAGCAGGAGCCCCCAGAGGGAGAGGTGATCCGGCACCGTCGGCCAGCCGACGGCGCCGAGGTAGATCTCATCGCAAGCAGCAAGGGTATCGAGAGCGTCTTCGGGCATCATGCGCCCGTGCTCGAGATAGTACTCGCAGCCCCAAGGGAACTCCGTAAAGGCGAGCTCGAGGGAGGGATCGTCCTTCGCCGCGGCCTCGAGTACCTGCATTCCGGCCCGCACGACCTCGGGACCTATGCCATCACCGCCTATGACCCCGATCTCGATCACGGCCCCATGCTAGCAAAGAGGTCGCCATCGAGCACGCCAGAGATATAATCCTATCGACGTTGGGAGAGGCGGTGCCCACGGCTAATCTTTGGATCCTGCACGGATCGGCGGGTATCACGGGACAGGAGGTCTGCAGTGGACGAGAGAGACGCGCGGCGCAACAGGGAAGCTTCGGAGAGACTCGACAGACTCGCCCGCGAGGGGTACAAGGCAGCCGTGGACCAGGCTTTCGAAGCGCAAAAGAGCGGCATGAGGCTCTCCAGGAGGTTTTTCGAGAACTGGGTCGAAACCCTCGACGACCAGGCCGAGCTCAACCGCAGGACCCTGGGTAGCCTGCAGCAGCTCGCGAGGGAACAGAGCGAGGTCTTCAGAGCATTATCCCGGGAGTCCGTCGACGCCTACGACGGCTTTTTGGATTCCCTGGACGCCTACCAGCAAGACATCTCTAAGCTGCAAGAGCGCGACGATTGAGCGGGGATCTTGCGGGTGGGCTTGAAGGCAGGGGCCTGGCCTTGTATACATTGACCGGGTAGACCTAGTCGACGGGAGTTACCAGCACCGGTTCATGCGAGAGGAAGAGCTTCCAGAGAGCCTTTCGGGAGGGCCAACGTCGGGCGGCTTCGAAGGAGTCAACCCACTCGCGACGGACGTCTTGCGCCGCAACGGCCTGAAATCCTGGACAAAACCAGCACCTTCTCTGTATCCGCACCAGTGGAGTTGGGACTCCGCGTTCATAGCGCTCGGTCTCGCGCACGTGGACAACCGCCGCGCGACGGACGAGCTCGAGACCCTGTTTAGCGGCCAGTGGTCGACGGGCAAGGTTCCCCACATAGTCTTCGACCCGGAGGCCCCAAAGGAGAGCTACTTCCCCGATGCGGAGCGCTGGAATTCCTCCGCGCTCTCCGAGGATGCGCCCTCGGGCCCGCGCACCAGCGGGTTGTGCCAGCCGCCGGTCCACGCCATCGCCGTCAGGCGTATCTGGCAGACTACGCGGGGTAAGGATGAAGAGCGCGTCGACCGGGCCCGCTCCTTCCTCAGCGGTAACTACCGGCGCCTGTTCGCCTGGCACCGCTACCTGGCTACCGCCCGTGACCCGGAAGGTTCGGGGCTCGTGACCATCTACCATCCCTGGGAGAGCGGCACGGATAACTCCCCGCGCTGGGACGCAGCCCTGGAGAGGATCCCCGTCGGGGAGGTGCCTTCCTACACCCGCTACGATCTCAAGCACGTCAGCGATCCCTCGCACCGTCCGACCGACAGCGAGTACGACCGCTTTTTGTGGCTACTGGAGCTTCTCAAGCGGGTCCGCTACGACGAGGCCGACATCTATCAGCGACACCCGTTCCTGGTCAAAGACGTTCTGTTTTCGGGCATCCTCGTTGCGGCCAACGAGGCGTTGTTGGAGATCTCCGAGGTCGTCGAAGCACCGCGGGAGGACAGGGCGCTTATAGAGGGCTGGATCGAACGCGGCCGTGCAGGGCTCGAAGAGCAGTGGGACCCCCACCTGGGGCTTTGCCTGGACCAGGACGTAATCGCGGGCGAGCCCCTGCGGGTGCGCACCGTGGCAGGATTCGCGCCGCTGATCGCCGGCGGACTAGACCGCTCACGGCTCCGCGATCTCCTCGGGACGCTCGACTCTAAGGCTTTCGCTGGAGACCCCAGGCTGCGCCATCCGCTGCCGCCTTCCACCAGCCCCGAAGAGCCTGGTTTCCACCCGCGCAGCTACTGGCGTGGTCCCGTATGGCCCGTAGCCAACTGGCTATTCTGGTGGTCGCTGCTTCGCGCGGGAGAGAGTGAGAAGGCCCAAAGGATTCGCCGCGAGACCCTGGAGGAGCTCTCAGAGGGGGGCTTCGCAGAGTACTTCGAGCCGTTCACCGGCGAGGCACTCGGCTCCGGGGAGCAATCCTGGACCGCCGCCGTCGCCCTCGACATGCTCGCCACCGGGGGCGCAGACTAGGGATTCGTACACCTTTCGGCCCATTTTTTGTGCGTTTCGTTACCTGGTGTTCCTCACGGGGTATACGGTAAGGTACGATGCGTGTGCTGATCACCGTCAACCCCGTATGTCCCGCCAGGCTATGGCGCTCTCGATCCGTCGCCAGCGTCCAGGACTCGACGTGAGGGTCGCCCCACCTGAGGACGCAGGGAGTGAGGTGGCGGAGTTCCGGCCCCACCTGCTCGTCCACAACGACACCGATGGGTTCGGTCCTGAGGATGTGGCGAGTGTTCCATGCCGCGTCACGGTGCTCTATAGCGACGGCATGGATGCGCGCATCAGCGCCGACGGCCAGTTCTCCAGGACGAGCGACATGTCCACGGAAGATCTGCTTCAGGTTGTCGACGTGGCGATCGCGCTAGCGGAGCGGGAGACAGGTGAAGCCTAGATCCGGACAGCGGATCAGTCTTCCAGAGGTACTCGTATCTCCATCGTAGTGCCGTCGCCGGGGGTGCGAGGTGAGATTCAGTTCCCCACCCACCATCTCCGCCCGTTCCCTCATGGACCTCAGCCCGATACTCGTTCGGTGATCATCGCCCGAGGCGTCGCTTGTGACAGCATCTGCGTCGAACCCGTCCCCTCGTCCCTCACGGTCCCCACTAACCTGCCGGGGTGGATCTCGAGGCTCCAGTCCTTCGCAGCCCGAGTGCCTGAGGGCGTTCGCGAACGCCTTCCGCATGATCATGTAGATTTGCACTCCGACGTCTGCCAGGAACGAGTTCTCGGGCCGTCTTGCTTTCGGCGGCATCTGGCGTGAGATACTTCTCTTCCGATTCGCGCAACGCTTCCTCGGCGCGGGTCGGCGAGTTTGCCAGGTGCCGAGGGCTGGGCGAGAATGCGCGGAGGTATGGGCGAGGCAGACACCATCAGGGACGTGTGGCTGGGGGCCCTGGCGCTCTTCAGGAGGTACCCCCTGGCGACGCTAGCGCCGGCCGCGGTGCTCGGTGCCATCGGGGAAGTCCCCGCCTACCTCATCGACGGTCGACCCCTGCTGGACCAGGTCCTCACCCTGGTGTCCTCCTACGCAGCTTACTACCTGTACCTGGCGTACGCCGAGGGGATCGTCAGTAGGGCGCAACGGGGCATTCAAGGCCCCGGATTACGCAGCATGCTCGACGACCTGATGGAGGCCGCGCCCTTCGTCCCAAGCGTCCTCGTGGCCGCGCTGATCTCACTCTTCGTGACCACCCTCGCGATCGGCCTGCTGGTGATCCCGGGGATGTGGCTGTACACGCGGTGGTCGCTGGCCACGCCGGTGATCCGTGAGCAAAGCGTAGGTCCCCTTGCTGCGATACGACGCAGCAATCAGCTCGTACGCGGCCACTTCTGGTTCGTGTTCATGACGGCGACCGTGGCCTACTACCTGGAAGGAGTGGTGGTCCACGAGGGCGCGGTGGTGGCCGGGTCGGTCACGGGGTCGCACACGTGGGGGGCATGGGCGGGGGGTTCGATCGTGGCGACACTGGTAGTGCCCCTGGCGGCCTTCGCCACCTCGTTGGCCCACTCGAGCGTCAGGAGACGGGCGTACCAGGGCGACAAGACTGGCACTGTATAGTCACCCTTTCGAGATGAGCAGCTCTGCCGCTGGACATCCTGCGGGGAGGCTAGTCTACGATTTCTACAGACTGACCGACGGGGAGATCGGTATAGTGGGGGCAGGGACAGAGCGAACGATGAGAAGGAGGAGATCACATTGCTTGGCGAAGCGGTAGAGGACGCGATGAACGAGCAGATCAAGAACGAGCTCTTTTCGGCCTACCAGTATCTCTCGATGGCCGCGTACTGCGAGTCGGAGAACCTTCCCGGATTCGCGCAGTGGATGCGCGCCCAGGCTCGGGAGGAGACGGCGCACGCGATGAAGTTCTACGATTTCATCCTCGACCGCAACGGACGCGTCGTCCTGCGGGGGATAGACGAGCCCGTGGTCGGATTCGGCTCCCCGCTGGAAGTCTTCGAGCAGGCGCTGGAGCACGAGAAGAAGGTCACGACCATGATCCATGACCTCTACGGGCTTGCGGTGAAGGAGAACGACTATGCGAGCCAGACTTTCCTGCAATGGTTCGTTACGGAGCAGGTCGAGGAGGAGAAGAACGCGGGTGACGTCGTCGAGACCCTGAAGATGGTCGGTGACAAGAGCGAGGCCCTCTTCCTGCTCGACAGGGAGCTGGGCCAGCGCCGGGCGGCCGAGGAACCAGCCGGCTGACGATCCGATTCTCTCTGTGTCTACCTTCTTCAATAGTGTCTGTGGAGGATAACCGTGGCGCAACAGATGACAGACGAAGAGTACAGGAGCTTCATGCTCGACCGGGCCAGGACGGCCGTTCTCGCCACCGTGCGCGCCGACGGAAGGCCCCATACGGCCCCGATCTGGTTCGACCTGGACGGCGATACGCTGGTATTCACGACCGGAGAGAGCACGGTGAAGGGACGAAACATAAGCCGCGATCCCCGCGTCAGCCTCTGCGTCGAAGAGGAAGAACCACCCTTTCACTTCGTCGTGATCGAAGGTTCCTCCGAACCGACCGCCGGGGATCCCGACCTCCTTTACTGGGCGACGCGAATCGGGGGCCGTTACATGGGCGCCGACAGGGCCGACGAGTACGGCCGTCGCAACGCGGTAGAGGGTGAGCTGTTGGTGCGCGTAACGCCGCACAAGGTCGTCGCGTACAAGAACATCTCCGATTGACAGGGCTCTGGAAAATCAAACCTTCCAGAACCCTGTCAGCATGTCAGCAAGGACTCGCGCCCGCGATAAGCTGACGAGCTGAATTGCTGACAAGCGACAGCCGGAGGCTGGAGCGTGCTGACATGCTGAAATGCTTCCTTGTTGGTACGCTATGATCTCGGTGATGAACGAACGCCAGGAGGACAAGGGCGAGAACCACGGCCTGAACGATCTCGCGCATCGGCTGCGTGAGGCGGTATCCCGCCCGTTGGACGAGTGGCGCGAGGTCTACGAGGGCTTCTCGCCCGTGGATCTCGAGTCTGGTGAGAGACGCCCGCGGGTGCCGCCGCCCGGCACCGACACCCGGCGCGCGGCCGTGCTGGTTCCGATCATCGTAGAGGGCGAGGATGCGCGGGTGGTCTATACGGTGAGGAAAGGAGATCTGGCCGACCACGCCGGCCAGATCTCCTTCCCCGGCGGCAGCATGGAGGCCCGCGACGCTTCCCTCCTGGAGACCGCCCTACGCGAGGCCGAGGAGGAGATCGACCTCAGACCCGAACTGGTCGAAGTGGTAGGGGAGTTGGAAGAGATGTACATTCCGCCCTCGAACTTCCGCGTCAGTCCCTTCGTCGGGCTCCTGCCGCCTGGGGCCGAGATGGTGCTGGCACCGGACGAGGTCGAGGAGATCTTCACCGTCCCTCTGAAGACTCTGAGCGCCAGCGAGACGTACCGCAAGGTGCTCTGGCGCCGCGAAGGCCGCGACTACAAGGTGCCCGTGTTCGCCATCGAGGGTGCCGTCCCACGAAACATCTGGGGCGCGACGGCGGCGATGACCGCAGCCCTTTTGGCACGCCTGGGCTGGCGGGAATACAGGCGCTAGGGGAATGCTACGATTGGTCGCCATGGTGCTCTTCGGCCTTATGTTTCTGGCCGAAGCAGGGGACATCTACGGCCTCGTCCTTACGCTCGCCGATCCTGGGCCCACGGCCGACCGGTTCGGCATCACCGCCGGAGCCGAGGTCCTGCGCAGCACCGTGCTCCTGATGCTGGCACTCGTCGTTTTCTTCGGCGCGCTCCTCGCCCTGGTCGGATTGTTCGCCCGGAAGCCGGAGCTCTTTCACACGAGCGCCCTGGTGTGCGCGATCGGATACCTCGTGTACGGCCTCATTCAGGTGGCCGACGGGGCGCTGCAACTCGGCTCGGCCATAGTGGTCGTCGCGGGGTTGATCTACGTGGTGCTCGGCGGGCTCGCTTACGCGATGTATCGCACCGCGTTCAAGCTATAAAGCCCCTGCCCTAGTGCCAGATCCCACCCCCGAACGCACCACCTGATGGCGCCGCACAATCGAAAGCCACGCGACTGCGCTCGTCCCTACTAATGCCACTGAACGTGGCATAAGATAGCTTTACGGTGTAAACTTACGTCGTAAGATAGAGAATGAAACGAAGAGGCGAGGCGTTATGGGTTCGAGTGGGTGATGAGGTGTTGGGGGACGGGTGGTATGGCTGAGTGGCGTGGTGTATACGCGCGGCACAGGTTGGACATCTCGGTGGGGGACATGTTTTTCGGGGTTCTTTCGTGTGGCCTGCGGTTGAGAAGGGAGAAGTTGGAGGCCGGGATCCTGCGGCTGTGCTCCTTGGAGGAAGAGGGGCTGGTCAGTTTCTCGGTGCGGAGTGGGTGGGACTTGTGGCTCCGTGCGCGGGGCCTACGGGCCGGGGATGAGGTCCTCGTTTCGGCCATCACGCACCCCGACATGGTCCGCATAATACATGAGCACGGTCTACGGGCCGTACCCGTGGACATCGATCCTGGTTCGCTCGCGGTGCGGCCCTGGATGCTCGAGGCGGCCCTGACGCCTCGCACGCGGGTTGTCCTGGTCGCGCACCTGTTCGGGGGGCGTATGGATCTTGGTGGCGTAGCGGAGTTCGCGAGGGATCGCGGCCTGCTCCTCGTCGAGGACTGCGCCCAGGCGTTTCGAGGGCCGAAGAGGATGGGGGACGGGGCGGCGGACGTCTCCATGTACAGTTTCGGCACCCTCAAGACCTCGACCGCGCTCGGCGGCGCGGTACTGCGCGTACGCGACAGGGAGGTGCTTGAGAGGATGCGTGGGATCCAGGCCTCCTATCCGCCACAGGGCAGGGGCGGATACTCGAAGAAGCTCCTCGGGGTCTTCGGCCTCGTCGCCGTCTCGCGACCCCGCCCTTATGGTTTGCTCGCGCGAGGTTGCGCCCGGCTCGGCTACGACCTCGACACGCTGGTGGGCGGCTTGGTCCGCGGGTTTCCCCCGCATGAAACAGCTGCGACGTTCTTCCGGCGACTGAGGCATAGGCCCTGTGCTCCGCTGCTCGCGATGCTCTACAGGAGGATGAGGACTTTCGATGGGCGACGGCTGGCGAGGCGGGCGAAGACCGGCGAGCGGTTTGCGAGCAGACTAAGGGTTCTCGATCTGCAACCCGGCCGGCATTCGCCGCTGAGGACGCACTGGCTGTTCCCTGTGGTCGTTGCGGACCCCGGGGCCCTGGTGGCTGACCTCCGGCGGCATGGCCTGGATGCGAGCCGGGCTACCAGCAGCATCGCCGCCGTCGAGGCGCCACCGGGCCGTTCTTCGCCGGCCGAAGCATCGCTGATGATGTCGGGCGTGGTGTTTCTGCCGGTGTACCCGGAGCTCCCCTCGCAGGCCTTTGATGTTATGGCCAGTCTAGTCAACGATTGCGCCGCCCGCGGAACGGCCGAGCAGGTTGCGCTGTGACGGGCAGGCATCGAGGACGCCCGGTAGAAGATCTGTCTCGGGGCGTGTTCGACTTGCTGGTGATTGGTGGCGGCATCGTCGGGGCCAGGGTTGCTTTCGACGCGGCGCGGGCAGGGCTTCGTGTGGCGCTGGTTGACGCCGGGGACTTTGGTGGGGCGACATCCGGGGCTTCAGCGCGCCTGGTTCACGGTGGGCTTCGCTACCTTGGAACCGGCGATTTTCGGCTCGTGCGCATGGCCCTGAGGGAGCGTAGCGTCCTGGCCTCCCGCGTCGCGCCGCATCTCATCACGCCGCTGCCCTTCGTGTTGTGTGCGGCAGAAGGACGGCGCTCGAGGTGCGCGGCGGGATTGCTCGTCTACGCAGCACTCGACGGGTTCAGGAGCCCGCTTCCCCGTTTCGTCACCCCGGAGGAGGCTTCCTTCCTCGTGCCTTCCCTGTGTGTAGGAGAGTCCGCTTCACACGCCGTCTACTACGAGGCGGCGACCAACGATAGCCGGCTGGCACTAGCCACCGTGACGGCGGCGGCGCGCGGCGGCGCTGTGGTAGCGAACTATCTGCGGGCCGTGGATCTGGCGCCGGGCAGGATCTCACGCGTGTCGCTAGAGGGACGCAGGGGAGAGGTCACAGTCAGGTGCAGGGCCGTGGTCAATGCCACGGGTCCCTGGTTGGACCTCCTGAGGAACATGGAGGATCCAGCATGCGAGCCGATCACCCGCCTGAGCAAAGGTATCCACGTCGTACTAAGGCCGGACCAACAGTGGAGGGGGGCCGCCGCCGTCTCCCTACACGACGGACAGCACCTCTACGCCGTTCCTTGTGAGGACAGGATTCTGCTCGGCACCACCGAGCAGGAGTACCAGGGTGACCCCACCGCTGTGACTGCGGAGCCCGGGGACGTCAGCTACCTCTTGCAGGTGGCCAACCAGTTCCTGCGCTCTGAGATGCTGCGCCGCGAACGTGTGGCCTCGGCTTTCGCAGGACTGCGCGTCTTGCCGCGGGGGGAAGAAGCGACGCTCCATGCCAGCAGGGGTCACCTCCTGAGCGTCGGGCCCGGCGGTATGGTCTCGGTGGCCGGAGGCAAGCTGACCACGCACCGCCGAATCGCCCTCGATGCCCTGCGACACCTGCCCGACAGGGTCAGACCCAGGAGACTCTACCTCAGCGACGCACCTCTCCCCGGTGCTTCCCCTGCTCCGGTGCACCACTCTCACCTCGACGGTTCGACGCTGGATCACCTCGTGCACCTCTACGGCTCAGAGACCGGCACGCTGCTCGGACAGTGCAAGGTGCACTACAACGCGCTCGAAAGGATAACGGCGGGAGCGCCGGATCTCTGGGCGCAGGTCTACCATGCGGTTCGCGAAGAGTGGGCCTTGAGCGCCGAGGACATCATTTACCGCAGAACAAGCCTTGGGCTGCGTGGCTTCGACACACCAGAGCTCCGGCAGAGGATCTCCGCAGTTCTCGAAGCCGAAGACCCCGGACTTTTCGAGCCGAACTTGAGGGAGTCCACCCACCTTTCGAGTTCGTAACGGTTGCCGTAACGCTTGGAAGACGATCGTACTGTATGGTTCGGGTGTGACGGAAGGAGTTCTACCCTAGTCATTGCAGCCTTATTCAATCCTTTGAGACGACGTATCCAGTCGTTCATAGATCACCGCCTTTACCTTAGCAAGTACGACGCGAGGACGCGCCTTAGCCGCCCTCGTTCGTCGCAGGTCGTGGGAGGTCGGTACTTGCGGTGGTCCTGAACTTGTGTCAACCTCCCGTAATGGCTTACTACTCGTGTTTATCGTCGATGGCCCATGCCCCCACATCCGCCTACGGTCGGGAAAATTGACCACCGGACAAAGCCCCACAACTTGAGCAGGAAGTTCACGCGACAGAAGTTCCTGGGTGTCGCAGGGACCGGCGCCGCGTACATCGCGCTGCTGAGCTTGCCAGGGTGCAGAAAGGAACAGCAGAGTCACAGTTCTCCCCCGGCCCAGCCGGACAACGTGAGGACGTTCCGCTCGCGCCCGGACCTCAGTCCTCCAGCCATCGAGATACACGAGCGGGCACGCGGTTCCGCCCCCGGCTACATCTTTATTGCCGCAAAGAAGGGTGCCGGGCAGGATGGCCCGATGATCGTCGACGATCTAGGGCGGCCAGTGTGGTTCAGCAAGGACAGGTACGCGACGGACTTCAAGGTGCAGCGCTACAGGGGGGAGCCGGTGCTCACCTGGTGGCAAGGCGAGATCGTGGCCGGACACGGCGAAGGCGAGTATGTGATCTTCGACGACTCCTACCGCGAGATAACTCGGGTCCAGGCGGGCAACGGCTACCGCGGAGATCTGCACGAGTTCTCTATCACCCAGCAGGACACCGCGCTCTTGACGCTCTACGTCCAGACGCAGGCAGACCTCTCCCCGATCGGCGGTCCCAAGGATGGCATGGTCTGGGAAGGGATCGCCCAGGAGCTCGACCTCGAGACCGAAGAGGTGCTGTTCGAGTGGCGCAGCCTGGAGCACGTGGGCGTCGAGGAGTCCTACCGCGAGCCGCCGCAGGAGCCCACAACGCCCCTGGACTACTTCCACATCAACTCCATAGATATAGACTTCGACGGCAACTGGCTCATCTCCGCCAAGGGTACATCCGCCGTCTACAAGGTGGACCGCCAGAGCGGCGAGATCCTGTGGCGCCTGGGCGGCAAGGAGAGCGACTTCCAGATGGGAGAAGGCACCAGGACCGTCTCCCAGCACGACGCCCGCCGCCAGCAAGACGGCACGATCACCATCTTCGACAACGGCGCCCCTCCTCAGGTGCACGAGCAGTCTCGCACGATCGCGGTGTCACTCGACATGGACGAAATGAGCGCCGCCCTGGTGCGCGAGTATACCCACCCGCAGAAGCTGATCGCCACTTCCCAGGGCAACGCGCAGGTCTTACCGAACGGCAACGTGTTCGTAGGTTGGGGTAGTTCGCCGTTCTTCTCCGAGTACACCAAAGACGGCAAGCTACACTTCGACGCCGAGTTCCCTGGCAGCGCCCAGTCCTACCGGGCATTCCGCTTCCCGTGGAAAGGAGATCCTGTCGAGGAGCCGGCCGTGGCGGTCGATACGGGACCTGACGACAGGGTGACCCTCTTTGCCAGCTGGAACGGCGCCACCGAGGTCGAGAGCTGGGAGGCCCTCGCCGGCCCCGGCCCCGACCAACTCGAGCCCGTCGGAACCTCTCCCCGGCATGGCTTCGAGACCACCCTCACGATGCGCACCGCCGGGCCTTACGTCGCCGTACGGGCCAAGAGCGCTGCAGGGCAGGTGCTCGGCACCACCAGGGCCATCAAGCTGGGAGCCCAAACGTCGTAGAGCGTGTTCTTGCCTGTACCTTCGTTAGTACGGCAAGCCGTTACATAGCTCCGAAGTCGGGTACCGCGAACTGGTGGTAACGGCTCGTTATCCTCGGGACGAGGAGCTTAGGAAAGGTTAGTTCTTCTTAATCGGTTGTTGCCCGATCTGTTACGTGCGTCCGCTACAGTGCCCTTCAGGCTAAGGACGGGAGGTAGCTTCTGTGGGAGAGAGGACGAGGCTCGGGCTCGGGGTTCTCGGCGTCGCTTTGGTGCTTGGAGGCCTGGGAGACCTACTTCTCCGCGCCACGCCGTGGGGGATCAACCTCCTCATCTGGGTTACGGCTATCGTCGGCCTCGCTATCCTGCTCGCCAAATGGGGGCGCGTTGGTACCGGGGGAGAGGGGAAGTGGCTGGTATTCGTCGCCCTAGTCTTCGCCGCCGGTCTGGTCCTGCGCGATTCTCCCGTGGTGGTGTTCCTGGATCTCCTCGGAATCCTGATCTCGCTCTCCCTTGCGGTGTGGCTCGGACGCAACGGGAGCCTGAGGCGCGCCGGTGTTCTGGACTACATTCTTGGAGGAGTCTATACCGGTGTCTTGACTTCAGCGGGACCGGTACCCGTGAGCGTCGCCGACATAGAGTGGCGAGAGGCGGTCCGCGGGCGATGGAAGGGGCAGGTGCTGGCGGTGTCGCGGGGCGTACTGCTCGCTGCCCCCCTCTTGCTCCTCTTCGGCGCGCTCCTGGTGGCGGCCGACGCCATCTTCGAGCGGCTCATCATCGAGGTCTTCGGCTTCGACCTCGCCGAGGTCTTCTCGCACCTCGCTCTCATCACGTTCTTCGCCTGGATCTCGGCAGGGGTGCTCTGGGCGGGGCTGATGGCACGCGTCCCGGAGAACTTCTCGATCCCACGTCTCAGAGTACTCTCGCTCGGCATCATCGAGGTAGGGATAGTGCTCGGTCTTCTAGACCTGCTCTTTCTTGCCTTCGTCGTGATCCAGGTCCGCTACCTGTTCGGCGGCGCGGGGCGCGTGGCCGCCACGGCGGGCCTGACCTACGCCGAGTATGCCCGGCGCGGATTCTTCGAGCTGGTCACCGTAACCGCCCTCGCGCTCCCCCTCTTGCTCGTCGCCCACTGGCTACTCAGGAGCGGGACCCGCGCCCACGAGCGTCTGTTCAAGGCGCTCGCCGGGATAATGGTAGCCCTGCTCTTCGTCGTCGTGGCCTCCGCGCTGCAGCGGATGTACCTCTACCAGCAAGAGTTCGGCCTGACCGAGCTACGTCTCTACACGACGATATTCATGGTCTGGATCTCCGTCGTCCTACTCTGGTTCGTCATCACCGTACTGCGGGCCAGGCGCGACCGCTTCGCGTTTGGCGCCCTTCTCGCCGGCTTCGCCGCTATCTTTGCCATAAACGCCATGAACCCCGATGCCCTGATAGCAAGCACCAACATAGACCGCATGGAAGCTGGAAAGCGCTTCGACGCCTACTATCTGACCACCCTGAGCGCCGACGCCGTGCCCGTGCTCGTCGAGTCTCTGCCCCAGATAGGCGACGACCGCCTGTGGAAAGCCTATACCGTCGAGCAGGCCGTCGTGGATCGCTGGTACTCCAGAGATGCCGACTGGCGTACGTGGAATCTGGGCCGTTCGAGGGCCCGCCACCTGGTCGAGAGTTACGTCGAAGACCAGGACCTACAGGCATCCCGGGTGATCAGACCTGACTCCGGTCACCAAGATAGGGCATTTGTGCACCGTCCCGACCGAGTTATCCACAACATGTTGTGGATAAGAAGCCCGCAACGGGGGATAACTGGATCAACTGTAACAAGCTCTTAACAATTAGGCGAAAACAACAAGCTGACTAGCTGACAAGCGCAGGCGAAGCCTGAGCGTGCTGAAATGCTCTTTCGGCGGCGCGTGTGGACAAGCGTGTCCGAGGCTTTACAATCAGCGTAGAGAACGGATGCCGACAAGAGGTGAGAGCGTGATAACCGAGGAGCGCGTGCAGGACCAGTTGCGGAATGTTATAGACCCTGAGATCGGGATGGACCTCGTCGAGCTCGGCCTGATCTACGACGTTGGCGTGCATGACGAGGGGCGTCACGTCGATGTTACCTTCAGCCTCACCAGCCCGATGTGCCCCGTTGGGGATTTGATCCAGGAACAGGTCGAGACGGAGACGCTCTCCATAGAGGGTGTCGAAACCGTGAACGCCCAGCTCACTTTCGAGCCGATGTGGAGCCCCGAGATGATGAGCCCCGCCGCCAAGCTGTTCTTCGGCCGGTAGGACTGATCTGGGCGTCTGAACCTTCGAAGATAGGTTCTGTCTGCGCCTTACTCAATCTCTCTAGCGTCCACCCAGCTCCGCCACACGCTCCCTTATGGCCTCGACGACCTGCTCCCTGGGTCTGGCATACTCATGAAAACCGCTGGGATCGATGGGTTCGCCGAAGGCGACCGTGACCTGCTCCAACCTTCGCAAGAACCTTCCTCTCGGCATGGCCTCGTAAGTGCTCGGATGAACACGGGCACGACAGGCACCGGATAGTAACTCAACAACATTCCCACGCCCGGCTTGAACGGCTGCATGCTGCCTGTCGGTGAACGTTCACCTTCGGCGAACCAGACCAGGTTCTGTCCGCGCCTGAGCACCGCGGCCCCGAAGGCCAGGCTCGAGAGGCCCGTGCGGCCGAGGTCGATCGGGACTACCTGCGCGAGACGGCTTATGAGACGGGTCAGCGGATTGCCGAAGGCGGCGCCGGTCCATCCAGCCCATTAGGTACGCCGCAGTACGCTATAGTCGAGCGCAGCCGCCACCGCGAACGCATCCAGGTAGCTGACGTGGTTCGGTGCGATGATGAACGGGCCCTCCTCAGGCAGGTTCTCCGGGCCTTCCACCCGCAGGCGGAACGCCCCACCCATCAGTCTCCGGTTGAGGAAGAAAATGCTCCTGGCCAGCGCCGAGCAGACCGGCTCCAGCGGCCTCAGCCACCGCCGTTGCCGGTCGTCGAGGACCTCTTCGGGCATTTCGAGCGGTGAAAAGCGGCGTGTGGTTCGGCCGGATCCCGCCGCGACCTCCCGCAGCAGGTCGCGAACGGTGTCGATATTTTCTATCGCGTCTTCGTCCAGCTCCACGCCGGTCTTCTCGCCGATCTCCAGCGTCAGGTTCACCCATCCCAGCGAATCGATGTCCAGATCGAGCTGCATACCCGTCTCGGGCGCAAGCCGCCTGTCTGGATAGCGCTCGGTGACCATCTTCCAGACGCCCATCGCCGCGGTATTCTCGAGCAACCGATCAATAATCAGTATGTCCTCCTTACGTTGTAAATTTACAACGTATATATAGAGTGGCTCATCTTCGATTGTCAAGGGTCTTTGAGTGGTCTATGGAAAGCGTGGGAGGATGTGTATGGAATCTGGCAGGTTGCCTGTAGGTGCAGCTGCGTAGCGCGTGCCGACGATACGCAAATAATCTAGAAACCTGATGCCTTTAGCCGCGCTTTACGGAAGGAGGGTTCCGCAGAGTGCTTTCAGAGGTCGCTGAGCTTGCTGGTCTCGAACCTCTCTAGTACTAGCTCGAAGGCTCCTGTGCCTATACGAGCACCGCCTGAGAAGGGATGCTCCATGGCGCCTATGGTGAACAGCACAAGCCCGATCACCGCCGCCAGGGTCCCCACCATCAGCCTGTGCGCCCACGTGCTCTCCAGGCCGAAGAGGTAGGTGAACCCGATCGCCGCAATCCCCCCGAATACCAGGACGGACCACATGACTCCGGGAACACCTTCCTCTGCCGCGACCAGACGCGTCCTCCTTGCATCAGCCAGGGTATCGACCTGGTCGAGCCCTTCCGCGTAAAGCTGTTCCTCGGCCTTTGTGCGCGGCTCGAAGTTCTGTAAGTTCTGCCGGATGTCGTCGATGATGGTCCACCCACTGGAAGCCCCCCGTGTCTGCGTCATCAAGGGTGCTTGCCCCTGCTCCATCA
>DATMVF010000209.1:0-7173 GCA_035563475.1 Rubrobacter sp.
AACCATCCCGGCAACCGGGGTGTCCACCAGCAGCGCGCCGCCGAACCCGCCACCGGCAACGATCGCCCCTGCCCGGAACACCCGCACGGCGCCGAAGCGGGAGACGAGCCTATCACCAACCAGGCGCCCGAGCGTTACGGCGCCCAAAAAGACACCGAGGGCTACTGCGCCGAAGGCCTCCGTCCCTCCTAACGACTCCGTTACGTACACGGCGGACCAGTTCAGGCCGGCGCCCTCCGCCAGCGTGAAGCAGAACGCCAGTGCCCCCAACAAGGCTATGTAACCCGACCAGCCACCGAACCAACGTCTCAGTCCGCCAGCGCCTTCCGTTCCATCCTCCGAGCCTTCCTCCCCCGCGTCGAACCGCGACGGCAAGAGCAGGGGCCAGGCGGCCATACCAGCCACCACCGCCGCTACGGCACACGCGAGAAAGTGTTGCGGCGGTGTGGCGCCGAAGCGCGCCGCAAGGGCGCCCGCTCCCGCGCCGAGGACGCCCCCCAGGCTGTGCATGGCGTGCAGCCTGGAGAGCACCGGACGACCCATGAGCCGCTGGAGCGCGAGCCCCTGGGTGTTCATCGCGACGTCCACGACGCTGTTGAGGGCGGCGAACGCGAACAGGCTCGCGGCCAGCAAGGGTAGGCCCGGAGCGAAGGCAGGACCGAGTAGCGCGCCGCTGAACACGACCAGCGTACTGCTCAACGCCCGCCGACTCCCCACGCGTGGCACCAGGAGGCCGCCTAGCTGGAGGCCGAAAACCGCGCCTGCCTCCAACCCGAGAAGGGCGATGGCGAACCGGCCGTCGCTCAAGTCCAGACCGCCCTTGATAGCCGGGACGCGCGAAGCCCAGGTGGCAAATACGATCCCCGTGAGTAGAAAGCAGGCCGCCACCCCGACCCCAGCCCCGCGCGAACGTCGATCGGAGATCCATCCCGTACTCATCACGTCACACTCTAAATTGTTTTGATCATGACAACAAGGCGTGGCACGCGGTCCTGAACGAACCATTGGGCGGCATCTTTGCGTACATACCGTAGAGCGAACGGCCAGGATGCTTTGGAGGGTACTATCACGAGTTTTGGGTGTGGGCTTGGGAGCGATGACCCGGTCGAAACCGTCAGGTAGTTCTGTGGTCGATGAGGCGGAGGCCGGAGTGTGGCTTGACCGGCTAGCATAGGACTCCCGGGAGGGAGATGTTTGGACCGCTAGTGGGGGTTGTGGAGGACGAAGAGTTGATACGCCGCGTAGCGGAAGGGGACGACCGGGCGCTCTCGGAGCTCTATGACCGTTACTCGCGGCCGGTATACGCCACCGGCATCAGGGTGCTTGGGGATGCTTCTCTGGCCGAGGATCTGGTGCAGGATGCGTTCATGAGTGTCTGGCGGGCGGCGGGATCCTTCGACCCCGGTCGGGCGAGCTTCGCGACCTGGCTCTACAGGATCGCCCGCAACCGGGCGGTGGATCTCAATCGCAGGCGGCGGGTAAGGCCTTTGTCTGCCGGTGAGGAACCACTTCGAAACGTGTCTGGCGGCCCCGAGCCCGAGGGAGGGGTGGACGGCTGGGACGTCGCCAGGGCGCTCTCGCGCATCCCCGATGAGCACAGGGAAGTGTTGACTCTGGCGTACTTCGAAGGACTCTCGCAGCGCGAGATCTCCCGCCGGACCGGCATCCCTTTGGGAACGATAAAGAGCCGGACCACGTCCGCCCTCAGGAGACTCCACCGGAGCCTGGTCGATCCCGCGGCGGAGGAGTCTCGACATGACTGAAGACCGCTTCGAGGAGCTCCTCGGCCCCTATTTGCTCGGGGAGCTATCTGTCGAGGAGGAGCGTGAGCTGCAGCGTCATCTAGAGGAGTGTTCCGGATGTCGGGATGAGCTGGCTCGCACCCGACAGACCCACGACCTCCTCCGAGGATTGGCCACCGGCGGGCCGCCGCCTGAGCTCAAGGACCGTGTGCTGGCGCAGGCAGGGGGCGAAATACCGGCCAGCTCCAGAGGGGCATGGAGACTCTGGGTTCCGGCGGCGGCGCTCCTGGTCGTCGCGGTTCTTGGCGCCGGTCTCTTGTGGACGATCACGCAAGACTCCTCGGAAGGCATTCCCCTGACCGCGACGGTACCCGCCTCGGACGGTGGTGGCGAGATCAGCGGAGAGATGGAAGAGGGAAACCTCAAGATCGAGCTGGTGGTGTGGGGCCTGCCCGAACTCCATAAGGGCGAATACTACGAGCTTTGGTACGCCAAAGAAGATGGCGGTCGGATCAGCTGCGGCACCTTCCGGGCGCAGCAGGGAGACCAGACGACCGTGAACCTCACTGCCCCCGCCAACGCTGTGTCGTACCCGGAGATCGAGGTGACCCGCGAGCCCGATGACGGTGACCCCGGCTCAAGTGGTGAGAAGGTCCTGGTCGGAGATCTTCGAAGTCTGTGAGCTGTTAGCACTTCAGCTAGTCGGCCCGCCTGTTTGGCAGGCTTTCAGCCCTCGGCGAGATCGCCTGAGAGCGTCGCCAACAGCGTAGAACCCGATCGCGCAGGTGGTGGTTACTCTTACGCTGCACAGTGAGGCCAGAACGGGAGAAGCTGAAGGCTGAGAGCGAGGCTAAGCCGAAGCGAGCTGACAAGCGGAAGCCAAAGGCTGGAGCGTGCTGACTAGCCTTTCGCTTTGACGGGCGTGGAGGCTCCGAGGACGCGTCCCGAACGGTCTTTGGCTCGCACGGCGACGTACGGATCGGAGGTCTGCACCAACATGACCGTTTCGAATCCGTCTCGGAGGATGGATCCCAGGGATTCTAGTTGGGCGGGATCCGGGCCGGCGAGTACCTCCCAGAGGGCGACATCCGTAGCCCCGTTCCAGCTGGCGTAGACTACCAGTTCGTTTGCGGAGGTGCGTTCCGCAACCGCAATGGGCGGACGAAACGGCTGGCCGCTCCACGGAAGGCGGAAGGACCGGTAGGACTTGTGTTCGGGCGATACCTTGAAATCGAAGAGCAACTTCCCATCATCGTCGAACTCCGAGACGGCCAGTCCCCTGCCCCACCCTACGAACACGTTGCCGTTCGGAAGCACCTGGGTGTTTCCGGCCGCGTGGGCGTATTGCTTGTCGGGGTGGGTGTACTCGCGCACCAGCGAGGCGCGCATCCTATCTACGTCAAGGTCCAGCACTATGGCGCGGGACTCTTCTACCGCCTTGGGGATGCCGTCCTCGAAGACCAGGCTGCCGTTGTCGAAGATGCTGATTGTGCCGTCGGGCAGGCGTCGGGCGTCGTGCTGGAAGGCGAATCGGGTTCCCGGACCCATCTCGAAGTCGCTCTTCTTCCCGCCGAGCCGCCACATGATTCGACCGCTTGTGCGGTCGACCTTGTAGACGGTGGAGGTTTCTCGGGCAGATATCAGCAGGTTGTTGTCGGGCTCTATGTCTATGGAATTGATGTGAAAGTAGTCGATGCCAGGGTAGTGATCCTCCGACGGTGTGCCGTAGGTCTCCTCCAGGTCCACGTGGTCGATGCTTTTCCATTCGAAGAGCACCTCCCCCGTCTCGATATCCAGTTCCTGGACGATGCCCTGCATGGCTACGCCGTCTTTGGAGCCGCCGACAGAGGTGAGGTCCCGTGGCACCATTTCATAGATCGTGATCAGCGCGGTGTCCTGCGGGCTGATGAGGAACTCGTGGTGGTCCCCGTCGTATCCGTTGGCGGCCCTGAAGCTGGCTATCTCGCGGTAGGAACTGTCGAAGATTATGTACTCGCCCGGTGTTTGTCCCCAGGTCAGTACCTCTCTGCCCTGGTAGGTCTGCGTCCCGAAGTTCATCGTGCGCCCGAAAGGACCGCGCAACGGACGGAACCACACTACCTGCCCATGATCGTCGATGATCATCGTGCCGCCCTTACCGGCGCCGCCTTTCTCAGGGGCGAGGAAGATGTAGCCGGGGGCGGTGTCCTCGTGCGCCTGCGTGGACACCTCGACGGCCGGCGGGTTGAGGTCAGGGCGTGAGCGGAAGGCCCAATTCCCGTCCTGTGGCGGGAATGGAACGCCTAGCAGGGGTTTGACCCTTGGGGTGCGTACTGACCTGACTTTCGGGTAGCTCTCGACGGGTTCGCTGCCCACAGTGCCTGCCAACGCCAGGTACGCGGCCCCTGCGCCCGCCGCTTTGAGAAACCAGCGTCGCGTGAACCTAGAGCCCATGGCGGGCACCCTTCACCGCGAGTACTCCGCTGCGAATTCGTCCCCGTCAAACGAGGGACGCTCCTGCCCGCCTATGATCGCCTCGTAGCCCGGGACGACGTCGTCTGGCGCGGTCGGATACGTAATTTCTCGGCCGTCATATGGTCCTCCCAGGATAGCTATCACTGCGATGCCAAGTGTGCACTATACGAGATCCCGCCGCAGAAGCATATCGACATACGGCCTGAGAATCTAACGGGTTTCCTGGTTTCGATCCGTGCATAGCCTTCAGGGTATCGTCGGTTCCGGAGCGAGAGACTACTGGCCGAACCTGGTCGCCTCGGCCCGAGAGCCCTACCAGACACCTTGACGAATCCTCCCCTTCGAGTAAAATATACGTACATTCAGATGTATAGAGCATCACGATTCCCGTCACAGATTCAAAATCCGCGCAAGAGTAAATCGTCAGAGCGATGTTCGTCGATTCTGCTGATGAACGGGCTGTTGAAGAATCGGGCTCTAGCGTCGTTTCTAGGGACTCACAGGGCTTGTAAGGAGGTAAGGGGTGGAAACCACCGCAACGAGGCGACGTCCGGTTCGCAACGATGAAACGCCGGATCTCATCCCAGATTACTTCGCCAGGATCGACAAAGGCAAGCTTCTCACCTACGAGGAGGAGGTAGAGCTCAGTCGGCGGGCGAGGATCGGCGACCGTAAGGCCCGCCAGAGGCTCATCGAGAAGAATCTGAGACTCGTGGTCTCGGTCGCAAAGAAGTACCGTGGGATGGGCTTGCCCTTCGAGGATCTCATCCAGGAGGGCAACATAGGCCTGATGAAGGCCATAGACAAGTACGATCCCGAACGCGGATTCAGGTTCTCGACCTATGCTACGTGGTGGATCAGGCAGGCCGTCCAGAGGGCGGTGGCCGACAAGGGGCGGACCATAAGGGTGCCCGTGCACATGGGCGAGAAGATTAGGAAGATGGCCCGCGCCTACAACGTGCTCTCCGAGGAGCTCAGGCGCGAGCCCTCCGACGAAGAAGTCGCCGAGCGTCTGGAATGGACTCCGGAGCGCGTGCGCGAGGTCAAGGACGCGCTTCCCGATGCAACAAGCCTAAACCAGGCCCTGAGCAGCGAGGAAGGCGCTTCGGAGATCGGCGATTTCGTCGAGGACGAGCGGGCTTCTGACACGGCGGGTGAGGTGTTGCGCGAGATGGAGACCTCCGGGCTCGCGGCGGCCATAGACGGCCTACCCGAACGCCAGCGGTACGTGCTGGTTCGGCGCTACGGCCTCGGTGTCGACGAGAAGCCCGCGACCCTCGCCCAGCTCGGCGACGAACTGGGGGTCTCCAAGGAGCGGGTTCGCCAGCTGCAGAGAGAGGCCGAAGGGATGTTGAGGGAAGGTCATTACGAATCGGCCCTCAGCGTGGCGGCCTAAACAGATCCCAAAGGCTCTGATCGAGGGAGGGAACCCCAAGGGGGGCGATCCGTCCTAAGCCTCAACTTCCGAGACAGATGTGAAGGACGCGCAAGCTCACATTTCTAGATCCCTCAGACCATCTCTACGTCGAGCGCCTCAAGGGTATGGCGTGTGGCATGGAGTAAGTGCTCAGGAGTGGGTCCACTTGAGTTGGAACTCGAGCTCTTCTTCATCCCCCTCCCGCTCGTGCTCGACGTTGAACTCGGCGCGGGCGGGTACGTAGATCCTCTCCCCGGCAACCTGGATCTCGAACCGCTCGCCCGCCTCCAGCGCATCGGCAAGCCTGCGCAGCTTCGCCACGAACTCCGAGGTGGAGTAGACCCTCTCGATGTCCCTGTCCTGCTTTTCGGCCATCCATCCTCCCCTGCTTCGCTAACTCTCGACTTCCCTGTAGCTTAAAGGGTTCGAGGGTCCCAGCCAAGTCAGACCAGGTTTATGCGAATCCGACCTTGACCAGGGGGCGTGCGGGTAACTTGGTCGGGTCGAACCCTCGGTCGGGTTATCAGGCTCTTACCGGAATGTTGCAATTCTGTAACTTTGGGGCGCGCTGCAACGTGTAGCCTCATATTCATGCTGGAAACCCGCGAAAACGAGAACGAAAGCTTCGAGGGCGGTAAGTACGCCAGTACTGAAGAAGAGCTCTACGAGAAGGCCATCGCTCTTCTAGAGAAGTGCAAGATCGAAGCCCGTCATTCGGGCCAGAAGGTACCGGAGTCTACCGCCGAAGCATCGCCGATGACCGTCCAACGCCCACGCGGAGCCTGAACCGGGAGTAGTCTTTAAGAGGCCGAGTCGTCGGTCGTCGCGGACCGCCAGGTCGAGGCGGCGCGGGGTCGGCAAGAACACCAGATCCGACCAACGCTCTAACGTATGAGCATCCCGAGCAGCGCTAGCAGGCTGATGGAGACGCCTACAGGGGCGACCGAGGTCCGCAGGATGTCGCCTTCCCTGCCTAGTAGTCCCGCGGCCGTGGCCGCGAGGACCATACGCTGCGGGGCGAGCATGCTTGCATGACTGCCGGCGACGTTCTGCACCGCAGCGGTGAGCGCCTCAGAGAAGCCGAGGCCCCGCGCCGCCTCGACCTGGAGCGGCATGAACAACGCGTTCGAGGCCGCGTTGGAGCCGGTGAGGGCGCCGCCGAGGGCCGCAAGCACGGGCGAGACCGCGGGAAAGAAGACCCCAAGGGCTTCCGCGCCCCCGGCGAGCAGGCCCGCCGCACCGCTCTCTGCCACCACCTCCCCCGCCAGAACGAACGTCAGAACGGCCCCGGCCACGGGAAGCCACTGCGTCGCGGTTCTCCGCGTGGCGGGGCCGATCTCGCCTCCGCCGAGACCCAGCAGCAACGCCGCGAACGCGCCTGATGCGAGCAACGGGAGGCCAGGGCCGTCAAAGACGGGACCCAGCTCTTCGAGGACCGACCGCAACGCCGCGATACCGTTCGTCGCCGCGAGCAGCGCGAGCAGGAAAGCGTAAGGCAGTAGCGCACGCACCGGAACTCCTGCGAGCCGGTCACGCCTCCTCGCCACGAAGAAGGCGGTA
>DATMVF010000210.1:0-2295 GCA_035563475.1 Rubrobacter sp.
TGTCCACGGGCTCGCGTCCAAGGAGGTCTTCTATCTGAAGCTCGCGCAGCTTGATGGCGCCCTCGGCCAGATACTCCCCGAGGTCGGGCATGACCTTCACCTCCGCGGAGGCGCGGATGGAGGTACGCCAGATCCAGTCCATATCCTCCCGGCTGGCCTGGGGCATAGCTATGATGACCTGGTCTATGCCGTGCTGGGCGATGAGGTCTTCGAGGTCCTCTACCACCCCGAGGACCGGCGAACCCTCTATGTGTCTGCCAACTTCCGCGGGCGAAGTACTGACGAAACCCACGACCTGCGTCTCGGCCGCCGACGTGCGCCAGATGTGCCCGGCGAGCGCCACGCCGGGCTCGCCGGTTCCGACGATGGCCGTCCGTGTCCGGCGTCCGACCTCCCTCAGAGACATCTCGTAGAAGACCCTGGGATAGAGCCGCACGGCGACGAGCTGCACGTATGCAAGCACCGAGCCGACAAGAGGCACCGACAGCGGGACGAGGTTCCCCCTCGTGATCTCGAATCCGCCGGGACCCACACAGAATATAGTCAGGAAGAGGCCACCGGCCGCTATCGCAGTCGCGCTCAGAACCCGCACACCCTGGTAGATGCCGGTGTAGCGCAGGATGCTCTGGTAGACCCCGTTTGCGTTCAGGAGCAGGACGAACGCGAGCGCCGAGAATACGGCGAAGGGCCAGAAGAACGGCCAGGGCGGAGCCTCCACATCCCCGGAGACGCGGACGATTAGCACCACCGCAAACGACTCCACGACTATGAGGGCGTCGACGAGCATCGCCGCCCCGCGCCTGAACGCGGGCGGCGAGCGGTGGAAGGCCCTCTGCAACCTGTCAACGGGACCCAGGAGCCTCTCCCCGATCCTCTGTAGAAGCCACATAGTCCTACATTTTAACTTCTATGGCTGGATACGGCCATCAGCCTATCAGCTTCGGTAGTGCCGCAAGCAGGGCGCAGCAAGCCAGTACGAGCGCGACGCCTGCTAAGGACAGGACGTCTCCCCGGGAGATCAACAGCGCGGCGAAACCGGCGATGACGCTCGCCCCGTAGTAGAGATTGCTCGTACGCCTGTGCATGCCAGTGGTCGGTGTGATCCGCTGGTAGATGTGCTCCCTGTGCGCCAGGAAGATGTTCTTCCCGGCCCCGCTTCGCAGTCGGCGAAACAGCGTATATGCGGTGTCGAAGAGGTAGGGCGTGAAGACGGCCGCACAGGCCAGGAAGCCTAGAGGCGTCCACTCCTGCCCCGAGAGCGCGGGGACGTAGAGAGCTACCGCGGCCAGGCTGAAGCCGAGGAAGTAGGCTCCCGAATCCCCGAGAAAGATGGATGCGGGGTTTATGTTCCAGATCAAGAACCCCGCGGTAGCCCCGATGAGCGCGGGCAAGAAACCACCCGCCGGTCCTGCGAGCAGCGCGAGGAAGAGCGCGTTGACGATCGCGACGCCCCCCGTAAAACCGTCTATACCGTCCATGAAGTTGAAGGCGTTGCTGAGGGCCACGATCCAGAACACCCCGACGACGAAGACCAGGGCGACGCCGAACACGCCGGGAGCGTGCGAGACGATCGTCGGCGGATAGAACAGCAGCAATCCCGCGGCGGCCAGAGCCTGCAGGACGGCCTTCACGCCGAAATGGAGGTTGGACAGGTCGTCGGCAAGCCCTACGGCCCAGACCAGGGTCGCCGCCGCGAGCAGCGGCCACAGTCCCTCCGGGCGAAGGAGCGCCACTCCTGCGAGGGTCCCAAGGAAGATGGCGACACCCCCGAGCCTGGGTGTGGGGACCTCGTGCGAGCTGCGGAGGTTGGGCACGTCGAGCAGGTTTCGCCCGACGGCGAAACGTACGAGCAGCGGTACGAACGCCCCGGCGACCAGGAATGCCACGCTACCGGCGAAGAACCCGGTCATCGTGGCTCCCGCCTCCCAAGCAAACAGGCTCGTGATCGCCGGGCTCTGGCCACGCCGACTCCTCTCTCGCCACACGATTTCAGCATAGCACCCTACGTACTACGACCGCACCATCCCGAGGCTCCGCAGGCGCGCGACCTCGAGTGCGACACCCGCCCCGAAGGAGCGGGGCGCGTAGTCGAGGTCGCGCCTGGCCCTCTCGTAAGGGTAGGCCTTGTCTTCACGCAGCCGCATCACCTGGCCCGAGTCGAAGGGCAGAGGTAGCCGCAGCCTCTCCGCGGCGGCGAGAGCCAGGCGGACCGGTTCGATAGGCAGCCTGACGATGCGTGGGCTCCTACCGAGGGCCGCTGCCGCGGTCTTCACGAGATCGAGGTACGCCAGGGGT
>DATMVF010000211.1:0-20643 GCA_035563475.1 Rubrobacter sp.
AGAGATGGTGATGCCTGGAGACAACACGGTAATGAACGTGGAGTTGATCAGTCCCATCGCGATGGACGAGGGGTTGAACTTTGCCATCAGGGAGGGTGGCAGGACGGTTGGGGCAGGCGTCGTAACGGAGATCGTGGAGTAGGTTGTGGCCGTATCGAAGATAAGGATAAAGCTAAAAGCCTACGACCACGAGGTCATAGACAAGACCGCCCGCTCGATAGTCGAGACGGCGGAGCGGACGGGGGCCTTCGTGTTCGGCCCCGTCCCGCTGCCGACCAAGCGCAGCCGCTACACGGTGATCCGGGGCCCCTACAGGCACAAAGACTCGCGCGAGCACTTCAAGCTGCACACGCACAAGCGTCTCATAGACATTCAGCAGCCCACTCCGCGCACGGTCGACTCGCTCCAGAGGCTCGATTTGCCCGCCGGCGTGAACATAGAGATAAAGGCGACGTAGGATCATGGCAACCGCAGTATTCGGACGCAAAAAGCAGATGACCCAGGCCTTCCAGGATGACGGAACGCTCGTCGGCGTAACCGTGATCGAGGTGGAGCCGAACCTGATAACGGCGGTCCGCACCGCCGAGGAGGACGGCTATTCGGCCGTACAGGTCGGCTTCGGGGCGACCAAGTCCGGCCGCGTCGACAAGGCCAGGGCCGGCACGTTCGCCAAACTCGATACGCCCCCGCGCAGGTACCTGAAGGAACTGCGGGACGTAAGCGGCGAGGTGGGCGAGAGCATCGGGGTAGATGTCTTCGAGGTGGGCGACAGGGTCCACGTCAGCGCCACGTCCAAGGGCAAGGGTTTCCAGGGGACCATCAAGCGCCACGGTTTCGCCCGGGGCCCGATGAGCCACGGCTCGCACAACATAAGGCAGCCAGGTTCCGTCGGGGCATCCGCCGACCCGGCCAGGATCTTCAAAGGACAGAAGATGCCGGGCCAGATGGGCAACCAGACGGCAACGGTGCGCAACATCGAGGTCGTCGCCGTAGACCCCGACAACAACGAGCTCTGGGTGCGCGGCGGTGTGCCCGGCGGCAAGAACGCCGTCGTAAGGGTCCGGAAGGTGGGTGATTAGGGTGGCCGAAGGGAAGCTCACGGCACAGGTTTTCGACGCCCGCAGCGGCGACACATCCTCGCTCGACCTCGAGGGCCCGCGCTTCACTACCGAGCCGAACGAGCACATCATCCACAGGGCCGTCGTCGCGGAGCTCGACTCCAGGCGGCGTTACACGGCCTCGACCAAGGGGCGCAGTGAGATCCGGGGCTCGGGAGCCAAGCTATACCGCCAGAAGGGGACGGGACGCGCCCGCGCGGGCGATGCCAAATCGCCCATTCGCCAGGGCGGAGGCACCTGGGGCGGCCCGAAGGCCAAGCCGGCGCGTTACGGAAAGCGGATCAACCGCAAAGAGGCCACGGCCGCGTTCGACGGGGCGCTCTCGGCGAAGGCGCAGGACGGTGAGCTCTACGTGCTCGACTCCCTGGCCTTCGACACACCTTCTACAAAGCGGGCCAAGGAACTTCTGTCCAGGATGGAACTGGAGGGACCCGTGCTCGTCGTCCTGACCGAAAGCGACGCTAACGTGGCGCTCTCCTTCAGGAACCTCCCCAGGGTCAGCGTGGTAGGCCCCCACGAATACGGGGTCTACGAGCTCTTACGGGCGCGGGAGGTAGTCTTCTCGCGGGCGGCCTATTCCAGGCTCGCCGGAAAGGAGAGCTAGATGGACCCGCATCAGGTAATCATCAGGCCGGTCATCTCCGAGAAGAGCTATAACCTTATCGAGACCGAGAGGCAGTACACCTTCCACGTGGACCGGCGGGCGAACAAGAACCAGATAAAGCGGGCCGTGGAGGGCGCGTTCGACGTGAGCGTCCAGAAGGTGAACACGGTCAACGTCAAGAGCAAGCCCAAGCGCCAGGGTCTCACCAGGGGCAGGACGCCGACCTGGAAGAAGGCCGTAGTCAAGCTGGCCGAGGGCGAGCGCATAGAGCTGTTCGAGGGGGTCTAGACTATGCCTGCGAGACGTTACAAGCCGACCAGCGCCGGCCGCAGGAACTCCTCGGTTCTGACGCGCGACTCGGTCACGAAGAACGATCCCGAGAAGAGGCTGACCGCCAAGTTGCACAAGACGGGCGGGCGCAACAACCACGGCCGCATAACCACCCGCCACATCGGTGGCGGGCACAAACGGCGCTACCGTCTCATCGACTTCAAACGGCGCAAGGATGGGGTGCCCGCGACGGTCGCGGCGATCGAGTACGACCCGAACCGATCGGCCAACATCGCCCTCTTGCACTACCACGACGGCGAGAAGCGCTACATCCTCGCGCCGCGCAACCTGACGGTCGGTTCCATCGTGGAGAACGGGCCGGACGCCGAGGTGGATGTGGGCAACACGCTGCCGCTGAACCGCATACCGGTCGGTACCGTCGTACACGCCGTCGAGCTCGAGCCTGGCCGCGGGGCGCAGCTGGCCCGCAGCGCGGGGACCAGCGCCCAGATAACGGCCCGCGAGGGTGACCTCGTGACGCTCAGGCTCCCGAGCGGCGAGCGCCGCCGGGTCAGGGCCGAGTGCAGGGCCACCGTCGGCGTCGTCGGCAACCAGTCGCACCAGAACGTCAGGTGGGGCAAGGCCGGGCGCAAGCGTCACCTCGGGGTCAGGCCCACGGTGCGCGGTACGGTCATGAACCCCGTCGACCACCCGCACGGCGGCGGCGAGGGCAAGAGCACGCCGGGTAGGGCTCCCGTTACGCCTTGGGGCAAGATCACCCAGGGTTCTCCTACCCGTAAGAAGCACAAGCGCTCGGATGCCATGATCGTGCGCCGGCGCAGGAAAGGAAGGAGGCGCTAGATGACGCGGTCCTCTAAGAAAGAGCCGTTCGTGGAGGAGCGCCTTATGGAGCGCATCCTCCGGATGAACGAGAACAACGAGAAGCGGATGCTCAAGACGTGGAGCCGGGCGAGCGTGATCTACCCCGAGTTCGTCGGCCACACCATCGCCGTCCACGACGGGCGCAAGCACGTGCCCGTGTACTGTACGGAGTCCATGGTCGGCCACAAGCTCGGCGAATTCGCCCCGACCCGTACGTTCCGCACGCACCTCAAGGGCGACAGGACGGTGAGGCGCCGATGAAGGCCAATGCCAAATACGTCCGTATCGCCCCCCGCAAGGCGCGCCTCGTGGCAGACGAGGTCAGGGGCAAGAGCTTTCCCGAGGCGGTCTCGCTCCTTCGCTTCACCAACAAGCGGGCAGCGAAGATCATCGGCGAAATACTCCAGAGCGCCGCCGCCAACGCGGAGCACAACGACGACGCCGACCCCGAGGAGTTGTTCATAAAGGACATAAGGGTCGACGACGGGCCCACCATCAAGCGTTACCGCGCGAGGGCGATGGGCCGGGCGACCATGATCCGCAAGCGCACGAGCCACATCAGCATCGAGCTCGGAGCCCCTGCCGGCGTACTCGTGGGCACGCCCGGAGACGAGGAGGAATAGATGGGCCAGAAAGTACATCCCGAGGGCTTCCGCCTCGGCGTCCAGCGCAAAGGCGAGAAGGTAGATTTCAAGAGCAGTTGGTATTCGGACAGGGACTTCGCCGAACTCCTCGGCGAGGACCTCAAGATCCGGGACCACATCGAGAAGAAGCTAAGCAGGGCCGGCATAGCGGACATCCAGATAAGGAAGGCCGCCGAGCAGGGTGAGATCGCCGTGGACATCCACACGGCGAGGCCGGGGATCGTGATCGGCAAGGGCGGCAGCGAGGTCGATGAGTTGAGGGGCGAGCTCGAGAGGCTCACCGGGAAGAAGGTGCAGGTCAACGTACGCGAGGTCTCCCGTCCCGAGCTCAACGCGAGCCTCGTGGCCGAGTCCATCGCCGAACAGCTCGTCGGGCGCGCCGCGTTCCGGCGGACCATGAAGCGCGCGCTCACGAGCGCCATCCGCAGCGGGGCCGAAGGTGCCAGGATCCAGCTGGGCGGGAGGCTCGGCGGCATCGAGATGAGCCGGTCCGAGACCATCTCCGAAGGAAGAGTGCCCCTGCACACGCTGGACGCGGACATAGATTACGGTTTCAGGGAGGCCAAGACCCAGATGGGACAGATCGGGGTCAAGGTCTGGATCAACCACGGCGTGCACGACGAGCAGCCCGAAGCGATCAGGCGGTAGACGATGCTAGTACCCAAGAAGCTCAAGTACAGGAAGCCCCACAGGGGCAGGATGCGTGGCAAGGCCAAGGGCGGTACCGACGTGCAGTTCGGCGAGTACGGGCTGCAGGCTCTGGAGCCGGCCTGGATCACCAACCGCCAGATAGAGGCGGCGCGTATCGCGATGACCAGGAAGATCCGTCGCGGAGGGAAGGTTTGGATCAACATCTTCCCGCACAAGCCCGTGACCAAGAAGCCGGCCGAGACCAGGATGGGTAGCGGCAAGGGCACCCCGGAGGCTTATGTAGCGGTCGTCAAGCCCGGACGTGTGATGTTCGAGATGAGCGGTGTGGACGAGACGCTGGCCCGCGAGGCCATGCACCTCGCCGCCCAGAAGCTCCCCATCAAGACCCGTTTCATCTCGCGAGGAGGTGCCCAGCAGTGAAGGTAGCCGAAGTGCGCGAGCTGGATGTCGAAGAACTCGAGCGGCGCCTTGCTGAGACGCGGCGCGAGCTCTTCAATCTGCGCTTCCAGCACGCGACCGGACAGTTGGAGAACACGGGACAGCTCAAAGAAGTCAGGAAGAACATCGCCAGGATTCTGACGGTTCTTAACCAGAAGGCAGGAGAGTAGGTAGTGGTAGAGGAAGAGAAAAACCAGACTCCTGAGACGACCGATGAGCCTATGGCCGAAACGCCGCAGGACCTCGTAGAGGCCGGAGAAGCCGGCCTCGATGCCGGTCCTGCCAAGGGCCCCGCGCTGGACCGGGACGAGGGCCAGATCCAGACCGACACCGAGCGGAACAGGCGCAAGGAGCGGGTCGGGCTTATCGTCGCGGACAGGGCGGATAAGACGGTGACAGTCTCGGTCGAGGCGCTGGTGCGCCATCCGATGTACAAGAAGCGGGTACGCCGATCCAGGAAGTTCATGGCGCACGACGAGCGCAACGAGGCCCGCGTGGGCGATACCGTAAGGATCGTAGAGACCAGGCCGCTCTCGGCGCGCAAGAGGTGGCGGCTCGCTAACATCATATCGAGGGCCGAGTAGTGATACAGCAAGAGTCGAGGCTCAGGGTCGCGGACAACTCGGGTGCCAGGAGCATCCTGACCATCCGCGTGCTCGGCGGGAGCAAGCGTCGCAACGCCGGCGTCGGAGATGTGATCGTGGCCACCGTCAAGGAGGCCACGCCGGGCAGCGCCGTCAAGAAGGGCGACGTGGTAAGGGCCGTAGTGGTGCGGACCAAGAAAGAGACGCGCCGCGACGACGGGTCGTACATCCGCTTTGGGGAGAACGCGGGCGTGATCATCAACCCCGATGGCGCCCCCCGCGGGACTCGTATCTTCGGGCCCGTCGCGCGCGAGCTCAGGGAGAAGGGTTACACCAGGATCATCTCGCTCGCCCCGGAGGTGTTGTAGTTATGGGTCTGAAACTAAAGCGCGGGGACACCGTCGTTGTGATCTCGGGCAAAGAGAAGGGCAAGCGCGGCGAGATCGAACGCGTCATCCCGAAAGAGAACAGGGTCGTCGTCGGCGGGGTCAACGTCCGCACGCGCCACGCGAGGCCGAGCCAGCAGAATCAGCAGGGGCTCTACCACTTCGAGGCTCCCATCGACGTCTCCAACGTGATGCTCGTCGACCCGAACTCGGGCGAGCCGACGAGGGTGGGCTACCGCTTTACGGACTCGGGGGAGAAGCTCCGGGTCTCGAAGGCCTCAGGGAAGGATATCGATGGCTAGGTTGAAGGAAAGGTACAATGAGGAGGTCGTTCCGAATCTCCAGGAGAGGTTCGGCATCGAGAACCCCATGCGGATGCCCGGTCTGGAGAAGATCGTGGTGAACATGGGCGTCGGAGAGGCCGTGGTAAACAGCCGCGCCCTCGACGGCGCGATGGAGGACCTCGCCAGGATCACCGGCCAGAAGGCCCAGCTCAGGCGGGCGCGCAAGAGCATCGCGGGGTTCAAGATCAGGGAGGGCATGCCGGTCGGGGCCAGGGTAACGCTGCGCGGCGAGCGCATGTGGGAGTTCCTCGACCGCTTCATCTCCATAGCCCTACCGCGCGTCAGGGACTTCAGGGGCATCAGCCCCGCCTCCTTCGACGGGCGTGGAAACTACGCCGTGGGCCTCAAGGAGCAGGTCATCTTCCCAGAGATCTCCTACGACTCCATAGACGCGACCCGGGGTCTGGACGTGGCGATCGTGACGACGACGGAGAGCGACGAAGAGGCGCGGGAGCTCTTGCGGCTCCTCGGGATGCCGTTCAGGCAGAGTTGAGAGGTAGGAAATGACGAGAAAGGCGCTGCTGGTAAAGCAGAAGAAGAGGCAGAAGTACCCGGTCAGGGAGTACAACCGTTGCCAGAAGTGTGGCCGGGCGCACGGCTACTACAGGAAGTTCGGGCTCTGCCGGATCTGCCTCAGAGAACTGGCGCACGAGGGGAAGATCCCCGGCGTAACGAAAGCGAGCTGGTGAAGAATATGTCGGTCAACGATCCTATAGCGGATTTCCTGACGCGCATCCGCAACGCGCACATGGCCAAGCAGGAGACGGTCGAGATACCGCACTCCAAGATGAAGGCGGAGATCTCCCGAATCCTTCTGGAGGAAGGCTACGTTCGGGACGTCACCGAGCGCGGGAGCGGGGTCGAAAAGAGGCTCGTAATAGCCCTGAAGTACGGCCCCGACGGCAGCCGCGGCATCGCCGGCCTGAGGCGGATGAGCCGCCCCGGACGCCGGGTCTACCGCAAGCAGACCAACATCCCCCGCGTGCTCGACGGGCTCGGGGTGGCGATACTCTCCACCTCCCAGGGAATCCTGACAGATCACCAGGCCAGGCGCAGAGGCGTCGGCGGCGAAGTCCTTTGCTTCGTCTACTAGGGAGGTAGCAGTGTCGAGAATCGGGAAAGCCCCCGTCGAGATCCCCGGCGCGGTCAGCGTGGAGCTCTCGGGCCGCAGCGTGAAGGTCAACGGCCCGAAGGGCGAGCTCACGGTGCCCGTGGCCAGCGGTATCGAGGTGAGGCAGGAAGACGGCAACGTGATAGTCGAGCGTGCCCAGGACACGCCCGAGCACCGGGCGATGCACGGACTTACGCGGTCCCTGATCTACAACGCCGTAACGGGCGTGACGGACGGGTTCACGAAGACGCTGAACATCGCCGGCGTCGGCTACAGGGCGGCCTTGCAGGGGAGCGACATCAACCTGCAGGTCGGCTACTCTCATCCCGTCTCCATCTCACCGCGCGAGGGGATAGAGTTCGAGGTTCCGAACGCCACGACCATCATCGTGCGCGGGATAGACAAGCAGAGGGTGGGCCAGACGGCGGCGGAGATAAGGATGGTCCGTCCGCCCGAGCCCTACAAGGGCAAGGGCATCCGCTACAGCGACGAGCAGATCCGGCGCAAGGTCGGCAAGGCCGGATAGCGAAGCTAGGAGGAATCATGGCTGTTCTCGAAAAGCGGATGCACAGGGAGAAACGGCGCAAGCGCGTCAGGCGCAAGGTGGCCGGTACGGCCGTAAGGCCCCGTCTCTCGGTATACCGCTCCAACGTGCACATCTACGCCCAGCTAATCGACGACGACGCGGGAAGAACGCTCGCCGCGGCCGACTCCCGCGAGGTAGGAGAGTCCCAGAACCGCAAAGACGCGGCCCGCCAGGTCGGAGCCTTGATCGCGAACAGGGCCTCCGAGGCCGGGATAGAGACGGTCGTCTTCGACAGGGGTGGGAACAAGTACCACGGACGCATCGCGGCGCTCGCCGAGGGCGCGCGCGAGGGCGGGCTCAAGCTCTAACTTTCTAGGAGGAACTATCTTGGGACGACCAAGAACGGATAACAGACAGGGAGGAGGGCGCGGCCGGCAACGCGACGGCGCCTCGGACCTCCAGGACAGGGTCGTCGAGATCCGGCGCGTCGCCAAGGTCGTCAAGGGCGGCCGGCGCTTCAATTTCTCGGCCCTCGTGGTCGTCGGCGACGGCAAAGGCAGGGTCGGCACAGGCCTCGGTAAGGCCAACACCGTCCCCGCCGCCATCCAGAAGGGCCAGGAGCGGGCCAAGCGCAACATGTTCGACGTACCGATGCGCAACACGACCATCCCGCACGAGGTCACGGGCAAGTTCGAGAGCTCTTCGGTGCTCCTCAAGCCGGCCTCCGAGGGTACCGGCGTTATCGCCGGCGGCGGCGTCAGGGCCGTCCTCGAGCTCGCCGGAATAAAGGACGTGCTCACCAAGGCGCTCGGCTCGACGACCTCGGTGAACCTCGTGCAGGCCACGGTCGAAGGCCTTAAGAGGCTGCGCTCCAAGGCCGACATCGAGCAGACACGAGGGGTGAAGATCACGCTATGAGCCCCCTCAAGGTTACGCAGGTAAGGAGCGTAGTGGGCTCCAAACGGGGTCACAAGCGGACGGTGCGCGCCCTGGGTCTCAAGCGCATCAGGGACTCCAGGGTGCACCAGGACACGCCCCAGATCCGGGGCATGGTCGATAAAGTGCGGCACCTCGTGCATGCCGAGGAGGTGGACTAGCGGTGAGGTTGAACGAGATAAAGGGTGCCCCGGGTTCCACGAAGGCGCGCAAGCGCGTCGGTCGCGGCACGGGCTCGGGACGCGGCAAGACTTCGGGACGCGGCCACAAGGGCGCCGGCGCCCGCTCGGGCGTCTCCGCGTTCGCGGCCTACGAGGGCGGACAGATGCCGCTGCAGCGAAGGTTGCCGCGCCTGAAGGGCGAGGCGAGGGGCCGCCACACGGTGGCCCGCCCAACAGTGTACGCGCCGGTGAACCTCGGCGAACTCAAGGACCTCCCCGGTGATACGATAGGTCCTGACGAGTTGCGGGCCGCCGGGCTCGTCAGGAAGAAGGCTGAGCTCATCAAGATCCTTGGCCAGGGCGATGCGGGGCGCGCCGTTACGGTAAAGGCGCACGCTTTCTCCAGGTCGGCCAGGGAGAAGATTGAGGCCGGCGGCGGGAGCGTCGAGGTACTGGAGCGGTAGAGATGTTGGGATCCCTAGCCAACGCCTGGAAAATCCCGGAGCTGCGAATGAGGCTCCTGTTCACGTTCGCCATGCTGGCGGCGTACCGCCTTGGGGCGTACATCCCCCTGCCCGGGGTCGACCCGAGCGTACTGGCCGGCGGACTCCAGAGCAGCAACCCCATAACGGGCCTGTTCGGGACGTTCACGGGCGGAGCCTTCAACAACTTCTCGGTGTTCTCGCTGGGGATCATGCCCTACATAACGGCCGCCATCGTGATGCAGCTGATGACGGTCGCCATCCCACGCCTGCAGGAGCTCGCCAAAGAAGGCGAGACGGGGCAGCAGAAGATCACGCAGTACACCCGCTACTTCACGCTGGCGCTGGCGCTCATCCAGTCGGTCGCGATGGTCTTGTTCTTCCGCTCGGCGCAGGGCGGAGGGGCGCTCGCGGGTACCAGCCCCATCGAGATACTCGTGGCCATCGTTACCCTCACGGCCGGCGTGATGCTCACCATGTGGTTCGGCGAGCTCATAAGCCAGAGGGGACTCGGCAACGGGATCTCGCTCATCATAACGGCCTCGATCCTCTCGCAGGTGCCGCTGGCCATTACGGCGCTCAGGGAGAACGGTGACGTGCTTACCGTGGTCATCCTCGGGCTTCTGGCCGTCATGATCGTCGCCGCCATCGTGTTCGTCAACGAAGGCCAGCGCAGGATCCCCATAACGTACGCCAAACGGCAGGTCGGGCGCAGGATGAGCCAGGGCGGGACGACGTATCTGCCCCTCAAGGTCAACATGGCCGGGGTGATCCCCATAATCTTCGCCTCATCGCTGTTGCTCTTCCCCGTCGTGCTGGCGCAACTCTCCGCGGGGGGAGACCCCGACTCGATCCTCGGTCGTCTCGCGGCCTTCTTCGATCCCGGGAACGCGCCCTACCTGTTCCTCTACGCGCTGCTCATCATCATGTTCACCTACTTCTACACGGCGGTGCAGTTCAACCCCGTCGAGCACGCCGATAACCTGAAGAAGAGCGGCGGCTACGTCCCCGGCTACAGGCCGGGCCAGCCCACGGCCATCTACCTGAACAACGTGCTGACCAGGATCACGCTCTTCGGCGCCGTGTTCCTGGCCGCCATCGCCGTGCTGCCCTACCTGATCGCCCCGGCATTGGGCCTGGGGAACCAGCTCTTCCTCGGCGGCACCTCCATGCTGATCGTGGTCGGCGTCTCGCTGGACACGGTGCGCCAGCTGGAGAGCCAGCTGATGATGCGCAACTACGAAGGGTTCCTGAAGAAGCGATGAGGATCATCCTGCTTGGGCCCCAGGGAGCGGGCAAGGGAACCCAGGCGCAGCGCCTGGCACAGGAGGTCGGCGCCACGCACATCTCCACCGGGGACATAGTGCGCGCCGAGATAAAGTCGGGCTCCGAGCTCGGCAAGAAGGTGCAGGACTACAACGACAGGGGCGAGTTGGTGCCCGACGAGATCATCGTCGAGATGGCCAAGCCTTACCTCGACGACGCCGACTCCTGGCTCCTCGACGGTTTCCCCCGCAACGAGGCCCAGGCGAAGGCCCTGGATCAGGCCCTCGAAGATATCGGGGAGGACCTCGACGCCGTGGTCGCCCTCGAAGCGCCCGACGACGCGCTCGTCGTGCGGCTCTCGGGGAGGCGCCAGAGCCAGGATACGGGCAAGATCTACCACATCGAGTACGATCCGCCGCCCGAGAGCGACCCTGGCCCGTTCATCCAGCGCGATGACGACGCCGAGGAAGCCATCCGTCGCAGGCTACAGATCTACCACGACCAGACCGAGCCCCTGAAAGACTACTACGCCGACCGCGACCTGCTCGTCACGGTCGACGCCCAACAGGAGATCCCGAAGGTCACACAGGACATCCTCGGGGCCGTAGGCAAGGAAGACGCTTGATCGTCCGCAAGAGCACCTCTGAGCTCGAGGCGATGCGTGAGGGCGGGCGCATAACCGCGGGTTGCCTTGCGATGCTGGAGGAGAACGTCAGGGCGGGCGTGACGACGCGGGAGCTCGACCGGCTCGCCGAGGAGTTCATCCACGAGCTCGGGGGCAAGCCCGAGTTCAAGGGGTATCAGGGGTTCCCTGCTTCCATCTGCGCCTCGCCGAACGCCATGATCGTGCACGGCATCCCGGGCTCCTACCGCCTGAAGAGCGGCGACATAATCTCCCTGGACGTCGGCGTCCGCTACGAGGGCTTCGTAACGGACTCGGCGACCACCGTCCCCGTGGGATACGTGCCCGAGGACATCCTCGGGCTGCTTTCGACCACGAGAGAGTGTCTCGCCGCGGCGACGGATCAGATGCGGGCCGGCAAGAGGCTTGGCGACGTGGGCCACGCCATACAGGCCCTGGCCGAGTCGCGCGGTTACGGGGTGGTGAGGGACCTCGTCTCCCACGGGGTCGGGCGCAAGATGCACGAGGACCCCCAGATCCCCAACTACGGACGTCCCGGCACCGGGCCGCGCCTCCTCCCCGGCATGACCTTCGCCATAGAGCCCATGATCACGCTCGGCGATTACGGCATACGCCTCAGCGAATGGGACGGATGGTCCATCTACACGGCCGACGGCTCCCTCTCAGCCCACTTCGAGAACACCGTCGCCGTTACCGAGAACGGACCCCTGGTGTTGACGCAGAATGGGAGCTCGGGCCCATAGAGAACGATGCTTTTCGGTGGGAGCCTCCGGTCCGGCGTGGTAAGATATGCGTTTGGTCTCAGCCATCTTGTAACTATTTGAGAAGAGGAGGTCCTTGGCCAAAGAAGACGTCATAGAGGTTGAAGGCACCGTAACCGAGGCGCTGCCCAACACACAGTTCCGGGTCGAGTTGGAGAACGGGCACAACGTGCTGGCGCACATCTCGGGCAAGATGCGGATGAACTACATCCGGATCTTGCCGGGCGACAGGGTGAAGGTGGAGTTGAGCCCCTACGACTTGAGCCGGGGACGGATCACTTACAGGTTCAGGACATAAGGAGAGAGTTGTGAAAGTCAGGGCGAGCGTGAAACCGATATGCGAGCGGTGCAAGGTCATAAGGCGTCGCGGGGTGGTGCGTGTCATCTGCACGAACCCTCGCCACAAGCAGAGGCAGGGCTAGAGTATGGCGCGGATCGCAGGAGTAGACCTCCCCAGGGAGAAGAGGGTCGAGGTAGGGCTTACCTACATCTACGGCGTGGGCCGTTCGACGGCGAGGAAGATCTGCCGGGAAACCCAGGTCGATCCCGACACGAAGGTAAGGGACCTGGCCGAGGGCGAGGTAGCCAGGGTCAGGAGCTACATAGACCAGAACTGTGAGGTCGAGGGCGACCTGAGGCGCGAGGTCAACCAGAACATCAGGCGGCTCATAGACACAGGGACCTACCGCGGGATCAGGCACCGCAGGGGCCTGCCCGTGCGCGGGCAGCGAACCAAGACGAACGCCCGCCAGCGCAAGGGGCCGAAGCCCTCGATAGGCGGGAGGAAGAAGAGGTAGATGGGCAGGCAGAGGCAACAGCGGCAGCGGGCGCGCGGCGCGAGCAGGGCGCGCCGGCGGGTCCGCAGGAACGTAACGACCGGCGTGGTCCACATAAAGAGCTCCTTCAACAACACCATCGTCTCCGTGAGCGACCAGGAGGGCAACGTCATCGCCTGGGAGTCGGCGGGATCTTTGGGTTTCAAGGGGAGCCGCAAGAGCACGCCTTTCGCGGCCCAGATGACGGCCGAGAGCGTCGCGAACAAGGCCATGGACCAGGGCGTGAGGCGCGTGGACATCGAGGTCAAGGGCCACGGCTCGGGTAGGGACATGGCCGCCCGCACCTTCCAGTCGATGGGCATAGAGGTGCTCTCCATAAAGGACGTGACGGGCCAGCCGCACAACGGATGCAGGCCGCCCAAGAGGCGCAGGGGGTAGCTAGGCTATGGCACGTTACACAGGACCGAGGGGCCGGAGAGACCGGCGGGCCGGGGTAATGCTCTCCTCCATGCGGAAGAACCCGTTGGAGAAGAAGCCCTACCCGCCGGGAGAGCACGGAAGGGGCAGGCGCCGCCAGACCGAGTTCGGCCTCAGGCTCATGGAGAAGCAGAAGGCCCGCTGGTACTACGGGGTCTCCGAGAAGCAGTTCAGGCGGGCCTACGACAGGGCAACCAGGATGCAGGGCGTCTCCGGCGAGAACCTCCTCAGGCTCATGGAGCTGAGGATGGACAACGTGGTCTACAGGATGGGCTTCTCCACCAGCCGCCCCCAGGCGCGCCAGCTCGTCGTGCACGGGCACTTCCAGCTCAACGGCCGCAAGCACAACGTCCCTTCGGCCATACTCAAGCCCGGCGACGTCATCACGGTCAAGGAGAAGAGCAGGGACCTGGAGCCCATCCAGAACGCCGTCGAGAACGTGGTCGCCGTCCCGCCCTGGCTAGAGGCCGACCACGACAACTTCACGGGCAGGATCCTGCACACTCCGGGACGCGACGAGATCGACGCGCCCGTCGAAGAGCAGCTGATCATCGAGTTCTACAGCCGGTAGCAAAGAGACATTTCTAGCAGGTGATACTTTGACGATGTTGGACATAGCACCACCCCGTTTCAGGGTGGAAGAAGAAGAGGGCCGCCGCGGAACCTTCGTAGCCGAGCCTTTGCCGCGGGGACTCGGCCACACTCTGGGCAACTCGCTCAGGCGTGTCATGCTCTCCGGGCTCACGGGGGCCGCGGTCACCAAGATTCGCATAGAGGGCGTCTCGCACGAGTTCTCGACCATCGAAGGCGTCAAAGAGGACGTCGTCGACATCATCCTCAACATCAAGGGCTTGAAGTTCAAGCTCGAGCGGGAGGAGCCCATAGAGCTCACCATCGCGAAAGACGGCCCCGGCGACGTCACGGCGGCGGACATAGAACTGAAAGCAGACGTGGAGGTCGTGGATCCCGAGGCGTACATAGCGAGCGTCTCCGACGGCGGGCACCTCGACATGCGCCTGACGGTCGAGAGGGGCCAGGGCTACGCGAGGGCCGAGCAGAACAAGAGCGAGGCCGACCCTATAGGCGTGATCGCCGTCGATTCGCTGTTCTCGCCGGTACAGAGGGTCAACTACATGGTCTCGGAGACGCGGGCCGGCGCGAGGGCCGACCTCGACTCGCTGCGCATGGAGGTCTTCACCGACGGACGCATCGGGCCGCAGGAGGCCCTGCAGGACGCCTCCAGGCAGCTCATGGATTTCCTCGGGCTCTTCACCGATGGCTACCAGGGGGCGGGCGCCCCCGACGCCCGCCAGCGCGGCGGACGGCCCGTAATCACGGACGAGCGACCGGTAGAGGACCTCGAGCTAACCGTTCGCTCCTACAACTGCCTCAAGCGCGAGGGCGTCGACACCATAGGCCAGCTCGCCACCATGACCGAGGAAGAGCTCATGAACATCCGTAACCTCGGCATGAAGAGCGTCGATGAGATCCGCTCCAAGCTCCTGGAGTACGGATATTCCCTGGAGAGCGAGGGCAATGAGGCACGCTAAACGAGGCCGAAAGCTCGGCCGCGAGGCACAGCACCGTAACCTCATGCTAGGCACGATGGCGGGCCAGGTCATTACGCACGGCCGCATCAAGACAACGGCCCCGAAGGCGAAAGAGCTTCGCGGCGTCGTGGACAAACTCATCAACACGGCCAAGAGGGACGACCTCGCCTCCAGGCGCCAGGCTGTCAAGGTACTCAAGGACAAGACCGTCGTCCGCCGCCTCTTCGAGGATGTGGCCCCCGAGCTCGATGACCGTAATTCGGGCTACACCCGTATCCTGAAGCTGGGACCCAGGCTCGGCGACGGCGCCGAGACCGTCTACCTGGAACTGGTCAACCACACCGTGGAGTAGCCAACCCTTGCAGAACCCAGGCGAAGGGACCCGCCCCGGTGGGTCCTTCGCCGTCTCTTGCGAGAGAGTAACCTTCTCCTACCCCGGCTCCGCACAACCCGCGCTCTCGGGGGTGAGCTTCGCCCTTCGCCGGGGGGAATACGTCGGCGTGGTGGGCCCGAACGGCGGCGGCAAGTCCACCCTGGTCCGCCTCTTGAACGGTCTCCTGAAGCCCGAGTCGGGCCGCGTGCTGGTCTCGGGCCGCGATCCTGCAACGGAACCCTTCGAGGTCCGCAAGCACCTCGGCGTCCTTTTCCAGAACCCGGAGAACGGCCTCGTCGCCCCTTTCGTCGAGGACGACGTCGCTTTCGGCCTGGAGAACCTCGGCGTCCCCCGGGAGGAGATGCGCGAGAGGGTCGCCAGGGCCGTGCGGGCCGTCGGCCTGCAAGGTTACGAACGCCGCGAGCCCCATACCCTCTCGGGCGGCGAGAAGCAGCGCGTCGCCCTGGCCGGTCTACTTGCCGTCGAACCCGAGATACTCGTCCTCGACGAACCCACCTCCATGCTCGACGCCGCAGGACGCAGGGAGGTTCTGAAGCACCTCGGGGATCTACGGTTCGAGAAGACGGTCCTGCACGTAACCCACCACCTCGAAGAGCTCCTGGACGCCGACCGTATCCTCGTCTTGAACGGGGGAGAGCTCGTGGCCGACGAAACACCCGAACGACTGTTCTCCAACGCGGACTTCCTGCGGGAGAACAGCCTGCTCCTGCCCGTCGTGCCGAGGCTCGCGCTGGAGCTCGGCTTTCCGCCGGCGAAGCTACGTACGCCCGAAGAGTTGGCCGAGGCCATACTGGCCCGTACACAGAGCGGGACGAGGTCTCTATGAAGCTGGAGCTCAGGGACGTCGGGCATGTCTACGCACGGGGCACCCCCTTCCAGGTCGAGGCGTTGCGAGGCGTCTCGCTCGTCGTGGAGCCAGGAGAGGTGCTCGCGATCGTCGGCGGCACGGGCTCGGGCAAGAGCACGCTAGCACAGCACATGAATCTGCTCCTCGTTCCGACGAGCGGAGAGGTGCTCGTCGACGCCGTAGATGCGACGACGCTCACAAAGAGCGAGCTGCGGCGCAGGGTCGGCCTCGTCTTCCAGTTCCCCGAATCGGCGCTCTTCGCCCCGACCGTCGAGGAGGACGTGGCCTTCGCCCCACGCCAGTTGGGGTTGGACGAAGAGGAGGTAACCGAGCGGGTGCTCGAGTCGCTGCGGGCGCTGGGGGCGGAGGAACTCGCGGCGCGTTCACCTTTCGCGCTCTCTGGCGGCGAGAAGCGGCGGGTCGCCATCGCCGGGGTGCTCGCGATGGGACCAGAGGTCCTCGTCCTGGACGAGCCGACGGCCGGCCTGGATCCGGCCGCCAGGGAGGATCTTCTGGCCCTGATCCTGGGCCTGCGCGAAGCAGGCGTCTCCGTCGTCCTCGTCTCCCACGACCTGGACGAGGTCGCCGAAGTCGCCGACAGGGTGTGTGCGCTCCACGAGGGCAGGGTAAGCGCCGTCGGGACCGCGGCCGAGGTGTTCTACGCAGATCCCACACGTGCCCCCGCGACGGTACGGGTCGCTTCCCTGCTAAGGGGGGCGAGTCCAGGGATCGGACACCCCGTGCGCTTTAGGGAGACGCTCGACGCGCTGCGGGCCCAGCAGGGGACCTGAGATGACGACCCGGAGCCTCGGCCAGTTCTATCCCGTGTCCTCGCCGGTGCACGCTCTCGACCCGAGGGCCAAGATAATCGCCACGGCCATCTTCGTCGTCGGGCTGTTCCTCGTAGACTCGACGGCGGGGCTTCTCTTCGTCGCCGCGGCGCTCGTGGCGCTCGTGGCGGTGAGCCGTATTCCGGCAGGCACCTTCTTGCGGCTCTTGCGGCCCGTGCTCTATATCGTGGCGCTGACGGTCTTGTTCCAGATCTTCTTCTCGCGGGAGGGTGTTATTCTCTTCGAGTGGGGCTTCCTGGAGGTTCATTCCGGCGGGTTGAGGATGGGTCTCTTCCTTGCCTTGCGGATACTGTTGCTCGTCTCCTCGGCAGGGTTGCTCACGGCGACGACGGCGCCCGTGGCGCTCGCTGACGGGATCGAGGACCTACTTTCGCCCCTGAAGAGGGTGCGGTTCCCGGCGCACGAGGTCGCGATGATGATGACCATCGCGCTCCGTTTCATCCCCACGCTCGGGGAGGAGGCCGAGAAGATCCAAAGGGCCCAGGCCGCCCGCGGCGCTGACTTCTCCGAGGGAGGGCCGCTTCGTAGGGCGCGCTCCTTCCTACCCGTCCTCATACCGCTGACCGTCGGCGCCTTCCGGCGCGCCGACGAGCTCGCCGACGCGATGGAGAGCAGGGGCTACAGGGGCGGCGAAGGCCGCACCCGTTACCGCGAGCTGCGCTACCGGATGAGCGACGCGATCGCACTGGCACTCACTTTGTTAGTCCTGCTGGTCGGGATCGTGCTTTGAAGCTCGCCGGGCTCGTCGAGTACGAAGGCACCGGATTCGCAGGATGGGCCGCCCAACCAGAACGAAGAACCGTCGAGGGTGTACTCTCCGGGGCGCTCTCTACCGTTCTGCGCCAGCCGGTCAAGATGAGCGTCGCAGGCCGCACAGACGCAGGGGTGCATGCGAGTGCTCAAGTAGTCTCCTTCGAGGCGGACACAGCCCTCGGGCCGTCCCTGATCTCCTACAAGACCACGGCGGTACTGCCCAAAGACGTCGCACTCCGTCGCTGCATAGCGGTTCCTGACGAGTTCGATGCCCGTGCCGACGCGAGGAGCCGGACGTACGAGTACAGGTTGGTCAACGATGAGATCAGGTCCCCTCTGGAGCGCCATCACGCGGGCTACGCGCCGCAGAGACTCGACCTGGAACTTCTTTCCGAAGCGGCAAGTCTGGTGGAAGGGACCCACGACTTCAGGGCCTTCACCCCCCAGAAGAGTTACCACGTCCGCTTCGAACGAATCGTTACCGGCTCGCGCTGGACCAGGCAAGGCGACCTGCTAAGGTATCGCATAACCGCCGACTCGTTTCTGTACGGTATGGTCCGTACCCTGGTCGGCACCATGCTCGAGGTTGCAGGCGGAAAGAGAGACTTGCCGGAGTTCGAACGGCTGCTCTCGGGAGGAAAACGCAGTGAAGCAGGGCCCGCCGTTGGCAGCCGCGGGCTCACGCTGGTCGGCGTGGGCTACGACGACCCGAACCTATGGAGGAGTGAGCGATGAACACGGGCGATACGAGAGAGCTGATGCAGGAGATCGACACCTACGTCGAGGACCTGTTTACCCCATCGGACGAGATCCTCGAAGCAGCCTTGCGGGACTCCAGGCGGGCCGGGCTGCCCGAGATAAACGTCTCGCCCAACCAGGGTAGGCTGCTGCAACTGCTTACCGGGATAGCCGGGGCGCGGCGCATACTGGAGATAGGCACCCTCGGCGGCTACAGTACCATCCACTTTGCCCGTGCCCTTCCCGACGACGGAGCCCTGATCTCCCTGGAAATCGACGAGCATCACGCCGGGGTCGCCCGCAACAACATCGAACGTGCCAGCCTCTCCGAGAAGGTCGAGATCCGGGTCGGCGACGCCCACGAACTCCTCGCCTCGCTCATCGAAGACGAAGAAGGCCCCTTCGACGTAATCTTCATAGACGCCGACAAAGAGAGCTACCCCGAGTACCTGGACGCGTCCCTACGCCTCGTACGACCAGGCTCCCTGATCCTCGGGGATAACACCATAAGGGGCGGCTCCGTACTCGACCCCAAAAACTCAGCGGCCCGGGCGACGCGCGAGTTCAACGAGCGCATAGCAAGAGACCCAAGGCTCTTCAGCATCGCATTGCCCCTGATTCGAGAGCACATAGACGGACTCACGATAGCAAGGGTCCTGTAAGAGCAGCTTGCAAAGTGGTTGAACCTCTTTGCAAGCTCTCAGCAAGTCAGCCGGTCAACATTTCAGCCTCAACCAAAGAGCTGACAAGCTGAAGTGCTGACAAGCGCCCGCCAGGGCGCGTGCTGACCAGCTGCTTTACGCTGGTCCTTTTGCCGATGTATGCTACTATTTGATCCGTCTAAAGGCCTTTGAAGTTCGCACAAGCTCCGGAGGATGATGAAGAGTTACATGGCGCGGCCGCTGGAGGTCGAGCGTAAGTGGTATGTCGTCGACGCGGAGGGAAAGCACCTCGGGCGTCTGGCGACCGAGATCGTGCGCGTTTTGCGCGGCAAGAACAAGCCGCAGTACACGCCGCACGTCGATGTGGGCGACTTCGTCGTCGTGGTGAACGCGGACAGGGTTGCCGTCACGGGCAGGAAGGCCGAGCAGAGGGTCTACAGGCGGCACTCGGGCTATCCCGGCGGTATGAAAGAGACCAGCTACGAGCAGATGCTCGCGCGCAAGCCGACCGAGGTCCTGCGCAAGGCCGTCTACGGGATGATGCCCAAGACCCGCCTCGCCCGTAAGCAGTTCAAGAAGTTGAAGATCTACGCGGGACCCGAGCACCCACACTCGGCCCAGGACCCGCAGACGCTCGAGGTGACCTAAATGGCAGAGGCTCTATATAACGGGACGGGAAGACGCAAGACCGCCGTAGCAAGGGTAAGGATACTCCCTGGCGACGGTAAGATCACCGTGAACGGCCGTGACGTCGACGAGTACTTCCCGCGGCCGGCCTACCGAACGGCGGTACGCGCGCCGCTCGAGCTCCTCGGTTCGGCCGGCCGCTACGAGGTCACAGCCAAGATCGAAGGCGGTGGCCCCACCGGGCAGGCGGAGGCCTTGCGCCACGGTATAGCGCGGGCCCTCGCCGAAGAATCGCAGGATGCCCGCAGCGAGCTGAAAGCGGCCGGGATGCTCACCCGCGACTCCAGAGCCGTCGAGCGCAAGAAGTACGGCCTCAAGAAGGCCCGCAAGCGCCCGCAGTTCTCCAAGCGTTAGAGTCCCCAGAGCGGATCTTCATGTCGGGCTCCTTTCGGCGTGCGAAAGGGGCCCGTTCTACGTCGAGAAGGAGAGGTGTTAGGGCTTCGGGATCTACCCCGGCATGGCAAGGGAGGCCGACTGAATAGTGGGCCCATATCGTTCGGCACCGACGGGGTGCGCGGGGTCGCCAACAAGGGCCTGCTCCCCGAATTCGCCCTGAGTCTCGGACTCGCCGCCTCCCGCGCCTTTGGGGGCAGGATCCTCGTGGGACGCGACACGCGCCTCTCCGGAGAGATGCTCGGCAGCGCCCTGTGTGCCGGCGCCGCAAGCGGCGGCGCAGACGTCGTAGATCTCGGCGTCCTTCCTACGCCAGGCGTCGCGGCCCTCGCACCGCGTCTCGGGGCCACGGCCGCGGGCGTCGTAAGCGCCTCCCACAATCCCTATCCCGACAACGGCATCAAGTTCTTCTCTGGAGAAGGTCGCAAGCTCTCTCCTGAGAAAGAACGTGAGATCGAAGACCTGCTGGGCAGCGACATTACACGCCCGACCGGGAGCGGTGTCGGGAGGGTCGAGGTACTCGGCGACGCCACGCGCATGTACGCCCAGTGGGTACTCCAGCGGTTGCGTCCGCCGGCTGACGGTGTCAAGGTACTTCTGGACTGCGCCAATGGGGCTGCCTACGAGGTGGCGCCGCTGGTCTTCGGAGAGACCGGCGCGGATCTCACCCTGACCGGAGTCGATCCTACGGGTACCAACATAAACGAG
>DATMVF010000212.1:0-17905 GCA_035563475.1 Rubrobacter sp.
CGCTATTTCAGCGCCGGGTCCTTGGCGAAGCTGGATCGAAGGGAGAAGCAGCTGGCCGAACAGCCGCAACTGGTGGCAGGATAACGAGCGACGAGGAGTGGAGCGGCACGGGACTCTTACACACTTGACAGGACGCATACCACGACGAGCTTCCGGCCACTGCCCCAGCGACGCCCTCCTATGCTTCTTATGTACTCTTGGGGCGTCCTGGACCGTGCATCCGTCATTACCTTTGTGCTCCTTTCGGCAACCCGGCTGTCCCTTGTGTGAAGGGACCTAGGGCTTTGCGCCCCCGCCTTACGACGAGTTTGCCTTTTCGTGGGCAGTTGCTATAGCTTCTCTACGGAAACCCTATAAATCGTCCTCCCAGTTGGGTCTGTAGTCCTCGTATCTGTGCCCTGACTCCCATCTAGAGTGTCGTTGCCGCTAAGTGCGACTCGGGAGTCGAGCGGGTCGTTGTTATGCTGCCCTCACGGCGTCCCGGCTTAAGTAACACCTGCACCATACATCCCGAAGAAGGGGCGGCGTATCACTCAATTGCAGTATTTTTTGCCTTCACTGTGAATATTTTCGGTACCTTCCCCTCCACTACATCGTGATGCCCTGTATTCTTTCATCCGGGGATCCAGAGCAACCATCCACATTTTCTAGACCCACGGCAAGAGACCTGGCGAAAGTCCGGACCCTCATTCGCAGACCCACCGGGTTTATGGGATGTTCGGTCGGCGAGCGGACGTTAATATGGTCGAAATCCTGAAACCGACGGTACGCTCATGAAGGGGGAGGAAATTGTCTTTCGGGAGCGCAGTGCTCGATGCTATAGAGATCAAGAAGGTCGGTGGAGTACTACCGGAGCCTAATATCCGGGAGGTCGTGGAAGGCTACAGCATGGGGAAGGTGCATGACTACCAGATGGCCTCGCTGCTGATGGCTATATTCATCCAGGGGATGAGCTATGAGGAGACGCTCGCGCTGACGCGGGCGATGGCCGAATCCGGCGAGGCTTACTCCTTCCCCGAGTGCGTGGACAAGCACTCTACGGGCGGCGTCGGGGACAAAGTGAGCCTCACGGCGCTACCCATCGTTGCCGCCTGCGGGGCTCCCGTAGCCAAGCTCTCGGGGCGGGGCCTCGGCGTGTCGGGCGGCACGATAGACAAGCTGGAGTCTATCCCCGGCTTCTCGTGCAACCTCTCCAAGGAGCAGTTCAGTAACCAGGTCGAGGAGATCGGGCTCGCCATAATCGAGGCGGGCGACCTCGCGCCGGCGGACAGGGAGATCTACGCCCTCCGCGACACGACGGGTACGGTAGACTCCCTGCCGCTTATCGGCTCCTCTATAGTCTCCAAGAAGGTCGCCACGGGCGCCGGGCACCTGCTCTACGACGTGAAGCGCGGCTCGGGAGCTTTCATGAAGACGACCGAAGAAGCCCGCGAACTGGCCGGGCTACTCGTACGCCTGAGCGAGGACCTGGGCATCGACGCTACGGCCCTGATCACGGACATGCACGATCCTCTGGGGAGCGCCGTCGGTAACGCCCTGGAAGTCCGCGAGAGCGTCCTTCTACTCAAGAACGAGCCCGTCCCCGACGATCTGGCCAGCGAAGTAGATCACGTCGCCACCCGTCTGCTGGAGCTAAAGGGCATCCCGAAAGCGGCCGCCGCCGTCGAAAACGCTCTCTCCTCAGGCGCTGCCTACGAGAAGTTCCGCGAGTTCGTCGGCGCCCAGGGCGGCGACGCAGACGCCCTCGAAGACCTCCCCGTCTCCGCCAAAGTAAGCGAAGTAAGATCCCCGCGCAGCGGCTACGTGGCCCGCTTCGGGGCCTCGGCCATCGGCCGAGCAGCCCTCGCCCTCGGGGCCGGCCGCAAGCATAAGGGCGACCGGATCGATCCCGGCTCCGGAGTCGAAGTCCTCGTCAAGCCAGGAGACCCTCTCCAACAGGGCCAACCCGTAGCCCGTCTCTACGGCGAACGCGAAGCGGAGCCGGCACGGCGCCTCGTACTCGAGGCCCTGGAGATCTCCGACGAGCCCGTAGATCCTCCCCCTGTTATCCTGGATAGCCTGTGAAATAGCTGGTCAGCATGTCAGCATGCCGCCAGGCTTCGCCAGGCGGCTCGTCAGCTAGTCAGCAAAAGAAACCTTGACAAGCTGAAATGCTGACAAGCGACAGCCGCAGGCTGGAGCGTGCTGACAAGGCGCGAAGCGCCGTGCTGAAGTGCTGAGACGACCGAAGGGAGTCGACCATGTGCCCTGTTCATGTGCGCGCGGAGCCTGGAGATTTCGCAAAGAGCGTTCTGTTGCCCGGCGACCCCTTGCGGGCCAAGTATATCGCCGAGACCTTCTTCGAGGACGCCAAGCTCGTGACCGAAGAGCGTGGGATGCTCGGGTATACAGGGACCTATAGGGGCGAGCCGGTCTCGGTCCAGGCCACGGGCATGGGGTGCCCTAGCGCCGCAATCGTGACGGAGGAACTGATACAGCTAGGGGTAGAGAATCTACTCAGGGTCGGCACCTGCGGAGGGTTCAGCAGGGAGTTACGGCTGGGGGATCTCATCGTCGCTACCTCGGCAGCCCCGCAGGACGGGACGGTCTCCTCGATCACCCGCGGCGTCCCTTACGCCCCGGCGGCCCACTTCGACATCGTCCACGCCGCCCACCACGCGGCAGAGAGCGCGGGGCGAAGGACTTTCGTCGGCCAGGTAGTCAGTTCCGACCTGTTCTACGACCCTACCGAAGACCCTGCGAGACTGTGGGGTGATCTCGGGGTTCTCGCCGTCGAGATGGAGGCCGCGGCGATCTTCACCATAGCCGCGATGCGTGGCGTGAGGGCGGGATGCCTGCTCACCGTCTCCGACACCATAGGCGCCGAGATAGTCAGGATCAGCGACGATGAACTGCGTAACGCCGTGGACAACATGATGGCACTGGCGCTGGATACCCTAAACGCCGTAAACTAGTATCTCCCGTGGGGACGAGATCGAGCAGGTCAGGCGCCGGCTTCTGCTAGATAGGAAAGTAGAGTGACGATCCTCAATGAGTCGGGGATACCGGATGTTCTCCCCCCTTTGCATGCCGTAAATGACCTGGCTCAGAGGCTTCCCGACGCCCTGATCGTCGTCGCCGGAACGCAGGCCGAGGCGCACCTCGTGCAGAGCCTTCCGGCCGTACCCTCCCCGAACCTACCACCCTTCAGGCGCAACCAGCGGGTGATCTTCGCGGTCCTCGACCCCGACGACCCGCCGCAGCAGGGACTTCTTGCCTCCCGAATAGTGGAGAGCGCCGCCGGGTTCCGTGGCACGAGACTCGTGCTGCTCGTGGCGGGACGGGCGGCGGAAGCGCTCGGGATCGACGCCGAGTTCGAGACCAGGCTCGTGGCCCGCAAGCTCGACCTGCCGGCCGAAGTGGTGAATCCCGATGCTCCACGCGAAGTGCCTGGCATCCTCTCCACCGACCTCGAAGACGATGTCCTCGCCGCCATGGTGAACCTCTGTCCGAAGAGGAAGACCTCGGACCTCGTGGAGACCGCCTCTCCGGCGAAGCGCGGCGGGCTCTTCGGCGGCTTTCTGAGACGGGGCACCGAGACCTCGCACTCCGGTGGTGGCCGCCCCGTAGTGCTGCTCGGTGGCGCGCTCTCATCTGGAGACGCGCGGGTTCTCGCCGCGGAGCTCTCCAGGGCCGGGGTCGAGGTGGCAGGGAGCGTACCCGGGTCAGGGATAAGGGAGCTTCCGCCCCTCGGGGAAGGTACGGTGGTGGGCGTGATGGACCCGAACCTGACCTCGGCGGCAACGGCCGCCGAGAGACGCGGGGCCACGGTAGTCAAGACCCTCATGCCCGTCGGGGTCGACGGCACGGCCCGCTTCGTCCAGGACGTGGCGGAGGAAGCGGGGTCGCGGACCAGCGAGGTCGTGCGGGCCAGGTCTGCCTGGGAGGACCTGGGTGTCCTGCGGAACCGCATCAGGGGAAAGAGGATCTTCTTCACCGGCGACACGGGATTCGAGATCCCGCTGGCCCGCTTCCTCGCCGACGCGGGAGCCGTCGTGCTCGAGGTCGGGGCGCCGCGGCTCGACCGCAGGTTCCTCGCCGCCGAACTGCAGGCTCTCGGTCCTGACGTCGACGTCGTCGTCTCGCCGGACTACAGGGGTCAGACGAATCGTATCGACGAGTCGCGGCCCGACGTGGTGATCTCCAGCCCCGGCCTCCACCTGCCTCTGGTCGCCCGCGGGCACCTGTGCCGCTCGCCCCGTGATTTCCTCGAGGCCGGACCCTACGGTTACGGGGGCGCCCGTCGCATCCTCGAGCTCCTGGTGCGCACCATGGAGCGCGCAGAGGCCCTCGACTCACTGAACCTGTGAAGCTCCTGCGTGGCGTCTACGAGGGACCGCAGAGCTACGGTATAGTGCGCGTGGCCGCGAGCATCGGGGGCGTACACACCTTGCTCAGGGCTCTACCTGGCGAAGCGTACTTCCGTACGCTCTACGGGGCAAGGGAGCGAACCGGGGCGATGGCGCCGGTCACGCTCAGCCCAATGCGCGAGGGACCCGACCACTCGATGGCCCCAGGGAACCTCACCCGCGACCTCTCTAGTGTCGTCCGCCGTCACCCGAAGGCGGAGATCGTTATCCTGGCCCGCTCGGAAGCGGCCCTGCTCTCTGGGGAGGCCATTCCTACTACTCTTCCCCAGGTAGAAGGAACAGGAATACCCCCCCAGTTAGTGACGTTCCCCTGGGAGCAACCGGGCATGAGAGAGACCGAGGCCGCGGAGCTCGCGCTGGAGGACCTGATCCACGCCGGGATGCACCACAGGCCCGAGAGGAGCCCTTACCCTACGGTCAACATCTTCGGGCCACCGATCTTCGGGCCGGGCGCGGCGGCCGAGTACGCCGAGGCCGAGCGGCTCCTAGATATGATCGGGGTCGAGGTAAACGCCAGGGTGCCTTTGGGAGCGAACGCGAGAGACCTGGGCCGCCTCCAGCGCGCGTGGGCCAACGTGCTCCTCTACAGGGAGATCGGGGAGTCCGCGACGCTCTACCTGCAAGACGAGTTCGGGATGCCACGGGTAACGACCCCGATGATCGGCGCCGCGGGAACCGGCGCGGTCTTGCGGTCCGTAGGCGAGCTGTGCCAGCTCGACCCGAAGTCCGTGCAGCGTACGATCTGGGCCGAGCTTGCCAGCACGGCGAAGCTGCCCTGGTACGCGCGCCTCGAACCGCCCGAGACCTTCCAGAACCGCAGGGTCGCAATATTCGGGGACTTCACCTATCCTATCGGACTCGGTTACGCCCTGGCCCGCGAGGTAGGGCTGGAGATCATCGCCTGCGGGACCTATCTGACTCATCTCGAAAGGGACTTCCGCTTCCACGCCCACACCTTCACGGAAGGGGCTTTTGTAGAGGACGATCCCGATCGGGTCGCAACCCGCATCGAAGCCGCGAAGCCCGACCTCGTCGTCGGGACGCACCTGGAAGAAGGCGTTGCCGATTCCCTCGGAGTACCCTTCCTCCCCCTCTGTCCTCCGGTATCCGACACGCCCTTTGTCGTACGACCACTGATGGGCTACGCCGGGTCGAGCGTCCTCGCCGACACGCTCGACAAAGTCCTGCGGGAGAACGGGAGGGAGCCAGCGGGAGAGGCCGGCATGCAATGGACCACTGAGGCGCTACAGGAGGCAGCGGCGGTACCGCTGTTCCTGCGGGCCCGGGCCCGTCGGCTCGCCGAGGAACACGCGCGCAGCCTGGGCTCGGCTAAGGTGACGCGAGAGATCTTCCTCGAGTCTCGGTGAGCGGACCAGTGTAGGGACCACCGCCGTCCCGCGGGCGCATCATCGCGCTGTGCGTGATCGCTGCGTCCGCTAATATTCATGAGGTACTTCAACGTTAAGGAGTGAAAAGTGAGGAAATCGCTTCTGCTCGCGCTCGTTTCATGCGTGTTACTTCTGGCTGGTTACTTCGGCACGGCCGGTGCAGATCCGCTCAACAACAACCGTCTGCAGATTCCGGCCTCCTGCAAGGAGGACGGCGAACAATTCACGTTCGTTATCAATGGGGAAGGGATCGCTGGCCACATAATCGGGAGCACGAGTAACATCCACCCCGTGGAGGATACGGTTACGTACACGTATAGGGACCCGACGACCGGAAAGCGGGTGAAAGAAACGGTGATCGACTCCCTCGGTAGTGGTGAGAAGACCGGACTTCAGAGCGATCTGAAGCGGTGCAGCGGAACGGTTTCCTACGAGGACCCCGAATTGGGGCTGGTCACAGCCGATTTCGACATACTGGCATACTTTACACCTCGTGGTGGAAGCTAACGCCACTGAAGCCGTAAACGTTCCGTCGGGTCTCAACGCTCTGTCGGCTGCTGCGCCGGCAGGTATTGCTCGGCGCGGCCCAGGGCCGTGAAGGAAAAGAGAAGGCCGATAAGAAAGATCGTCGCGCCGATCGCCCCGTACACCAAAGCCACCTGCTGCGTCTGCTCGATCGCCACGCCGCCGACGAAGGCACCCAGAGGTATAGCCGACCACGACAGCACCGAGATCACGCCCTGCACCCTACCCAGTAACCGATCCGGTACGATCGTCTGCCAGAGGCTGTTGCTGTTTATCTGGACCAGGATCACGAGCCCCCAGATCAACGCCCAGAGCACCAGGGCGCCCCAGTACCACCGCGTCGATGCGAGCGCAACGATAGCAACCCCCCCGAGCATCAGGGTACCCAACACCACCTTGCTGAACGGCAGGCGTCTGCGCAGCGGGTCTGCCGCAAGGGCCAGCGCGATCATCCCCACGCTCCCGGCCGCGTAGAGGAAGCCCACCTGGCTGTCCGTGGCTCCCAAACGCTCTTTTGCGAAGAGAACGAGTTGGGCGTAGACGGTGAACCCCACGCAGTTCACCAGGGCCATCATGATGGCAACGCTGCGCAGTACCGGATGACCCAGTACGCAGCGCAGTCCCTCGCCAATATCCCGTCGCAGGCTCCCGGATTCCCGCCGCCCCGGACCGTCGGCGTTGAAACTCGACCTGATAAGCGTCAAGCACAGGACAGAGACCAGGAATGAGAAGGCGTCGAGGACAAGCACCGTATACACCGGCACCAGAGCCATCAGCAGGCCCGCCAGCAACGGGCCCGCCACCGTCGCCGCAGAGTAGCTTGCCTGGAGGCGCCCGTTGGCCGCCACGAGGTCATCCTTGCTGACCAGGCTTGGCAACGCCGCGAACTCGGCGGTGTTGAAACAGACCCACAGCGTCGAGCTGACGAACCCCACCGCGTACACCCACCACAAAGTCAGCAGATCCAGCACGGCAAGCAATGGGATAGTGAAGATGACGAGGGCCTGGACCGTGTCGACAAAGATCATAAGCCGCCTGCGATCTACCCGGTCGACGCCCGCGCCTATGATGAGACCAAAAATCAGATATGGCAAGTATTCAGCGGCGGTGATGTACGCCAGGCTCAAGGCCGAGCCAGTGAGCTTGAAGACCAGCAATGGTAAGGTGAACACGGTGAAGGAGCTACCGAGGTTCGAAACCGTCTGCCCCACGAGGAACTTCCAGAAATCCGGGGCGAATCTGCCCGCGCGGCGAGTATCTCCAGGACCAGGTGCCGCGGACTCCCGCATGGCCGACCTTTAGGCTGTTACGGGATAGATGCTGTGCTGACCGGCGGCGAGCAGGAAGCACCTGCCAAGCTGTCTTCGTGCGGGTTCACCTCTGCTCACGCGTAATCCTCCTTACAGCGCGGTGCATAAGGGCCCTACCCTTATGCACGACGAGCTATTGGCTTTCAGCTTTCAGCAAGTACAAAAAGCTGAAGGCTGAAAGCTGAGTGCTGACGGCGCGGGTTGCAGGAGGTCCATCCTTCTGCTACCCGCTGTTAGAGGGCCGAAGTACTATGGTCAGGATCACGATTAGGGTAAGCGCCTGGCATCGAGAAACGGGCCGAGCTGCCCACGGTCCAGCAGATCACGCCGACGAACCAGCCATTGTGGAGAGTCGGCGAATAGGGCCGTTGCCGCCTCGACCGTGAGAGGTTTCGCGAAGTAGTATCCCTGGGCCAGGTCGGATCCCATCTGCTGGAGCAGGAGGAGTTGCTCGGCGCTCTCTACTCCCTCCGCGATAGCCTTCATGTCCAGGCTGTGGGCCAGGTCTATAACCAGTTGCACGATAGAGGTGTCCTGGGCGTTCTCCCCCAATCCCGCTACGAACGACTTGTCGATCTTGAGGTTATCGAGGGAGAACGTCCTGAGTGCGCCAAGCGAGGAATAGCCCTGGCCGAAGTCGTCGATAGCCAGCTGCACACCGAGTCGCTTCAGATCCTTGAGCAGCCCCGCCGCATACTCCACATTCTCGGTAACCACGGTCTCCGTGATCTCCAGCTGGAGGCGGGACACCTCCAGACCCGTGTCCCGCAAAATCTTCTCGACAGCACCCACGAAGTCTGGATGCTGGAACTGCTTCACGGACACGTTGACGCTGAGAACCAGGGGAGAGCCGTCCGAGCTGAGCCGCGTCCATTCGCGTGCCTGGCGACAGGCATTCTGCATAACCCAATGTCCCAGAGGTATGATCAGGTCCGTCTCCTCGGCGAGTGGTATGAACTCTTCCGGATAGATCAAGCCGCGTTCGGGATGCTCCCAGCGCACCAGGGCTTCCATGCAAGATACCTTGCCCGTGCTCAGGCGCACCATGGGCTGGTAGTAGAGCGTCAACTCTTCCTTTTCTATTGCCAGTCGAAGCTCGTTCTCCAGTTCCAGCCGCTTCCTAGCTCGGGAATACATGCTCCAGTCGAACACCCTGGAGCGCCCTTTGCCTTCCTTCTTGGCTTCGTACAGCGCCACATCCGCGTTGCGCAGGAGGGTGGTCGGGTCGGCTTCATTGGCTTTGCCGAGAGCGATACCAATGCTCGTGCTGATATAGACCTGACGAACTCCCAACTGCACGGGAGCCTGCACCACTTTGTGGATCCGGTCGGAGACTTTGATCACGTCGTCGATATCCGCGATGCCGTCCAGAACGACGGCGAACTCGTCCCCGCTGAGCCTGGCCGGGGTATCGGCGGGACGCAGACAGGATAGCAAGCGCCGGGCGATCACAACCAGCAACTCGTCGCCAGCCGTATGGCCGAGACTGTCGTTAATGACCTTGAAGTTGTCGAGGTCTATGAACAACACTCCATAGCTGAGGCGTTGCTTCGATGAGCGCTCTACGGCTTCCGCGAGCCGGTTCGTGAACAGCGAGCGATTGGGCAGGTCGGTCAAGGAATCGTGGAGTGCCCGGTAACGATTCTCCCTGTAGGCGCTGTCGACGGTATTGGCCACGAAGTATACGATCAGGCTTAAGGTCGCGAAGACGAACAACGAGAGATAGGTGATGGAAGCGTCGCCCAAGACCAGGGTGCCCAGCACCACTATGGCGCCCACCGCCAGCCCGGCCCAGGGCACGATCAGGAAACTCGCCACGAAGACGGGCACGCACATGACGATGTAGGTTTCGGCCAGGTCCTGCTGCGAGAGGAAGACGACCGGACCAACCGTCATCGTCGTCGTGGTGAGGATGGCGGCGATGCGTACATACCCGAGGCGGTTTAGCATGAACAGGCCTACGATGAGGGACAGGAATACACCGTTGGAGATATTTTGCTCGTGCGATCCCTGTATCAGGTTGAACCCGGCTAGACCGATTCCGCTCCCAAGGATCCCGAGGATAAAGACGGCGAGGATACGCCCCTTGCGCCGGACTTCGGAATCTCGGGTGTAGATCTTGAGCAAGACTACCGGACCATCAGATCAGTAAAGCCTCGACCTTCGATCGGCGAGCCTGTCACTCTTGCAACCGCGCAGAGACTCTGGCGGCCAGCGCCTGCCGCACTCGAGACGGGGGTTTGCTCCGACCGTGCCTGGACATCGGGTGCCAGGCACGTCAGTTTTCTTCGCTTCGGTCCCACCTACAGTCCTTTGTCACCGAACGTGTCCAGAAACATGCCCAGGGCGGCCAACACGATGCTACGGATCACGAAGGTAGGCGCGTACAATGCTTTCGCGATCCACAACTCCGGGTAGTCATCCTTGAACGGCATCTCGTTCGCTATGAGGTAACGGGCGGCGAGGCGCAAACGTTCTTGCGCGACGCGGCGGTTGGCGCGATAGTAGCTCAGGAGGGCGAGCAAGGACAGCGCGGTTTCCTCTACTGTGGGTCCGTACTGACCCCACGAGCCGTCCGTGTGCTGGGTCGAGAGGAGCCAATCCAGGGTGACCTCCATCCGGCCCGGCGCATGAGGGAGCAAAGCCATCACGGCCTGGCTCGTCGGATAGTACGGCGAAGCATGCCACTTGTCCTCCCAATAACCGCCGGGCTGACGCGCGTCGAGCACGTAGCCTATCACCTTCTCGCGAGTCCGCTGCCGCGCTGCGGCTGGAAGCGTCTCCAGGGCCTCGAGAATATGGAGGTTCGCGCTTATTGACGGGTCGAGCTCGCCCGGGTAAACAGCGAAGTGGTCATCGCGTTCGTACTGGAGCAGGCACGACCCGTCGACGTCGTAGCCGGCGTTATGCAGCACGAAGAGAGTCACGGCGGTATCGTCCGCGTCGGGGAACACGTGTGGGGAGAAGCCGACGCCTTCGGCGGTCAGATGCTTGCGAAGGTACCGATAATGCGGGCGCAACAGGCTCTCGTAGCCGGAGAGCAGGCGGCCATGCTGCAGGTAGTGAAGTACCCAAGCCCGGGTGAATATCCCGCATGGAGCGATGGCCGGCAAACCCCCGTCGTACCGTCCCAGGAGGTTCTCCAGGTACCCGGTGCTGCGCGGAAAACGAACCCGCCAGTCTGCGGCTTGGCCGAGAAGCGCGGCCGTCGCCGAGGGTGAGCTGGCCATCGATCCATCCTGCTGAAGTAGGCTTGTCGCGTCGTTCAGGTCGATGTCGTCCACGAAGGCTTCCAGCGAGAACAGCGCGGTGGTGGTGCTCTGAAAGATTCGCTCGCTCGGTAGCAGGTTCAGCTTCTTTACGCGTGTGGTCTCGTAGCGCCTCAGGTGGGAGTATGGGAGGTTCGCACCCATCCTCTTGCCCAACTCGAGGAGGGCTGGGAGAAGAAGCTCGAACCCCACGGTCGCCTGCCCATCGTGGTCCAGCTCACTCGCTACTCTCCAGATGTAGTGTTCGCCCACCGCCTGCCGCTCCTTGTCGCGCCTCCGGTTTCCAAGGCGGGCCAGCAACAACACAACGGCCAGCGTGGTCAACAGACGGTCATGGCTGTGGGATACTCGGCCGCCCCACCCGCCGTCGGAGTGCTGGCGCTCTAGCAGAGTCGGCAGCACGTCAGGGTAGGACGGGCTCCCGTCTTCCTCGACAAGATAGGCGGCCCAGCTGGAATCGTAATCGGTAGGCCGCGTCAGCAGGCTCAGGTCCGTTCGCAGTAGCTCGCTCACGGCAAAGGGCAGGTAACGAGACAGGCGCGCTGCGTGGGCGTATCCTTTAATGACCATGCTCGACTTCGACCATCGTGACGGCTCACCCCTCACATGGGGACGAGGCATAAGTGACGGTAGACGCCATTTTGCCCCGTCAGCCATGCATCTACCGCGATTACTATAGTGTTTCCTTCGCTAGTTCTCAACAATATCGGCTAGGAGGTAAGCAGCGAATCCGGACGTACAACACGCGCCACCTCCGTTGGCCGAGTGGCTGCGGTGGTCCCGCGAGCGGGTGGCGCGCTGGATCTTGTCCAGACCGCGCCCTGTTGTGATGGGCTGGCCCTTCAACGGAACCCGTCGCTGGTACCTCCTCCAGAGAGGCAGGCACCCGAATACCGACGATTACGTGGTAACCCTGATCCGACGCCAGGCAGAACTCCACCGTTTGATCTTTGCACATGGGATCAGCGTGATAATGGCACCGGGTTTCGGTAGCGAACTCCTCGCTCGGGGAACGGACTACACGCGCCTTGTCCTCGGTGGCCTGTTACGGCTCGTCGAAGACCCAGTCTACCAGGAGATGTTCTCTTCCGGGACGCGCATACGGTTCTACGGCGACTTCCAAGAAGTGCTCGATACGCCGGCCTTCCGGCCGATGTTGCGGGCCTGCGCGGACCTGACGACCGCTACGGCGTCAGGGGATGGGCCGCTGCTTCTCATCGGGCTTTTTGCCGACGCCCCCTATCCGACCCTGGCCAGGTTGAGCGTCGAATTCGCGACACGTCGAGGTCGCCCCCCCGACCGCCGAGAACTCATCGAAGCCTACTACGGGCTCGACGTTCCCGACCTGAGCATCTACCTGGGATTTGCCCAGCCGAGTGTGTTCGACGTGCCGCTGGTCGCGACGGGTTTGGAGGACTTGTACGCGACTCTCACCCCTTCCCCTGACCTGACCGAAGCCCAGTTGCGAAGGATTCTCTACGATCACCTCGTAACGCGCCGCACGCCGACCCCTGATTACGGGACGTTGTCAGCCGACGCACGAGCAGCGCTCACCGAGTACAACGAGCGTCACTCTGGTATCACGCTTGGGGTGGGGCGCATAGATCCGCTTACGAAAGTATGGACTCCGTTGCTCCCCGACAATACCTCTGACGGGTAAGCTCAACGGCACCGCATGGGTGGGGCATCCCGGAGGTGTTCCCGGTCGACTCCGCGACATCCTCAACGTTTAGAAGCTCGTTCATGCGGCCGCGCCACGCTCCTGAACCGATATAATCCTGGTCCGTGGGTATTAGGGACTTCATTCAGTATCTCAAGGAGCATCAGGAGCGCCTCAAGAGCGGTCCCGAGCTCTCGGATGTGGAGCGCGAGGAGACCCTGAGAGAGGCGGAGACGATGGTCGGGATGGCAGACGCGGCTATCAGGGAGCTCGAGTCGGTCCTCGGAAACCGGCGGGTCAACCTTCCCGAAGAGCACGCCGTGCGCTTCGCCCAGGACGTCTTCCTCTACCTCAGAGAGGAAGAAGAGAAGGTCAAGGCTGCCCTCAGTGCGCCCGCCTCCAGGGACGGCTGATCTCCGAAGGGCCTTAACGTAGCCTCTTTACGAGCACCGCACGGGTGGGGGTGATCTCGTAATCGTCCAGAAATCGTTCCAGCACGCGTCCTAGACCCTTCAGCCGGCGCTGCTTTATCTCGGGATGTTCGATAGTGATACTGACGACTTCCTCCTCGTCCACAGACTCGATTTCCAGAACGCCTTCTCGCGCGGAGAGCAAAACGTCCGTAACTACGGCTTCGGCAGCGACGGCCAACTCGTTCAGCCTTCCGCCGCCGAGCCCCGCGACGGCACCCCTCCAGGTGATGAAGTAGCGGGCCTCGCCCGCGCGGGCGAGGTCGACGGGCACCTCTCTCTTGTTGGGCGAGGCATCCATCCCTTTAGGGTACAACGTATTACAACCGCTCCTAACGTCCCTCGTATAGACTCTATAGCGAACGACACACTCCTGGCACCTATAGGAGGTTCTGGCACTTTGAAATCGAGATCTACAGGGATCTCCGCCTCGCTCGCCTTCATGCTCGGTACGATCCTGCTCATGGGGTGTTCCGAGAAAGAACCGGGCGTGCAAGCGGACAATACGGCCAAGGCCTCGCCGCAGGCTTCCATCCTGGCCGACGAGCCGGTGGCAAGGGTCGCCTCGAAAGTCGGGCCAAGCGTCGTGCAGGTCAACGTCAGGGCGGTGCGAGAGACGCCGCTCGGAACCCAGAGGGGTGAGGGGTTGGGTAGCGGTGTGATCTACCGCCCCGACGGTTACATCGTCACGAACAACCACGTCATCGAAGGGGCTACCGGCGTGAACGTGGCCTTCGCCGACGGCACCATCGAAGTCGCAAGCATAGTCGGCACCGATCCGAACACCGAGATCGCCGTGATAAAGGTAGACCGCAACGGCCTGCCGGCGGCCACGTTCGACGATGCAAGCACACCCGTCGTCGGCCAGCTCGCGGTAGCCATCGGCAGCCCGTCTGGCTTCGAGTCGACCGTCACCTCCGGCGTGGTGAGCGGCGTGGGCCGCGAGTTCCCTCCCGAACTAACCATCGGCGGTACGGCGGAGCGGAGCGCCTTGACCGACCTCATTCAGACCGACGCGGCGATCTCACCGGGCAACTCCGGCGGCGCCCTGGCCGACCGCGACGGCGAGATCATCGGTATCAACGTCGCCTATCTCCCCCCTGCCGAGACCGGGGCGGTAGACCTCGGCTTCGCCGTCCCTTCCGACACGGCGGTCTCGGTTGCGGACCAGCTGATCGAGGACGGCGAGGTAACGACACCTTACCTCGGCGTGTTGACGACGGATCTCAGCCCCGAGGACGCCGGACGGTTCGACCTGCCTATAGACTCGGGCGCGCTGGTAGAGCGGGTGGTGCCGGGTAGCGCAGCCTGGAGGGCCGGGGTGCGCAGGGGGGACATAATCACGGCCCTGGGCGACGCCCGTATAGTGGGCTACGGGGACCTCCTCGGCGCCCTGCGCGACCATGAGCCGGGCGAGAGGGTCACCCTGACGGTCTTCCGCAACGGAGAAGAGAGGAAGCTCGCAGTGACACTCGGCCAGATGTCGCAGCAAGGAGGGTAGTCATCATGCAGGGTGTTTGGGTCCGCAGGCTGATGGAGACCTTCGCGATCCTGACCCTCGGGGACGGGATCATCGCGGTGATCTTCCCCACGGAGCACTCACTCCTGTGGGAGTTCGGCCCCGCAAGGGTCCGCAAAATCGCCCGCTTCTTCGCCGAGAACCCGAACCTGATGCGACTCCTCGGCGCGGCCCAGGTTGCCTTCGGCATCCGGCTGGCGAAGCGCCAATACCACGGACGATAGTCATCTTCCGCGAACCAGCCGTGGCAGTCGCGCGGCGATAGAATAGTCCCATGGGCCATCACGAACACGACCACCCGGCGAACGCGCGCGGCGGTAACCGCCGCGCGCTGGCGGTGGTGCTCGTCCTGACCGCGAGCTACACGGCGGTGGAGATCATCGGCGGCATCCTCACGGGCAGCCTGGCCCTGCTCGCCGATGCGGGACACATGCTCTCGGATAATTTCTCGCTAGGGGTCGCCCTTTTCGCAGCCTGGCTGGCAGGGAGACCGGCCACGCCGGAGAGGAGTTTCGGCTACCGCCGGGCGGAGATCCTGGCAGCCCTCGCGAACGGGATGACGCTGGTGGCGATCTCCATCTGGGTCTTCGTCGAAGCCTACTCACGCTTCAGGGAGCCGGCCGAGGTCCTCGGCGCGCCGATGCTGGCCATCGCCGCGCTCGGACTCCTCGTCAATGCGGTCGGCGCCGCCATCCTCTACAGAACAGGGGGCGAGAACCTGAACGTGGAGGGAGCCCTGCGCCACGTGCTCGCCGACGCCCTCGGCTCGGTCGGCGCGATGGTCGCCGCCGCCACTATCATCCTTACCGGCTGGCGCTACGCCGACCCCCTGGTCAGCGTCGCCATCGGGCTCCTGATCCTGGGCAGCTCCTGGACGCTCCTTAGAGACTCGACCAACATCCTGCTCGAAGCGACCCCGCGCGGCCTGAACGCCGGGGAAGTAGGCCGGCGGATGGCAGCGGCCGAAGGTATAGTCGAAGTCCACGACCTCCACATCTGGACCATCACCTCGGGCTTCCCGGCCCTCTCAGCCCACGTGCTCGTCGGAAGGCACGAAGACTGCCACTCCCGCAGGCGCGAACTCGAAGAACTCCTCACCCACGAGTACGGCATCTCCCATACCACCCTCCAGGTCGACCACGTGGGCGACCATCACACCTCACTCCAGACCCTCCGCTTCCCCTCGCGTCCCGACTGATGTTGGCTCTTGCTCCTACCAACGTATCAACGATTGTTAGAATGAAAATATGAGTGAGGGCTGTGATCGCCGGCGAGGGTTGCGAAGACGACTGCCACCGGTAAGTAAGTCGTCTGTGCACTCTAACAAGAGACGGTGAGCAAGATAGGGCGGCTCAAGCGGTGGGCGCAGAGGCTCAGGGTCGAAATCTACGCGCTATACCTGGTCTACAAGGACCCCAGGGTGCCCTGGTACGCGCGGGCTTTCGCCGCGGTCGTGGTCGCGTACGCCTTCAGTCCCATAGACCTGATACCAGATCCTATCCCCGTTCTCGGGTACCTCGACGATCTGGTCATCATTCCGCTGGGGGTCGCGCTCGCGATAAAGATGGTTCCACCCCGAGTCCTTGCCGAGTGCCGGGAAGAAGCGCGTGGGGTAGAGGACAGGCCTGTCGGCAAAGTGGCTGCCGTGGTAGTGGTGGCCGTGTGGATCTCGCTCGCGGCGTTGGCCGTATGGCTCGTGGCGCGGGTGTTATGAAGCCTCTCGGAGAAGCGGGCTGCATGTGCTACGATCTCACCGCGGACTAGAAAGAGGAAGATCTTGGCAAAGAGCAGCAGAAGAAGCCGGAGCAGCGAGTCAGGAGGTTCCAGGAGGGCATACCTGATTGTAGGTGCGGTCATCGTCGCATTCGTAGCAGGATTCATCGCGCTCGCGGTGCTCGATGCCAGGCAGCGGTCCGGCGGCGCCACTGGCGACGTAAAGACCTACGACGTAGGCCAGGCCGGAGAGCACACCCAAGGAGAAGTGGATTACGCGCAGAATCCACCCGCGGGGGGCGAGCACAATCCTGTGTGGCAGAACTGCGGCTTCTACGGCAAGCCTGTCCGCGACGAGAGTGCCGTACACTCCCTGGAGCACGGGGCGGTCTGGATCACCTACTCACCAGATCTTCCGCAGGACCAAATAGATGAACTGCGGGGCATCGCAGAGAGCCAGTCCTTCATCCTGGTCAGCCCCTTCCCTGACCTGCCTTCCAACACCCCCGTGGTGGCCTCGGCCTGGGGCAAGCAGGTGGGCCTGAGCGGGTCGGACGACCCCGATCTGGAGAACTTCATCCAGGCCTACCAGCAGGGTCCCCAGACCCCTGAGCCTGGCGCCGTCTGCACCGGCGGCACGAGCGCGACGCTTTAGGGCTGTGCGGAAGGATTGTCCTTCCGCACAGCCAGGCAACAGGTTTCAGGCTTCAGGTGTCTGCTCTACAAACAAAGTCGAGGATTCGACTAATCTGAGAAGGGCTTTGAGATAGAGTTCGAGTAATTCTACGAGCTCGCGCGATCGGCCCACTGCTTCACCTGAAACCTGCAGTGGTTCTCGAATTGAATAAGTCTGGAGGCGCCGGCCCGTTTTCTCCCATACATCGAATCCCTTTGACCCCTACCTGCAGCCTGATGCCTGCGGTTTGCAAACAGAAGGCGCAGCCTTTTTGCAAACCGCTTTGACTTCAGTCTCGCCGGACGACGCCCTCTCTCCAGGCGTAGACGGCGGCCTGGGTACGGTCTGCCAGGTGTAGTTTGGAGAGGATGTTCGAGACGTGGCTCTTGACCGTCTTCTCGCTAACGTAGAGGCGGCCCGCGATCTCCGAGTTGTGCAGTCCTTCGGCGATCAACTTCAGCACCTCGAGCTCCCTTTCGGAGAGGTCGTGGAAGACGTTTGGTTCTGCGCGCCTGGCACCGTGAAGCTCCCTGACCACCCGCGCCGCCACCCGCGGGTGCAGCACGGCCTCGCCCGAGGCGGCTTTTCGGACGGCCTCGGCGAGTTCGTCGGGCCCGATCTCCTTGAGGACGTAGGAGAGGGCGCCGGCCCTTATGGCGGGGAAGATGTGCTCGTCGTCGTGGTAGGAGGTGAGCATGACGACGTTCGTGCGCGGCGAGCTAGCGACGAGGCGCCGGGTCGTCTCGACACCGTCCATCCCCGGCATGATGAGGTCCATCAGGGCGACGTCGGGAGCGTGCTCGGCGGCGAGCCTCACGGCCTCCTCACCGCTTTCGGCCTCGGCGACCACGCTGATATCGTCTTGCGTCTGCAAGAAAGCGCGTACCCCCTGGCGCACCAGCGCGTGATCGTCCACCAGAAGGACCGTGATCGGCTCGCTCATATATCCTCGCCTCTCTTCTCCTG
>DATMVF010000213.1:0-3397 GCA_035563475.1 Rubrobacter sp.
CGACGGGTCCAGGCGGCGCCCGATCAAAGGCACCGCCGATCACGAACCGGCCATCCCGGACGCCGCCACGCTGGTCGTCGCCGTCGGCAACGTCCGCGCCCTTGGCACCCCGGTGGACGAAGAACACGTCCATCGTCCCGAGATCTTCTCCGACCTCACCGGCATCGGCCAGGGCCAGAGCATAACCCCGAGAGCATTCGCCGTCGCCCTCTCGAAAGGCTCCCTGGCCAGCGTCCCGCAAAGGGCCGGGACCGCCGTCCTGATTACCGGGGTCGAACCGGGGCGAAGTATGGCCGACGCTTCCGTCATCACGCGCGAGCTCTGGCGTCTCGGCGTCAGGAACGTCATCCTTGCCTCTCTCCCCACCGAATCAGCGGTCCGAGTCTGGATCCCTTAGACACCTCAGACCGGTCGCTACCATCCCGACAGCAGCGAGGGTGCGGCGAGAAGAACGTCTCCCACGGACGCTTCGCGCCGAGCCCAACAGGCCCGCTCCATCTCGGCAACCTGCGGACCGCCCTCCTGGCGTGGCTGTTCGCGCGTTCGGCCGGGGCGCGATTTCTCATGCGCGTGGAGGACCTCGACCACTCGCGGGTTCGTCCTGGGGTGGAGGAGGCACAGCTCTACGACCTCGGGGCCCTCGGGCTCGACTGGGACGGTCCAGTGGTGCGCCAGTCGGAGCGGATGGGGCTGTACGAGGAGGCCATCGCTCGACTCGACGCTGGCGGACTTCTCTACCCTTGCTACTGTACGCGGGCGGAGATCCGGGCCGCCGCATCCGCGCCGCACGGCATCCCGGCTTCGGACCGTTACCCTGGCACCTGCCGCGAACTAACAGCGGCGCAGCGTGCCGTTCGCGAGGCTTCAGGACGCCCTCCGGCGCTGCGGGTACGTTCGGATGACGCCAGAGTAGCCTTCGAGGACAGGCTCCTCGGCCGCTGTGAGGAGGAGGTGGACGACTTCGTCGTGCGCCGAAACGACGGCACTCCGGCCTACCAGCTCGCCGTTGTGGTCGATGATGCCGCGCAGGGGATAGGCGAGGTGGTTAGGGGTGCTGATCTTGCGGACTCGACCCCGCGCCAGATCCTGCTGGCACGACTGCTCGGCCTGCCTGAGCCCAGGTACGCCCACGTCCCCCTCGTGCTCGGCCCGGACGGACGGCGTCTCGCCAAACGCCACGGCGCCGTCACCCTCTCCGACCGCGCCGCCCTTGGCGAAGGACCCGACGAGGCGCGCGCCTGGATGGCCCGCTCACTCGGTCTCGCCGGGGCCGGAGAGACACCGTCACCCGACGATCTCATCGCCCGCTTCGACCCGCAACGCCTGCCGCGCGAGCCGACCCTCTGGTCGCTACAGTCCGCAGTCTGAGCCGCGCTCTATGGTACCTTTCCCTTAAGGCTCCACAGCGGTGTCAGCGCTTCAGCAACCAAAGAGCTGACCGCTGAAAGCTGACTGCTGACCGCCAAGATAGGAGATTTCATGGACGTATCCCAGAAGTTCGAAGGGTTGCAGGCAGAGATCGCAGAGAACTTCGGTGAGAAGATCGTCGCCCTCCGCCGAGATATCCACCGCGAACCCGAGCTGGGCTTCGGTACGGAGAGGACCGCCGAAAAGGTGCTCGCGGCGCTCGACGGTCTGCCCGTCGACGTAGAGACGGGAGTCGCCGAGAACGGTATCGTCGCCACACTCGAGGGGGAAGGGGACGGACGAACCGTGGCCCTACGGGCGGACATGGACGCCCTCCCCATACAGGAGGAGACGGGCCTGCCTTTCGCCTCGGAGATAGAGGGCAGGATGCACGCCTGTGGCCACGACGGGCACACCAGCATGCTCGTCGGAGCGGCCCACGCGCTTTCGGGGATGCGGGACCGGCTAGGCGGCACCGTCAAGTTCGTCTTCCAGCCGGCGGAGGAAGGCGGGGGTGGAGGGAAAGTTATGGTGGATGAGGGCGTCGTCGAAGACGTCGCTTCCATCTTCGCGCTGCACCTGTGGCCGGGGTTGCCTTTCGGGAATGTGGCGACGAAGGCCGGTCCGATCATGGCCGCTGCCGACGCCTTCGAGATGGAGATCGTAGGATCGGGCGGGCACGGCGCGATGCCCCACCTGGCCGCCGACGCCGTAGTCATCGCGGCCCAGGTGGTGACGGCGTTGCAGACCGTCGTCTCTAGGGAGGTCGATCCGGTCGAGTCGGCCGTCCTTACCGTGGGGGAGATCGGCGCCGGAACGGCCTTCAACATCATCCCTGAGAAGGCCCGCCTCGGGGGAACGGTCCGTACCCTGAACTCAGATCTCCGCGAGAGGATGCCGGAGCGTATGGAGGCCGTAGCCCGCGGGGTCGCGAAGGGGATGCGCGGCGACGCGAAACTGGACTACACTTTCTCTTACCCCGTAACCGTCAATGACGAAAGTGCGGCTGGCTACGCCCTCGGCGTCGCTGAGGACCTCTTCGGCGCGCACTCAGTACAGGAGCTACCCAAACCTTCTATGACCGCAGAAGACTTCTCGTACTACCTGGAAGAGGTACCTGGAGCCTTTACCTGGCTCGGCGTCGGGGAAGATGTTTCAGGGTTGCACACGCCCCAGTTCGCCTTCGACGAGGAGGTCCTGGCGCGAGGGTCGGCGCTGCTAACGGCGCTCGCGTTGGAAGCTAGTCAGCACTTCAGCTAGTCAGCAAGGACCTACCCATACGAAGGCGACAAGCTGAAATGCTGACAAGGCGCGAAGCGCCGTGCTGACATGCTAATTCAGCTTCCCGGCGGGTTGATGAGAAAGCCCGCTGCTTCCCCCGGGCCGAGCAGGGCGAGCACCGTCAGGAGAACGGCCCCGAGTGGGATGAGGGTCGCGGCTGCGGCTCGAGCCGGGCTAACGTTCATGGTCTCCTTTACGGCGACGGTGGCAACGAAGGCGCCGTATGGGATCGCGAGTAGGGGGGCGAAGGGGATCCAGAGCACGAAACCTATTGCGCTCGAGTAGCCCAAAGAGCGGAACAGGGGCCCGAAGCCGTCGCGCGAGAGCTTGCCCCCTCCGAGGATGAATAGGATGATGATCGCCAGCCCGGCCACGAGCAACGGTGCGAGCACGATCGCGACGACGAGCCCGAGGAAGGGGGCGTAGATCATGGCGTAATTGAACTCGCGGAGCCACAGCATCTGCAGCGTCGCCTCGAGGAGCAGGTCTAGGTAGAGGATCACGGAGACGAAGACGGCGGGCCGGATCGCTCCTCCCCGCGGGTCGAGTCTCCTGAAGAAGTGGATAGGATCGAACCAGACCCCTCGCAGCGCGCCCCAGAAGTCTTCGGGCGATTCACCACCGTATCCCACGTCGCCCCCGCGGAACACTACGACCCTTGCTGCTCTTTGGCTTCGTCCGCGGGCTCGCGCAGGACGCTGCCCACGCG
>DATMVF010000214.1:0-4228 GCA_035563475.1 Rubrobacter sp.
ATACCCATCTCGCGCAGGCGGTCGTTCATGGAGGCGTTGTGGATCATATCCCCCGTGATGAAGATCCGCCTGTCGGGGAACTTCTCCCTGGTCTGGAAGGCGTAGTCCACGGCCCTGTCCACCCCGTAGCAGAATCCGAACTCATCGGCGAGGCGGATCGTGAGGCCTTCGGCCTCGAAGATGTTGCCGTTCTCACGGACCCTGTCGACGACCTCAGAGCGATAATCCCGGTCCAGAAGATGCTGGACGTTCTCCCGCATCTTGAAGCCTTTACGGAAGTATTTCTGCTCCGTCACGCTCACCTCTCGTACCCGAAGTTCGTTTCCCGTGCTCGAAGATGAGTGTAGCGCATCTACCCCGACGCGTCGGAGAAGAGTGTGGCGCGCATCACGCTCGCTGCAAATGTGAATTGGGTGTAAAATCTAGCGCCGTGGACCGCAGAGCAACCATCATGGTCGCAGACGACGACGCAGAAGCCCTGGGACGCTCCGCCAGCGCCCTGGAGAACGCGGGCTTCCGCGTGGTCTCGGCAACGGACGGCCGCACGGCCCTCCAGGAGGCCCTAACCCGCAGGGTGGACCTCATAATCATGGACGTTTCGATCCCCCAGCTGAGCGGCGTAGAGACCTGCCACTGCCTCAAGGCGATGCCCACGACCCAGAAGATACCCGTAGTCCTCACCGCTGCCAAGAAGGACCCGGCCGCCAAAGCGCTCGCCGAACGAACGCAAGGCTCGGTGCGGGTACTGAGAAAGCCCTTTACAGACGAAGACCTCCTCTCCGTCGTCCGTCAGGTCGCCCGCCCCAAGTCTCTTATATAGCTGGTCAGCACGCTCAGCCCTTCGGGCTTCGCTTGTCAGCAAGTCAGCATTTCAGCTTGTTGTTTTCGGTAGAAAGCTCTCACCAGTAGACGAACGAGCGCATTGCAGTGAACCTATGATCCTGCCTCTCGCCTTACGGCGTCGCGCGTAAAGCTCAAGCCAAATAGCTGACCAGCTGCAGAGCGAAGCGACGCGAAGCGACGCGGTGGTAAGATCGCTCCCCGTAAAGGCCGCTACAGGAGCGCTGTCTCTTGGGACTCAGCAAGCGCCGCAAGGCGCTCATAACGCTCGCTACGCTCATCGGGACCTTCCTGGCCGCCGTGGATGCCACGGTCGTAGGGACGGCGATGCCGACCGTGATCGGGGAGCTCAGCGGCCTCGAGCTCTACCCGTGGGCTTTCGCCTCTTACCTGCTCGCGGCGACCGTGACGGGCCCCGTCTTCGGCAAACTCTCCGATACTTACGGCCGCAAACCCGTCTACCTGGCCGGGATCTTCCTCTTCTTGCTCGGCAGCGTGCTCGCTGGGACCTCGCAGAGCATGGCGGCCCTCATCTTCTTCAGGACGATCCAGGGTCTCGGAGCAGGTGCCGTGCAACCCGTCGCCATTACCATAGTCGGGGATATCTTCGAGCTCGAGGCGCGGGCGCGTGTCCAGGGACTCTTCGGGGCGGTGTGGGGGATCTCTGCCGTGGTCGGCCCCGCGGCCGGCGGTTTCATCACGGATCTGATCTCCTGGCGCTGGGTCTTCTACGTCAACGTGCCCTTCGGCATCATCGCCGCCGTCCTCCTCGCAGCGACCCTTACCGAGTCATTCGAGCGTCGCGAGCGCAGCATGGATTACCTGGGCACGGCCCTCCTAACAGGCGGCCTCGTCGCCGTGTTGCTCGCGTTGCTCGGAAGTGGAGGCGCCGGAGAGCTCTCGGTGGCGACCTTCGGACTCTTCTTCGGCGGGTTGGCCGTGCTCGCGCTCTTCGTGCTCGTCGAGCGGCGGGCGGGAGACCCCGTGGTCCCGCTCGCCCTGTTCTCGGAGCGGATCATCGCCGTGTCGGCGCTGGGGAACGTGGCGATGGGCGGTGTCTTGCTCGGCGTCTCGGTCTATGTGCCGCTCTTTGTACAGGGCGCCCTCGGTGGGACTGCGATCACGGCCGGCGCCGCCGTGGCTTCACTCTCCATCGGGTGGCCCGTGGGATCTTTCGTCGGCGGGAGGCTGCTCCTGCTCACGGGGTACCGCTCGACGCTCCTACTCGGCTCGGCCTTGATCGCCGTCGGCTCGGCCCTGTGCGTGCCCATGGATAGCGGAACCTCGCTCTCCTACGTCGTGTTTGCCGTAGTGGTGATCGGGCTGGGACTCGGCTTCTCGAGCACCAGCTACCTCGTCAGCGTGCAGAACGCCGTGCCCTGGCGCCGTCGCGGCGTGGCCACCTCCTCGGTAGTCTTTTTCCGTACCGTCGGAGGTACTATCGGGGTCGCCGTGATGGGCGCTCTCTTGAACGCCTCTCTCGGCGAGCGTTACAGGGCCGCCGTGGACAGAGCAACGGGGGGCGACGCCGGCCTCGGTCGCTTGCTCTCCGATCCCAACGCCCTGCTGCAGCCCGCCGTGCGCAGCCGCATCCCCGAGGCGGCGTACTCGGAGGTGGCCGGCGCCCTCGCCGCCTCGCTCAGCCCGGCGTTCTGGGTCCTGCTCTTCTTCGGTCTCTTGGCCCTGGCGGTGGCCACGCTCTTCCCACACGGAACGGCCAAAGACCTCGTAAGCAGGGAGGAGGATTATGGATGAGACCGGGAGCGAGCTGACCCTCGAGGACCTCCCCAGCCCGCCCCTCTTCAAGCTGGTCGATCCCGAAGGAAGGGACGTCTTCCAGGAGACCGAGGTCGGCGGCGAAGGAGCCAGGGTCTGCGCCCTGTTCTCGGACAGAGAGCTCGCAGGTGAGTTCTCCGCAGGAGCCGCCCAACACGGGATGGAGAGACTCTCTGGCCTCAATCCAAGGGCGCTCTCCGACTGGGGCTCGATAGAAGTGTTCGCGCTCTCCGGGGCCGACTTCGTGCTGGTCGTCTCCGAAAGGGGCGCTGGACTGTTCCACGCCGGTGACGTGGCCCAGAAGGCGGAGGAGATGGCAGGCGAGATCCCCTTCCCGCTGTACATGATCTCCGACGAGAGGGGAGAGGCGCCCCTGATCACGGTCGAAGTCGAAGATGGAGAGGTACTGGTTGCAGCGCTCTTCAGCTCGCGCGAGCACGCCAGCGACTTCCGCGAACGGGCGGCCCACCTCGACCTGCCGGACAGCCTCGGAACCATAGATGATAGGGACGGCCTCAGACGCCACGCACTGGTAGCGCGCGAAGCCGGAGCGACCTACGCTGTCATAGATCCCGCATCCGGCCTCACCGAAGCGATCCCCGTCGAGGAGTTGATAGAACCTTGAAACCGACCCTCTGCACAGATGTCGACTCGACCATCTGGAACACGGGCGCCTGGGTCTGTTCGGCAGTCCTCGACATCACGGGCGAGACGCTAGACATCGACAGGATCACCACCTGGACCCACGTCCTCGACACCTACGGCGAAAAGATGACGACCGCCATCTTCGACCGCGTCTTCGACCCTGAGCGCGTCCGGGACCGGGAACCCTATCCTGGAGCCCCAGAGGTGCTGCGCGCACTCCAAGAAAGACACGGCATAATGATCCACTTCGTAACCCACAACGACCAGGAGATCATGACCCCCCATCTCGAATCCTGGCTCAGAACCTATTTCGGCCCCAAGGTGGACCTTACCGTCACGACGGAGGACAAGCTCGGCATCCTGGACGCACTTGGCGCCTTCGGCCTCATAGACGACAGGCCCGACACCATAGAGCGGGTCGCCGACGCCGGTCTGTGGGCGGCGGCCATGCAACAGCCGTGGAACCGCGACCTCCTCACCAGAAGGAACGATGTACACGGCTTCTCCCACTGGCAAGAAGTCCCCGATCTCCTGCCGTTAGAGTACAGGATGGGTCGCTCCTGAAACCTGATGCCTGTAACCTTTCCTGTGTCAGGTAAGGGACAAGGAGGAGACACGTTGGAGAGTGCTGAGAGCAATGAGGGAATACGGGCAGATGCGCCGCGGATCGAGTGTTTCCTGGGCCGTGGGAGCCAGGTTACGGTCGCGGCCAGGACCGGAGTAGACCTCGCTGGCTACGTCTGCGACCGGAACGAGAGCGGCCTGCTCCTCGATGCCAGGGATCCCAGCGGGGATCCGACCGGCTACGAGTTCCTTCCCTGGTCGAGCATCGAAAGGTTGAGTAAAGGGTAGGACGAGGACCCGTCGGAACGGCGAGCTGATCGGGCAGGGGTCAGAGAAGAAAGGGAGCAAAATGATCGGGAGGGTGGGCTTCGTGGGGCTCGGGCTCATGGGTGCGCCGATGGCC
>DATMVF010000215.1:0-15608 GCA_035563475.1 Rubrobacter sp.
CCGCGAGCGAATACGCCTCATCCCCCACCGTCACGGCCTCGAGCCCGCGTCCGGCGGCGATCCTACCCAACAAAGGCATCTCGCCCGCTGCCTCCCAACCCTTCTCCGTCAGCCTGATGCCGCGCGCCCGCCCACCCTCTCGCTCGATGTACCCACCCTCCTCCAGCTTTTTGAGGTGCTTGTACGCGGTCTGGGAGCTCCTCAAGCCCACGGCCTCCCCCACCTCGCGCACGCTCGGAGGCCCCTCTCCCCTCACGTTCGCGCGGGCCAGGCGCCTGAGCATCTCCATCCTTACCTTCCAGTTCTCAGGGACCACCTTCGTCTCCTCTAAACGCCTCGCAATGACACTTTATACTATTTTGCCGTAGACTACAAACAATAGTTTGTGGTAGCGTAGAGAAGCTGGCAAAGCAGGAGCGCCCCCACCCCGGGCCTCGCCGGCCGGCCGGCGTCCAACCAATACCGGCCTGCGAGGGTTTGAGGAGGCGAGGACGCCTGCTCCCCGGATTATATCCGGAGGCGCGGGTTTCTCATCCCCCGGCTCTCGGGCGCTCCCCGGAGGGAGGAGAGAGATGGAGGCGAGCGTCTCGGAGATACACCGCTACCCCTTACGACCCGAGGGGTTCGAGGAGCCGTTGTTTCCGACCCGTGAGTCGAGGCTGGCGGTCCTCGACCATCTGCTGCGGACCTCCTGGCTCTCGCGGGCCTCGGAGATGGAAGAGAGGGGAGGACAGGCCGCACACGCCCGATATGAGCCGGTCGAGTTGGAGAACCGTCACGGGCGTGTGCGGGTCACTTGGGCCTCGGGCCGGAGACGGTGCCGCAAGAGGCGGCACGTCGTCGAGGTACTCGGACGCTGGCGGGAGGTCCGGGCCTGGTGGGACGAGACGCGGGCGAAGGACAGGAGCCTGGCGAGACTCCTCCTCTCCGACGGCTCGGTTATCGACCTGGCGCGGGAGAACGACGGAGAGTGGTTCCTCGTAGGGATAACGGATTGAACGGGGACTCCCCCGACGACTTCGTCCACCTGCACGTCAGGAGTGGATTCTCCTTCGGTTTCGGGGTCGCGAGACCGGAGGAGCTTGTGGAGGCCGCGGCGAGGATGGGGATGCCCTCTCTGGCGCTCACGGACCGCGATGGACTCTACGGCATCCCCCGCCTCCTCGAGGCCGCAGGTGAGGCTGGCATCCTCCCTATCGTCGGGGCCCAGGTCTCGACGGCGGGCGGGCACGTCGTGTTGCTTGCCGAGTCCATAGAAGGGTACCGTTCCCTGTGCCGGCTCATTACGGATTACAGGATCTCTTCAGAGGACCGGCGCCGTCCTGTCTGTTCGCTGGGGAAGATCCTGGATCATAGAGAAGGTTTGATCTGCCTGACCGGAGCCGTCCCGTTCGGGCTCTTGCCGCGCCTGGTTCTTGCCGGGCAAAGGAAAGAAGCGACCAGAACGCTGCATTCTTTGCAGGAGGCATTCGGGGGCCGGCTCTACGTAGAGCTGACCGACGACGAAACGGCGACCGGGCGGCGGAGCATGGGAAAAGTAGCGGCCTTTGCACAGGACGCTGGCGTACCGGTTGTCGCCACGGGAGAAGTCGCTTACCTCTTCCCTGCTGACCACAGGCTGCACGAGGTACTCGTTGCTGCCGCGAACCTCACGGCGCTCCCTGGTCCGGAATACAGGCCTACCGACAGGTTGCATCTAAGGTCCGGGAAGGAGATACGGCGGCTCTTCGAAGACTATCCCAAGGCCCTGGAGAACGCTGCGGGAGTCGCGCGGCAGTGCGCGGGGGCGGTGAAGCTGTCGGGCAGAGTCCACATGCCGGCGGCGATCCTGCCTCCTGGCAAGACGGCTGGGAAGGTGTTACTGGAGCTGACGCTCGCGGGCGCCAGGAGACGCTACGGGAGGAGAGCGGGGGACGATCCCACGGCGGAGGAGTTGAAGTCGCGACTCGGACGGGAGCTGCGTTGTCTCCACGCTCTGGGGTTCGCGCCGTACTTCCTGATCGCGCACGAAGCCAAAGAGATCGCGAAGTCGAAGGGCATCCCCGTCACGGGCCGGGGAAGTGCCGCGAACAGCCTGGTCTCGCATTGTCTGGGGCTGAGCGAGCCCGAGCCGTTCTCGAACCGGCTGCTCTTCGAGCGGTTTCTGCACGAAGGACGCAAGGACCCGCCCGACGTGGACCTGGACTTTTGTTCCGTGAGGCGGGACGAGGTGCGCTTCGAGATGATCCGACGCTACCAGCATCTGGGCGTCGCCGAAGCTGCGACGGTCCAGACGATGTCGTTGCGAGGAGCCGTGAGGGTGGCGGCGCGGGCGCTCGGGCATTCTCCACAGGAGATCGACACTTTAAGCCGCCAGGTCCCCACCCGCTTCCATGACCGCGATAGGATCTACGCCGGCCTCTCCGGCTGGGAGGAGTCGCTCGCCGAGCCGGCCATGTACGGCCATCCTTTGCAGGATAGGGAGAAATATCGTCTCCTGCTCGAGCTCTCCGCGGGGCTCGCCGGCCGCATCAAGGAGGGAGGCACCCATAGCGGGGGTATGGTGTTCGGGACGGCGGAGTACCACCTCTCGGAGCTGGTGCCGCTGGAGCCTTCAGGGACGGTGGGGCTCCTGCGCTGCCAGTACGACAAGGACGATTTGGAGCGTGTGGGGCTTCCGAAGCTGGACCTGCTGGGTCTGAGGATGCACACAGCTTTGCACAAGGCCGGGGAGCTGGCTTCGAGGCGGCTGGGGCGCAGGGTGGACCCCTACGACCTGCCGCCAGAGGATAAGAAGACCTACGCCCTCATAAGGACCGGGTGCAACGCCGGGATATTCCAGCTGGAATCGCCCGGACAGATGCACCTGAGCCAGCGTCTTGGGCCCAGGAGGCTCGCTGATCTTGTGGCCCAGATCTCTCTTTTCAGGCCGGGTCCCGTGAGGGGAGACCTCGTCACCCCCTACGTGAAACGCCGGAACGGCAGGGAGGCGTACGAGGTGATCCTACCCGAACTCGAAGAGATACTACGTCCCACCTACGGCGTCCTCATCTTCCAGGAACAGGCCCTGGCCGTGGCGAACGCCGTGGCCGGCTTCACCCTGGCCGAAGGCGACCTCCTGCGACGCGCCATGACCAAGGACCGGGGACCCGGCGCGATGCGAGAGTTGCGCCTGGAGTTCATGCGGCGGGCGAGGGAGAAAGGGGTCCCCGCCGCGAAAGCGGAGGAGGTCTTCTCCTGGATGGAGGGGTTCTCGGTCTACGGTTTCTCCGCCGCGCACGCAGCCAGCTTCGCTGAGCTCGCCTACGCGAGCGCGTACATGAGGCGCCACTACCCGGCGGAGTTCTTCGCGGCCGTCCTCGACTCCCAGCCGATGGGTTTCTACAGCCCGAGGCTGCTCCTCAACGAGGCGCGTAGGATCGGTCTCCACGCCCTCCCGCCCGACGTCCACCTCTCAGGAGAAGACTTCTCCATAGAAGAAGAGGGCTCCGCTCTCCGGGTTGGCCTCAGGTATTGCAAGGGGCTCTCCGAGAGGGCCATCTCCTCCATCGTGGCCGGGCGGCGCAAAAAGCCGTTCGTCTCCGTCGCCGACCTCTACGGGAGGACGGCCGTCGAAAAAGACGCGCTAGAAAATCTCATCAGGGGCGGATTCCTCGACTCTCTGGCTGGAGGGTCGGGGAGATCCCGGCTTCTCGGCGAGAGTGCATCTCTTCCGAAGAAGCGCAGGCGTGGGAGGCAAGAGGAGATCCCCATAGAGCACCCGGCGAGCTGGTGGGCGATGCGGGAGAGGAGGAGCGTCGGACATCTCCCCCTCACGGATACGGCAAAAGAGAGGATGGAGTGGGAGGTGCTCGGCCTCAACGTCCACAGGCACCCGCTCGAGCCTTACCGCGATGCCTTCCGAGAGCTCGGGGTAGTTCCGAGCGAGGAAGTCAGAAAGTTACCGCACGGCACCAGCGCCCGCGCGGCGGGTTTGATCGAATGTCTCCAGAGCCCCCCGACCAGGAGCGGATACCGCGTGTACTTCCTGCTGATCGAAGACGAGTGGGGACTCTTACAGACGACGATCTTCCGCTCCGTCTACGAGAGGTGCGGCGACATCCTGCACCACGAAGGAGCATTCCTCGTAGAAGGCAGAGTAGAGCAGACCATCGAAAAAGGGTTCGCCTTCCTCATCCACCATATAGAGAGCTTGCGAGACGTCCTGTCCGAGGCCAGGGTACCTGTGCCGAGGGTGGTGGCTTCTCCGGGAGCTTTCTTGCGTGCCGGGAGAAGAAGTAGAAAGGCGGGATAGAGTTACCGTAAACAATTCGTCCTCCCGATTTAGCCGGATTCAATAACCATGTTAACCTCGAGAGATCTCAAAGTCATCCAGCCAACCGCTTGCTGTACTTTGTCGGTACTATGAGGTAAACGCCGAGATGCAGCCAGGAGGGTCAGATGGAATACCGGACGCGGGAGACCGAAGTACGAGAATATCTGTTCGAAGACGATGGCCGCATCCCGAACAACTCGACGTTGCCGATGCTCGTATACCCGCAAGCGCTCGACAGTTCCGAGCAGGACTCCTCGCGCTGCAAAGAACTGCTCGCGGAGAACGGTTGGGGCGGCGCGTGGGTGAACGGGGTCTTCTCGTATCATCACTACCATTCGAACGCCCACGAGGTGCTGTGTGTGGTTAGCGGCTCTGCGAGCATCGCGTTCGGCGGGCCGGAAGGCGAGACGGTCGAGGTCGAGGCTGGCGACGCGGTTGTGATACCGGCTGGTGTCGGACACTGTAACAAAGGGTCGGACGGTGGATTCTCGGTCGTCGGGGCCTACCCGCGCGGACAGGAATCTTACGATCTGCGTACCGGCGAAGAAGGCGAACGCCCCGAGGTTCTGGAGAACGTCCGCAACGTTTCCTTACCCGAGTCGGACCCCCTGTTCGGTGAGAAAGGTCCGCTGACTCAGCGCTGGTCGAGGTAGCGCGGATCTATCGGCACTCTTGCTAGGAAGCGTCGAACGGGTCGAGCAGACGCACGCCGGTTCGCGCGACGTCGGCCGTGTTGCGGGTGACGAAGGTCAGGTTCCTGACCTTGGCCGTTGCTGCCATAAGGCCGTCAACTATTGAGACGGGATCAGGCACGTTCATCCGTCCCCACTCCTCGGCAGCCGTAGCGTCAACGGGCAGAACCCTGTCCGCGTAGTCGTGGAGAACGGTGACGAGCCAGGTCTCGTAGAGGTCGGCCTGCACGGGATCTCTTCGAGAGAGTAGACCTATACCACGGCGGACCTCTCCGAGCGTGAGCACGCTCAGGTAAAGGTCTTCGGTGGGTACCGAAGAGATCCAACGCTTCACTCCTGCATCGCCCCGCGGCCTGCGCACCTCCGAGAGTACTTTGGTATCAAGCAGGTATCTCACGACGCTACAGTTCGATGTCTCGCGGAAACTCTTTCTGACGTTCCAGATCCAACACGCTCAAGTCCGGCGCGCTCATCAGGAACTCCTTGAAGTCCATCTTCTCGCCGTCCTTGCTCATACGCCGGAACTCCTCAACCGGGACCACTACGACGACCTCCTCGCCGTGCCTGGTAACCACCTGCGGCCCCTCTTCCAACGTGCGCCGCACCAACTCGCTGAACTTCTGCTTGGCTTCCTGCAATTGCCAGGACAAGACTTATCTCCTCTGAACAGGTATCTAGTCTGTCTAGATTGGATGTGGGAGAGTGGAGAGATCAAGGCCCGTAAGGCTCAACCCCCACGCAAGAGAACCTTTCAAGGCAAAACTAGGCCTTCTACGTGGGCTTCGATCCGCGTTATGTGCCACCGGCCGAGGTTGGATGTGAAGAGCTCTTCGCCGCGAAACGCACAGTTCGTTGGATGGCACAGGGTGTGCGCTATGGGATCGTCGATAAACAGATGTACCTCTCGTTCCGGACTCACCCTGTATATACGCGAGGGTTCGTAGCAGGAGATGTACAGGTTGCCGTCGGTGTCGAATGCCAGACCGTCAGGCACGCGCTCGAGCCCTTCCACGAAAGGTTCGCCTTCTTGCGGGCCTCCGCTTTCGTCTATGGGGATGCGGATCACTCTGCCGGCGAACGATTCAGCGACGTACAGGTGATCCTTGTCGGGAGAGAGGGCCATCCCGTTGGCGAAGGTCATGGCCCTGTCGTACCAGAGCCCTCCTTCTCCGCTCTCCAGGTCGAATCGCCAGACTCCTGGTCCCTGCTCTTCGGGATCGTAGCTGTCGGAGACGTAAAGGCAGTTCCTGGAGCCGTCTACCACGGGGAAGTTGGGTATGCGCATCTCGCCCCCGCCGTTCGCGAAGTGGACGAGATCTCCTGTTCTCGTGTCGAGGCGGAACACCGCGGAGTGGCGCATATCGCAGGCGTAGAGGTTTTGGTCGCTGTCGAAGGCCAGGCCGAGAATGAAACCGCCTGTTGAGGCTACGGTCTCGATGCGGGACCCATCGGCGGAGAGCCAGTAGATCTCCCCCGTCTCTCCCCCGCACCAGATGTCGCCGCCGGCGTCGATCGCGATCCCCTCGGGGTGGAGGAGGCGCGGCTCACTGAATATGCCGTCGAAGAAGACCTCGGCTCTGTCCAGAGACAGTATGGATTCCAAGATTTTTCTCCCTTGTTCTATTTGGTCGCCGGACTATTCTGGCAGTCGGACGCCCAGGGCCGCGAGCAGACCGCCGTCGACCATGTAATCCGCTCCCGTAACAAAGCTCGCCCTGGGGCTTGCGAGGAAGCAGATCACCTCGGCCACCTCTTCCGGCCTGGCGACCCTTCCCAGGGGATGCATCCTGCCCCAGTCATCGACCGTCGCCTCGACGGTGTTCTCCCCCTTGAAGAGGTCAGCCGCCCATCTCAGCATCGGCGTATCGACAGAACCGGGACACACGGCATTGACCCTTATGTTCTCCTCGGCGTGATCTACGGCCATCGCCCGCGTCAGGGCGTTGATGCCGCCTTTACTCGCCGTGTAGGCAGCCACCCCTGCCTGCGAGGCTATGGCCTGCACGCTCGACACGTTGACGATGGCACCTCCCCCACGCCTTCTCATCTCGGGAATGGCATGCCTGGCCGCCAGGTATATCCCCTTGAGGTTGACGTCGAGAACTTCGTCCCAGACTTCCTCCTCGGTCTCCGTGACCGTCCCGTAGCGCTGAACCCCGGCGCTGTTGACGAGCACGTCAACCCCTCCATAGTTCTCCACAGTGAAGTCGACCAGGGCTTTCATGTCCGCAGAAGTGGTCACGTCTCCCCTCATCCCCTCGACTTCCAGGCCCTCTTCACGCAGCCGGCCGGCCGCCTGCCTGGCTTGATCCTCACGGTCGCTGCAGACCACAACCGCGGCCCCCTCCCTGGCTAGCTTCTCTGCGGAGGCAAGCCCGATGCCGGCCCCGCCACCGGTTACGATCGCCACCTTACCGCGCACCTCGTTCGTCATACGCTACCTCCCACGTTCCAGGTCTACGGCTACGGAGACGAGACTCCCCGCAGGAACGACAAACCGGACGTTCTCGCCATCGACCCTCGCCTCTTCCAGGTGCCTTTCGAGATGCGACCCCACCCGGGCCCGGGCGACGCCGAGCAGCCCGAACGAGACGCAGACTTCCTCGCTCTCGGAGGACAGAGACTGGAGCATCACCACAAGGTCGTGTCCCCGCCTCGAAGGCGCGATGGCGACGACATCCAGCAGGGGATGATCTACGGAGCAGAAGCTGCCCCGCTCCGGAAGGTCGTTCCCGGCGGACGGCGCAGAGAGGATACCCAGCAGGGGCGTCGTCAGGGCCGCCGCTGTCCTCATACCCAGCTCGGGCGTCTCCATGTTCTCTCCCGAGGCGACCGCGTAGCAGAACTCTATCTCACCCTGTTGTTGCGAGGGGAAATTGGTGTCCCAGATGTTGTTGAGGGCCCAGGAGTATACGGTTGCAGGGTTGGCGATCTCGTGGTCGATGGTCTCGGGGAAAGGGAGGTAGGGAAGGTGGATGTTTCCGAACTGGACGAGCGGTGCCTCCATCGTGGCCCACGCCAGCCTGACCCTCTCGTTCTCCAGGCCGACCCAGTGCCGGATCGCCCGCATGTGATCCGCCGAGCCGGGAACGCGCGGCGCGTCGGGTGAATCAATCCCCCCGGTTATCTCGTAGTGGAGCGAGTGGTCACCGACATCGAAGGGAAAAGCGAAGTACACGCTCTCCTTCTCGGGGGTACCGGCCTTGTGGATGCGGTTCGTGATATCCAGTCTACGTACGCCGCGGAACAGGGTCAGCGTAGACTCCACGATATCGGCCCTCTCGTCGACCAGGCGGACGGTTACCCGGTCCCAGACCGGGTTGGACGACCGCTGTGCAACCACGGCGAGCCCCCCGGCCGAGCGCTCGCCGAGCAGAGCCAGGTCTGTCGCCTGGATGCGGCTGGAGAGGTGGTTGAAGTGCGGGGCGCTCGCGTAACGATCGTAAACGAACTGGTTGAAACCGAACGGGGCGTCCGCGTCGACCAGGTTCAGGCCGGAGGTCTTGTCCAGTATTTCGGTGACCCTGCCTCTGGCCAGGTCGAAGCGAACCAGATAGTACTCGTTCTCTATGCAAGGCTCGTCGCCCGACTTGGGATCTTCTTGCTCATCTTCGCCTTCGACAATGTCGTAGCGCCTGTAGCCGAAGGCCGGAACATCCCTGGCGATGAATGTAAAGCGGCTTCCCCGCACCCTGAACTGGGCGTTTTCCTGATCCTCGACCACGCAGGGCACCCGCTCTCTAGCGTCGCCATCGACCACGACGAGGGGACGCTGGAGTTCGGTGCGGCTCTCGGGCACGAACACGCTGACCGGGTCGGTGCGCTCCCAGCGGCTGGGGTTGAATACGGTAACGGAGGCCAGTGAGTCGCCGGACCGCCCGAAGGCGTGCGAGAGGCGGTGGACGCCCGACCTGAGGAGGGCGTGGGATCTCTCGTACGCCTCCCGCGCGAAACCCGCCTTTGTCTCCCATTGGAGCGCCCCTGATTCCCTCATCTCCAGGCCGTCCATCCAGGGGTTCGCGGCACCCCAGGTATGCTCGTCGAAGAGCGCCATGTTCTCGTATGTCTCGTCTATCTCATCCCGCGGGTCGGCGCCGTCTTCGGCAAGCGTGTCGGCCAGGGAGTGCAGGGTCTGGGCCGTCCTTATGTCAGCCTGGGCGCGACGGTTGAATCCGAGGTGGCGCGCCCCCGACCCTATGCCGTCGACCCACCAGTCGGTCCAGTCGCCGGAGTAGGTCTCCATACTCCCCGCAAGCCTCTCCTCGGCCGAGGTGAAAAACTCGCTGTTGGTCGCCAGGCGTAGTTGCGGGTAGGCCCACTTCTCGTTCCATTCCCGCACGATCTCAGCGGGGACTATGCTAGGAGCCGCGTTGTCAGAGAATACGCCCTGGACCCTCAGGTGAAGCACATCGTGAGGATACGGCACTTTCGTCACCTCGGATGAGGGATCCAGGCCCGTCCATCCGAAGATGCTCTCCCCACGCCCCCGGTACGGGTAGGGACGCTTTGAGAGGGCCGCAAGATAGCCAGGCAAAGCGTGCAGGGTGGCCCGGTAATCCTCCGCCAGACCGACCAGGTTGCCCTCCATGTAAGCGCTGCCGTGAGGCGAGTCCGTGTACCACACCAACAGGCGTTTGCCGTTGGGGGCGCGCCAGTAGAAGGGACGCGTGAGCCCCTGTCCGCCGACCAGATGCGGGGCGGAACGACCCGCATAATTGTGGGCTACAGAAAGGTAGCGAACATCCGCGTCCACCAGGGAACTCAGGAGGCCTATCGTGGCCCCTGGCACGTCGGTCTGCATGGCGGTCCGTATGGGCACGTCGTACTTCTCGCGCAGTTCGTCGGCGAAGCGTAGCTGGCGTGCCAGTTCGTCGATCGAATACGCTTCGGTATGCATGCTGAAGGGAAGCGCGCAGATCTCTATACGTCCCTCGCGAACACGGTCGAAGAAACGGGTCCTGTCACTCTCTGGCCGGTTCTTTAACCAGTGGAGGAGTGGCCAGTTGGCTTCCACGTTCCAACGGAATGTGGCGTCCTCCGGCCAGTCATCGGTGGCCGAGGTCAGATCCAGGACCGAGTCAAGATACTGCAGGTGGTGCTGTAGCACCGAACTCTGGGTGTCCGTGTAGCCGATGTCGAGGTGTGAGTGGTGGACGAGGAAGACCGACCATTTGCGCTGGGGAAGAATCTCCACCCGCGCCTCGAACGGCTCCCTGCTCGTGGCCTCGACCCTGAGGCTAATCGTGCGGGGCTCGTAAACCTCGGGCACGAAGAGATGCACGAGGGTGCGGCCCTCGTCGATCCTGGCCCTTACCGTATCGAGGGTGGTATCCCCGTCGGAGATTGCGAAGGTTACGTCCCCAACCGCGGATTCGGCCAGCACCACCAGCCGCAAGGCCTGCGAGAGATCGCCGTTCCCCGTCCTGCGGAAGAGTGGCAGACTTCCGACCCTCACGGAGAAGTCGTGGACGTCGAAGTCCACGGCGGAAGGACCCTGGATCAGCTCCTCCCTCGCTCTTTGCGTCCTTAGATCGTCGCTTGAGGGGCGTTTGCGGGGCATGGTGCTCCTTCTCTTAGCATTTCAGCTTGCCAGCACGCTCCAGCCTTCGGCTGTCGTTCGTCAGCACTTCAGCTGGTCAGCACTTCAGCTCTTCGCTTGTGGCCCGAAAGATCTCGTGGTGCTCGCCATGGTCCCGAAGACGGTCATCGTAGAAGGAGAATATTAGGGAGTTATGCCCGACAACTCAATTATCGAGTAGCATGGAGCGTGCGTGAGCCGTTCTCGCGTCGTGGAGGAGTCCTCTGGTTAAGATCCACTCCTCATCGGTCTCTCCCTGCGGATTTCATTCGCCGCGAGGAGACCCGGACTCGTTGGTGTATAGCTTGAGCTCTATCAGGTAGCCGTCCGGGTCCCGCACGTACAGGGCTTCACCTGATCCTCTGGCGCCTATGACGTTCACAGACCTGCTTTCGATCTCCACGCCCGCTTCCGTGAGGCTTTCGGCCAGCGCATCCGGGCTCGTGCCTTCGACCACGAGGGCGAGGTGATCGTAACCCCCGGTGGAGACGGGCTCGAAGGTGGGATCCGGCCTCAGATGCAGTATGAATCCAGGCGTCACCCGCAGCGAGACGAGGGGATGCTCCCCGCGTTCATAGGCGTCGAGGCCGAACGGCTCGAGACCCAGAACGTCGCGATAGAATCCGAGAGACCTCTCGATATCCTTTACCCGCCAGTTGGTGTGGTCAGCTTCGGTTATCTTCATCGTCTTTGTGTGTCCTTTCGTAGTGAGTCCCGCAAGGCCGTTGGTCAGGGGTGTCGGCCGCGACGAGCGCCTCCGGCCCGCCGAACTCCTCCCACCACACCGCTATCATAATCGTTAGCTACCTTTCGGTTCGTTGCGTGTGGACCCGGACAGGTTCTTCGCCGGGACGGGCTCCGGGTGGTCCAGGGGGTGGGCCAGCTCGTCGCGGTCGAGCCTGGGGATCGCGATGGCCGCGACAGCGAGGAAGACGGGCACGATCCCGGCGACGACGAAGACGGCGGTGATCCCGAAAGCGGCGCCTGCCGGGCCGGCGATAGCCATGGAGACCGGCATCAGGGCCAGCGAGACGAAGAAGTCGAGGCTCGAGACGCGGCCGCGCAGGCCTTCGGGCACCCGGCGCTGGAGCAGGGTGCCCCAGATCACCATCGCGGCGGAGTAGGTCGCGCCTACGACTAGCAAGGCGGCGCACATCACCCACAGCGCGCCAGCCACGCCGAGGACGGCGAAAGGCAGGGAGCCGAGACCCCACATGAGGATCATGACCGTGAGATAGCGGCGCGGCAACCGTCCCGAGGAGATCGCCAGGGCCCCTACGGCCCCTCCCACCCCGAAGGCGGCCAGCGCCAGACCGTAGTCCTCGGCCCCGCCCCCAAGGTTGTCGCGGATGGCGAAAGGCAGCAGCACCTCCAATGGCCCGATAATGAACAGGACGAGGGCCAGCGCGAACAAGAGCGTCGCCCACAGCCAGCTCGTCCTTCGCACGTAGCGGAAGCCGTCGCGCAAGTCGGAGAAGACCACCGCGACGCCGGGGGCGCCGTTCGTACCCGGAACTTTCCTCGGCCGCACCTTCATTACCAGCAGGCATCCGGCGGAGACCAGATAGGCCAGGCCTCCGGTGAGGATCGCGACACCGGGCGAGAGCGCCGCCACCGCGACGCCGCCCAGCGCTGGCCCCGCCGCTTGCTGGGCCAGCGGTCTCAAGGTCCCCTCCAGGCCGTTCGCCGCGAGCAGCTCGTCCTCGGGGAGCAGGTGAGGCAGCAGTGCGGTGTAGGATGGGATGAAAAACGCTTCGCCGGCCCCGATCAGCACTCCGCCCACGGCCAGGTGCCAGATCCTGAGGTCGCCGGAGAGCGAGAGCAGCCCGAGGATGACCAGGACAGCGGCGCGGATCAGGTCGGCGGCGAGCATGACGAGCCGCTGGGGCAGTCGGTCGGCCGCTACCCCACCGATCAGCACGAACGCGAGCAGGCCGACGCTGAACAGGGCGGTAACCAGCGAAAGCTCAGTGGGGCCGCCGCCCAGTGCGATCACCTGCCACGCCAACGCGACCAGCCACAGCCCGCTTCCGACCAACGAGATCGCCAGTCCCGTCCAAAGCAGGCGGAAGTCGCGGTGGCGCAGGGGACGAAAGGCCGTGGGCACCCCGCCCAGCACGGTTACGATCCCACCGGCCCGAACCGCGTCGCCCGTACTATCCTCATACCTTCAACTCTACTCTATCCCGCCCTCTAAACCAGACCGTTTCGCCTCTTCCTACGCTCGTAGTTCATGCGGAACAGCTCCAGGGCTCCCGCCACATCATCCACGCTCTCGACCCTGTAGCTCGCCGTCGTCCGGCTGTCCGGAAACGCGGGATGAGGGATCGCCCTCCCCGTGCGGATCAACTCGTCCCTGACCTCTCTCGGGAACCGGAAGTCGGCGTGGCCGTCGTCGTGGATGTGCCCGATCTGGGGCCCTCCACTCTCGGGATCTCCGTACCTGTAGCCGGTGACGCCGATCCCACCAGGACCGTGCTCATCCCTCTTCTTGAAGATTCCATCCCATCCCAAGACCTCGCGCTCTATCAGGGCCAATGGTTCATCGTTCATCTGTCGCTACCTCACTCTGTTACACTGCGCGTCTCCGTGCGAAGGACTTGAGAACCCGGCCGCCGTACCGGCTCAGTTCCCACCACAGAACCGGGATCCACCGGTAGCTTCTTGTGCTACCTTTACGCAGCGTCCCGGCCAGCCGCCTGGTCTCCGCTTCGCGCCTCAGATCCTCTCTGCGCTGCCGCCAGGTCTGAATCATCGCCCAATCATTCAACCCGGACCTCCTATCCTTAGCCTGCTGTGCACGCCCACATCTTGCGCCGGGAAGGAGACTCGCACATCGGGCGGGAGGACGGTTTTCGGCCTGAACCTTTGTACAGTCTTGGCGGCAGCGAATCCGATCAGAGGCGCGCCGGGCGCTCGCCCGATCTACGCTCCTCTTCCTGCCTTCCGACCCATCATGCGCTTCGCGCGATGATCAGGAATCGATGGCTACTGACCTGCAAGGGTGTTCCGCTCTCCATCAGGCATCCAAGGCCGGCAAACGGTGTCTGGTGCCGGAAGTTCGATCAATCCATGTGCCACTGCAGGGGGAGGAGGTAGGGGAAGTCGGTGGTGGGGTCGATCTCTACTTTCATGATGGGGTCCATCCAATCGCTCCACCGCTGGTTGGTCTCGCTGTTCGCCAGGTACTCCCGGGTCTTGTCGATGTCGTCGGTCTCGAAGTAGCCGAAGAGGGTCAGGCCGTGGCGGAAGATGGAGTAGTTGCTGACGCCGGCCTCCCTGAGCGCCTCGACCATCTCCGGCCAGATCTCCTGGTGGCGGCGCAAGTACTCTTCTTCATACCCCGGTCTGACCTCCAGAACCCACGCATACCGGGTCATCCACCCCTCCTTATCTCAGTACCGCCACTGCGCCTCATGATATAACGCTCCGGAACCCGTCGGCGTATATGTCACCCTGAGCCTTGCCCGAGAGACGAAGTCCAGCAATTTTGTGGTGTTTGAGGCTAGTTTCATGCGTCGTATCCACGATCTTGCCGAATCGTTCGGTCTTCAACGCGTCATGCCCTACATGGTTAGGATTGCGCGATGATGCACGTTTCGTGCACTCGCGAGGAACCCGTTTCACAACATGCTGGGAGATTCTCCTAGGTCCGGAAAGACTGGCGCGCCCAGCTGCTGATGTTTTCTGTTCTCCCAATCTTCGCGTCGAGTGCACGCAGGTGCATTTGGATGTTCCAGTCTCTAGCAACATTAGCGGCTTGCAATACTTCCCGCCTGTGCTCCTCGAGTATCGTTTCCTTGTTCCCATGTACATCCCAAAGCTCTTTGACACGAGAGAACGTTTCAGGTGAGACAGACGTCCCCAGACCCGAGCCAGCCAACCGAGAGATCACATCGGAATGCGAGGTGGGATCCATTACATCCACCAGTTGCGGTTGTAAGAGTACCAGGAACGCTTGGAGCGAAGCAGCCGTTGCCTTGAGCTGGTTCGAGAGCAACGAATGGCGCTCCATCCCCTGCTCTTCTAATGGTTCAATGATCTTGCGCGACTCCTCCTCCAGGATAGGGCTGTGCGCGTTGTAGTGGCCCCTCAAGAATACGAGTCTTGTTGAGACCTCATCCGCTTGCTGGAGGAGTTCCGCGAGTCCTTCTGAAAACCCCACCACCCGTTCAACCCCCGCTTTGGGTGGGACTTCGAGATTCGCTGCCCTATCAGTCCAGGATCGGAAGGCGTTAGCGAAGTACAATGCCTGAATCCTAATGTCGTCGAGTGCTTCGGCACGGCGTTCGATTAGCCTTTGGTTCCTCTCCTCCTCTCGTTGGTGCTCTCGTTCCTTGTTCTCCTCTATCCTGCTCTGTTCCTTTCTTCGCCACTCCTGTAGCCTGCGCTGTTCCTCTCCTTGGCTGGCAAGAATTCGCTTGCGTTTCTCTCGCACCCCACCAAGATAGAAGGCGGCGATGGCGCCAACCAACGCCCCAACACAACCTGCCGCGACCATTATGAGAAACGCATCCACCTTCTACACCTCAATCGTAGGGAACATGGCCAGAGTATTCATCGAAGGCTACCGAGACCTGGTACCGCAGTCGTAGAGCAGCACGGTGGAGGTTGGTGATTTGGAGGTCGACGACTGCCACAGTCCCTCGGGAACCTGCTCGCAGTTGTCCGTTATCCACCTCACCTGCTTCTTTTCGTGGATGTCCGCCAGGGCTTTGAGGTGCGCCTTGAGGCGCGGCAGCTGTTGTAGGGGCGGCACCTGTTCGTCTAGCTCTAGGTAGCGCCGGTCAGTGCCCGGCTGTGCTGCATGCTCGATGTCACGCTCCTTTATTATGAAGAACCGCACGGGACCTTGGTGTACGAGACCTGCGACCCTCTCGATGCTAAAGACCAGGTCGCGCCCCGCGAATCCGCTGAACGCTATTACAGGCTCGTCTGTGTTCAAAATTATGGGGCTGGCAATCCGGGAGCGTATAGCAGCGACCAGGTACTCGGTATCACCCTGGTTGGCTTCCAGGTTTTCCACCAGGGGATCCACCTCGCT
>DATMVF010000216.1:0-55941 GCA_035563475.1 Rubrobacter sp.
AAGACACGAAAAGGAGAAACGGTCGTCGAGGCCGACGAGGGGCCCAGGCGCGACACCTCAGTGGAGAAGCTGGGCAAGCTCAAGCCAGCCTTCAAGGGCGATGGTAGCGTCACGCCCGGCAACTCCAGCTCCCTGAACGACGGGGCCGCGGCGGTGCTGGTGGTTTCCAGGGAGTACGCCGAGGCGCACGGCCTCGAACCCCTGGCAAAGGTACGGAGCATCGCCGTCGCCGGGGTCCCGCCCCGCGTGATGGGCATAGGCCCGGTCCCGGCGACGAAGAAGGCCTTGATGAGGGCGGGGATCTCGCTAGAGGAGGTGAGCCTCATCGAGCTCAACGAGGCGTTCGCGGCGCAGTCGCTGGCGGTGCTCCACGAATGGAGCATGGACCCGGAGGACGAGAGGCTCAATCCCAACGGCGGCGCGATAGCCCTCGGTCACCCCCTGGGGGCGTCGGGGGCGCGCATCCTGACTACGCTCCTGCACGAGATGCGGCGCCGAGACGGCGTCCGCTACGGGCTGGCGACGATGTGCATAGGGGTCGGGCAGGGAATCGCCATGGTCGTCGAGAAGCCGGCCTGAGGGAGAAGCGACGGTGAGACAGCAACCCACCGACGAAACCGGCGGTTTACGCCCGGAGGATAACGGGCAGCCGCCGTACCTGTATCCAGACTACGTGGCCACGCGCCTGAGGGCGCCGAAGGAACCCCTGATCATACTCCCCAAGACCCTCTCCGATACCACGGGTCCGGCCTACGGGCGCGGCCCTATCGGGGAGCTGGACAACGACCTGACCCGTCAGCACGGGGGCGAACCTCTGGGAGAGAGGATAATCGTCGCGGGACGTGTGTTCGATGGTGATGGACGCCCCGTGCGCAAAAGCCTCGTGGAGATCTGGCAGGCAAACGCCGCAGGACGCTACACACACCATCTGGACCAGCACCCTGCTCCGCTGGACCCGAACTTCTCGGGGGCGGGGAGATGCCTCACCGACGACGAGGGCCGCTACAGGTTCGTAACGGTAAAGCCTGGGGCTTATCCCTGGAAGAATCACGACAACGCCTGGCGACCGGCGCACATACACTTCTCGCTCTTCGGTCCGGCGTTCAGGAGCAGGCTCATAACCCAGATGTACTTCCCCGGCGACCCGCTCTTCGAGCAAGATCCTATATTTCGATCAGTGCGGGACAGAGAGGCTAGACAACGCATGATCTCGACCTTCGACCTCGAAACCACGCAGCCCGAATGGGCCCTTGGATACCGCTTCGACATCGTGCTGGAAGGAAGGACCGCCACCCCGATGGAGAACCCCAGGTGAGCCCCGAGCCAACACCTTCCCAGACGATTGGACCGTTCTTCCACGATGCGCTACTAGATGAGAAGTACTCCGAGCTCGTCTCGCTCGACCACCCTGAGGCTATAGTGATAAGAGGAACGGTCTATGACGGGGCTGGCGAGGCCGTGCCTGACGCTATGGTCGAGATCTGGCAGGCCAATAGGGAGGGCCGCTACGATCGTTCCACCGACGGCAGGCATGATCCGCCCCCCGACGAAGATTTCTCGGGTTTCGGACGCTCGGGCACGGACGCAGGCGGCGTGTTCTCCTTCTTGACGGTCAAGCCTGGACCCGTCCCCGGCCCGGACGGCCAGCTTCAGGCACCGCACGTTATGGTCTCCGTCTTCGCCCGCGGCCTCTTGAAGCGTTTGGTGACCCGCATCTACTTCCCCGACGAGGAAGAGGCCAACGCCGTCGACCCCGTCCTCTCGTCTGTCGAAGATCAGGGACTTCGGAGGACCCTCATAGCCCGTGACGAAGGGGATGCTCTGCGTTTCGACATCCACCTGCAGGGTGATGGGCAGACCGCGTTCTTCGCGTTCTAGAGATGGCTGGAGAGCTGTTCAGGCCGATCTTCGTCCCCGAGAGGTTTTCGGAAGCCGTCTCCGGGAGGGCCTGGATCCGGGCGATGCTCGAAGCTGAGGGCGCTCTTGCTCTTGCGCAGGCGCGGGCCGGTCTGATCCCCCGCCAGGCAGCGGAGACCATCGTCTCCTGCTGCGACGCTGAGAGCTTTGTTCCCGAGGAGATAGGACGCGAAGGACGCGCCCAGGGCAACCCCGTCCCGCCGCTCGTCCGGGCTCTCACCAGGGCGGTCTCAGAAGTCTCCGAAGACGCCGCCTTCCACGTCCACAAGGGTGCCACGAGCCAGGACATCATGGACACGGCTGCGATGCTGGTCTCTCGACACGCTCTCGGCCTGATCCTCGCCGAGATAGACGGAATCTCGGCGGCCTGCGCACGTCTCGCCGATACGTATAGAGACACCATGATGCCCGGGCGGACGCTGCTCCAGCAGGCGCTCCCGACGACCTTCGGCAAGAAGGCCGCCGGCTGGCTGGTCTCGGTGCTCGAGGCTGGAACGCGGCTGCGTGAGATGCGCCAGTCTGGGCTCGCCGTGCAGTTGGGTGGGGCGGCTGGGACGCTGGCCTCGCTCGGTCCGGCGGGCACGAAGGTCCTCGGCGAGCTCGCGCGGGAGCTCGAACTCGCCGAGCCCGTAATTGGGTGGCACACAGACAGGGTCAGGATCTCGGAGATCGGAAGCGCCCTCTCGCTCGTCGCCGGCGTACTCGGCAAGATCTCACAGGACGTTATCCTGATGGCCCAGACGGAGATCGGAGAGGTCGCCGAACCTGCGGGAGAGGGAAGGGGAGGCTCTTCGACGCTCCCCCACAAGCGAAACCCCATACTCTCCGTGATCGCCGCCGCCAACGTCAGAAGGGTACTCGACCTCTCGCACACGCTGCAGGCTGCTATGGTGGGCGAGCACGAGCGGGCCGCGGGCGCCTGGCACTCGGAATGGGAAGCACTCTCGGACGCCCTCGCCCTCACGGGCGGGGCCGCCGCAGCGGTCAGGGAGGTGACCGAAGGATTGGAAATCTATCCGGAGAAGATGCTGGAGAACCTGGACGCCACCGGAGGCCTGCTGCTCGCGGAGAACGTCGTCACCGTCGCGGCGCAGCATCTCGGGCGTTTAGAAGCGCACGACCTCATCGAGGAAGCCTCGCACCGAGCCCTCGAAAACGGAAAGCCTCTACGCGAGGAGCTACTATCCGGACTCGGCGAGATTCTCTCCGAGGAGGAGATAGATGCGGCCTTGGATCCGGCACACTACCTCGGGTCTGCAGGGGAGTTCGTGGACCGGGCTCTGAAACGATATCGTGAGGGGGAGATCAAATGAACGAAGGTACCATAGTGGAGTTGAATCACATCCTCGAAGGACCGGAGGACGCACCTGTCCTCGTCCTGTCCAACTCTCTCGGCTCCACGCTCGGGATGTGGGACGACCAGGCGCCTATTCTCCGCGAGCGTTTCCGCCTTGTGCGCTACGACCAACGCGGGCATGGTGGTTCGCCCGTTCCGTCCGGTCCCTACAAGATAGAAGACCTCGGGCGGGACGCGCTGGCGCTGTTGGACAGGTTGGAGATCGAAAGCGCTTCGTTCTGCGGCCTCTCCATCGGCGGGCTCGTCGGCATGTGGCTGGCGAGCGAAGCGCCCGAGCGCGTCGAGCGCCTGGTGGTGTGTTGCACAGCAGCCCGATTCGAACCCGAGATGTACGACGCCCGCGCCAGCAAGGTCAGGGCCGAGGGTGTCGATTCTATCGCCGACGTGGTGCTAGAGCGGTGGTTCACGCCCGAGTTCCGCGCCGCCCGACCCGAGACCGTGGAGTCGGCAGGGAGCATGTTGCGTAGCACGCCGGCCGAAGGGTACGCGGGTTGTTGCGAGGCTCTCAGGGACGCCGACGTGCGGGACAGGCTTGGGGAGATCCGGGCTCCCACGCTCGTGATAGCGGGCGCGGAAGACCCCGCGGCGACCGTGGGTCAGGCAGAGGAGCTCTGCGACTCGATCCCGGAGGCACGCCTCGTCGTGGTCGGGGCCGCGCACCTGGCCAACATCGAGCAGCCCGAAGCCGTGACGCGGGAGATCCTGGAACATCTCGAGCCGGCCTTGGGGGACGGGAGATGACACCGGAAGACTCTACCTACGATCGCGGTATGAAAGTCCGTCGCGAGGTCCTCGGCGACGAGTACGTGGACCGGACCATCGGGCGCACGACGGAGTTCACCGCGGACTTCCAGGACTTCATAACCAGGTACGCCTGGGGAGAGATCTGGTCCCGCCCCGGCCTGGACCGCAAAACACGAAGCTGCATCACGCTCACCGCGCTAGTCGCGCTGGGCCGCCTCGACGAGCTGGAGCTGCACGTGCGCGCCGCCGTCCGAAACGGCCTGACGGAACAGGAGATAGGAGAGGTCTTCCTGCAGTGCGCCGTCTACTGCGGGGCGCCCGCGGCCAACTCGGCCTTCGCCGTGGCCCAACGCGTCTTCTCCGAAACCGGGAAGGGAGAGTAGGTGCGTACGCAGGTAGGGATCGTCGGGGGTGGGCCCGCGGGGCTGTTGCTCTCGCACCTCCTGCACCTGCAGGGAATCGAATCCGTCGTGCTCGAACGCCGCAGCCGCGAAGATCTGGAGACGACGGTCAGGGCAGGCGTGCTCGAATACGGCACGGCCGGGTTGCTGAGTGAGGTCGGTGTCGGAGAGAGGATGGAGCAGGAAGGTTCCGTCCACCACGGGATCGAACTCCGCTTCGATGGTCGCGGGCACCGCATCGACTTCGCCGACCTGACGGACGGGCTTTCGATCACGATCTACGGCCAGCAGGAAGTCGTAAAGGACCTGATCCGTGCCAGGCTCGAAGCGGACGGAAGGATCCTGTTCGAGGCCGGCGCCGAAAGCGTAGAAGCCCCGGACACTGACTCGCCGAAGATTCGATTCTGGCAGGATGGTGAGCAAGAGGAGATCTCTTGCGACTACGTCGCCGGCTGCGACGGCTCTTTCGGGGTTTGCAGGAGCGGGATCCCTGAGGACGCACGCACGGAGTACACCAGGACCTATCCCTTTGGGTGGTTCGGTATCCTCGTCGAGGGACCGCCATCGACACAGGAGTTGATCTACACCCTCCACGACCGCGGCTTCGCCCTGGTCAGCACCCGCTCCCCCGAGGTCCAGCGCCTCTACTTCCAGTGCGACCCGCAAGACGACGTCGAAGAGTGGCCTGACGAGAGGATCTGGGACGAGCTCTCCACGAGGCTAGCCACCCACGATGGCTGGGAGCTGGCCGGAGGCAGGATCTTCCAGAAGGACATCGTGCAGATGCGTTCCTTCGTCTGCGAGCCGATGCAGCACGGAAGGCTCTTCCTGGCCGGGGACGCCGCGCACATCGTCCCGCCCACGGGAGCGAAGGGTATGAACCTGGCCGTCGCGGATATCCGGGTCCTCGCCCACGCCCTGACGGAGTTCTACAGATCCGGAGATTGGCGACTCCTCGATGCGTACTCCGAGACGTGCCTGCGCCGCGTCTGGAGGGCGCAGCGGTTCTCCTGGTGGATGACCTCCATGCTGCACCGCTTCGACAGGAGCGATGCTTTCCAGCTCAAGGTACAGCAGGCCGAGCTAGACTACATCACGACCTCGCGGGCCGCGGCGACGACCATCGCCGAGAACTACGTCGGAGCGGCTCTGGGCACCTCCCACCCTCTATAATGGGCGGCGTGTCGAGAGGGAGGATCAGCGGCAAGACCAGACTGCTTGCCCTCATCGGGCACCCCGTCGGCCACAGCCTGAGCCCGGCGATGCACAATGCGGCCTTCGCCGCGGATGGCCTCGACTTCGTCTACGTCTGCCTGGATGTGGATCCCCACGACCTACCGGCGGCGGTGAGGGGCCTGGCGGCCTCAAAGCTCAGGGGTTTCAACGTCACGATGCCGCACAAGCGGGCCATGATCCCACTAATGAACGAGCTGGACGAGAGCGCACGCGTCTCTGGCGCCGTCAACACCGTGGTGATCGACGCCTCCGAAATGCGCGGTTTCAACACGGACGGGGGCGGGATGGTGATGGCCTGCCAGGAGGCCGGAATAGAACTCTCTGGCAGGAACATCCTGCTCCTCGGCGCCGGGGGTACCGCCGCCGCCATCGCGGTCGCCTTCGGTAAAGCCGGAGCCGGTGAACTTCACATCGCCAACCGGAGCGTGGAGCGCGCCGCGCACCTGCGAGACAAGCTGTACAGGACGGGAATGAAAGGACTCGCGGTCCACCACCTAAACGCGCTCCCCGATGCGGAGATCGTCATCAACACCACCCCTCTGGGGATGAAGGAGGGGGACCCCATCCCGGTGCCGCCCGATTACGTACAGGAAGGCAGGGCGTTCTGCGACGCGGTCTACCGTCCAGGGACCGAGACTCCGCTCGTCCGGCTGGCCCGCGAGCGGGGGATCCCCGTCGTCGCCGGCGGCAGGATGTTGCTCTACCAGGGCGTACTGGCGCAGAAGCTCTGGACCGGGCGCGAGCCGAACGTGAAGGCTATGGACCGCGCGATTTCCTGATACTTGAGGCGCGGAGTGCCTGCCACGGTGGATTCCCGCTTTCGCGGGAATGACGTATGAGAGGGCTCGGCGCGCCCACATCCCGAACGTGGTCACGCTCAACCGGACTCGCTTCGCAAGCTGAAATGCTGAAGTGCTGAAATGCTTCAAAACGGATAAACGACTACTCCGAGCGCCCCGAGCGCGTACCACGCTCCGAAGGCCATGCTAAGGACGCCTAGCACGGGGGCGACACGCTCGAAATTGCGCGCTATGGGACCGCCGGCTATGATGAGGCCGAAGGCCGTGGAGAGGAGCGCCATCGAGACGGCGGTCCCGGCGGCGAAGAGGATCAGGGCCCCCGTCGCCTGAGCTTTTTCCGAGATGGTCGAGAGCAGCAGCAGCGTGAGCCCGCCAGAACCGCCTATGCCGTGCACCAGCCCGATGCCGTAGGATGAAAGCGGGGTGTGCCGAGGGACGCGGTGGACGTGCCCGTGGGACTCGTCGTGGGCGTGGCAGTGGACGTGGCGGTGGGCCTCACCGCCGTCGTGGGTGTGGACGTGGACATGATAAAAGCCACGGCGCCACCGAATGAGAAGCCTCACTGCCAGCAGCACAATGATGCATCCGATGGCGACTTCGGCAACCTTGCTGATTACCTCGGGCAGGTACTGGTTCAGGAGGACGAGCGGCAGGCCGATCAGTACGAGCGTGGTCCCGTGGCCCAGGCCCCAGAGGAAGCCCATAGCGCCAGCCTTCCTTACCTGGTCTCGCTCCTTCTCGGAGGCGATGAGGGTTGTGACGGCGGCGAGGTGATCAGGATCGCTCGCGTGCCTGAGACCGAGCAGCAGGCTGACGAGCAGGATGACCCCTACGCCGACCTGTCCGTGCAAGAACCCCTCGAGCCAGCCATCTATCACGCCCACACGTTCCTCCTAGCCTTCGTCTTCCAACGCGGCCCTCACCAACTCGCGTCGTACTTCCTGCGGTAGAAGCGCTGGTCCACGAACGCCTGCACCCGACTACGCAGCGGGTTGAACAACGCCGCTATGGTCAGCGTGGAGGCAACGACCCCGAGCGTGGACTCCTGACCGCCAAGTACGCCCATGACGGCCTGCAGACCGACCACGCCGCCGACGTAGTCCGTCACCAGCATAGCGGTAAGCGAATCTTTCCAACTACCCTTGTGTTCTGCATCCCTGTTCCTGCTGTCACAGCACCACTCTACAAGATTTCTGTCTCCCGCACGCTACGTAAGCGTTGATCGTGTCTCCGAGTATCGCACCAAGGCGGAGTTCACGCCCGAAGTTCTCGGTACCCAAACAAGATCGGTTTCGACACACCGCCGGCGAGTCCCCATAATGAGTTAACATGCCCCGTCAAAGCGAAGGAGCGAGGGCGGATGGAAGAGTCCGAACAAAAGATCGTGGAAAGTAAGGAGATCAGGGCACGCTACCCCCACTTCCTGCGTGTACCGACGCGCTGGATGGACAACGACGTCTACGGGCACGTCAACAACGTTATCTATTACTCGTACTTCGATACGGTCGTGAACGAGTATTTGATCCGCTCGGGCGTCCTGGACATCGAGAGGAGTCCGGTTATCGGGCTCGTCGTCGAGACACAGTGCCTGTTCTTTGAGCCCCTGACCTTCCCCGACACCGTCCACGCTGGTCTGCGGGTGGCACGTCTGGGACGCAGCAGCGTGCGCTACGAGATCGGGCTATTCAGAAACGACGGCGAGATCGCCGCTGCTCAGGGACATTTCGTCCACGTTTACGTCGAGCGCGTGTCTCGCAAGGCGACCCCCCTTCCGCCGGGGATGCGAGCGGCACTCGAAAAGATCCTCGCCAGCCAGTAGCGGCTAGTTCGATTCGTATGAGCCGACCAGCGAGGCGACGTGTCCCGAGATCAGGGCCCCCATCTCCTCGAGGAGGGCTTCGTCTTCCTGTGAGAAGGCTCCGACGGTATCCGAATCGATATCGAACTCGCCGACTATCCTGCCGGCGTCCCGGATGAGGACGACCAGCTCGGAGCGGGTGTAGATCGAGCAGGCCAGGTAGTTCTCGACCTCGCGCACGTCCTCGACTATCTGGTTGCGGCCCTCGGAGACCGCTGTGCCGCAGACGCCCTCCCCTATCCCGATGCGCGAGTGGTCCACCGGCGTCGTGCGGGGACCGAGTATGAGGGTGTCCCCCACAAGCAGATAGATGCCGCTCCAGTCCCACGCAGGATGCGCCTCATGCACCTTCCGCACGACCTCGTTCAATACCTCCTCGTCGGACGCATCCGAGGCCACAAGCGCCTCTACCTCGGATCTCAAATCCTCGCGGAGCCCCGTCTTCTCACTCATCGATGGAATCCTTCCGTATCCGGAACGTCTCCCATCAATAATAACGCCGCCCAGGAAAGAAATCCGTGAAGATCCTACGAAGCGACCTGATGCCGCAGGTTGAAGGGTTGATCTTCCAAAAACCGCTCTAGCCTGAGAAGAATCCCGATGTGTCCCACACCAGCAGGACGCCGCCGCTCGTGGGGTCTTGCGTCACGCTGATCAGCTTCCAGCTCTGGCGTGCCCCCTCGTTGATCGCCTCCTGCAAGGCAGCCTCCGAGGAACCGGACTCGCCGGCCTCCAGCGAAGCGTGCTGCGCGTAGTACCGCTCGGCCTCCGGACGGTCGGGAGCCTCCCTCTGTCCCTCAGTCATGTCCTACCTCCTTCATTTCTGTCGCCCCTCGGGCAACCTTTTCCACACAAACATGATGCCACCAAGCGGAGCCAGTCGCACCCGCCAGAGGTCCAGCAGACGATTGCCGAGCCGTTACTACAATATTACAGTTCTCAATCATGGCGACGTAAGATAGGTAAGTGGAAAGCACCCTCAAAATGCACGAAAAAGGCCGGCGTGCTAGACTGCGCGCACTTCCGCCTAGAAAGGGGAAAAGGGAGCAAAACCGCCGGATGTAAAGGAAAAACGCGGCGGATGTAAATACGTTGACAGCGGCCTGTGGAGGGCCGGTAGAACGTGGATTTCGGGTGGGTCGTACAGGCGCTGAGTCCATTTTGGGGAAAGGAGAGAAGGTTGCGCAGGATCCAGATGACGGTAGACGGGAACGCCCACGTGGCTGAGGTGGAACCGAGGTTGCTGTTGCTACACCACCTCAGGGAGAACCTCGGGATCGGGGGCGTGCATACCGGGTGCAACACGACCAGTTGCGGGGCCTGCACGGTCCACATCGACGGTGAGTCGGTCAAGTCGTGTACGGTCCTTGCGGTGCAGGCCGACGGGCACGAGATCACCACCGTCAGGGGCATCACGGAGAACGGTGTGTGGCATCCCATGCAGCAGGCTTTCCACGAGGCGCACGGTCTGCAGTGCGGCTACTGTACGCCGGGCATGATCATGGCCTCCATCAGCCTCCTGAAGGAGAATCCGGACGCGACAGAGCAGGAGATCAGGGAAGGCCTGGAAGGGAACCTGTGCCGCTGCACGGGCTACGAGAACATCGTGAAGGCCGTCCAGCTCGTCCAGCAGCACGAGGACGAGATGGCCCAGCACGCGGCATCCTAGAGGAGGAAAGAGAGTGACCCAAGCACCGGAGAAGTTCGTCGGAGGCGGCGTACTGCGCAAGGAAGACCCTGCCCTCGTAACCGGGCGGGCCACCTGGACGGACAACATCACGCTGCCGGGGATGCTACATGCGGTGTTCATGCGCAGTCCCTACGCGCACGCGAAGATCACGTCGATCGACGTCTCGGCCGCCGCAGAGCAGCCCGGCGTCGTCGCCGTCTTTACGGGCGAAGACCTTATAGACGAGTACGAGAAGCATCCCAGGGAGAACCCCGCGGCCGTCACCGGCTACGACCTGAGCCTCCACGATCGCAGGCAGGGCCACACCGTCACGGGCGAGACAGAAGGAGGGGACGGCCAGGGCGCCGACGAGCCGCGCTCGTTCGTCGCCTGGATCGTCCACGACGAGCTCAAGATCCCGCACCACGACCCGCTGGCCCACGACGAGGTCAACTTCGCGGGCGAACCCGTGGCCGTCGTGGTCGCGACCGACCGCTACAAGGCCCAGGACGCCGTCGAGTTCATCGAGGTCGACTACGAGCCGTTGGACGTGGTGACGGACCTGGAAGAGGCCATGACCGAAGGCTCGCCGCTGGCCCACGAGAACTTCGGGACGAACGAGGCTTATACCTGGGACCTCGCGACGGGTGACATCGACGAGGCCTTCTCCAAGGCGGATGTCACCGTGAAGGGCCGCTACCTGCAGCCGCGTCTGATCCCCAACGCCATCGAGACGCGGGGCGTGGTCGCGAGCCCCGACCCGGTAAGCGGCGGGTTCACCGTGTACACCTCGACGCAGGTGCCGCACATCACCAAGGCCGTGCTCTCGTCGTACCTCGGGGTGCCGGAGCAGAAGCTCCGCCTGGTCGCCCCCGACGTGGGCGGGGGCTTCGGCTCCAAGCTCAACGTCTACGCAGAAGAGGTCATCGCGCTCGTCCTGGCGCGAAGGATGGGCGTGCCGATCAAGTGGATCGAAGACCGCTCCGAGAATTACCTGGCCACCATCCACGGCCGCGGGCAGGTACAGGACATCGAGGTGGCCGCCGACTCTGAGGGCAAGATCCTCGGCATGAAGGTCAACCTGCTCGCTGACATGGGCGCGTATCTGCACCTGAACACGGCCGGTATACCGTTGCTCGGCGCGTTCATGTACCCCGGCCTCTACACCTTCCCCGCCTACTACTTCGAGTGCATCGGCGTCTACACCAACAAGACCCCGACCGATGCTTATCGTGGGGCCGGTAGGCCAGAGGCCGCCTTCGCCGTCGAGCGCATCATGGACCAGCTCGCCGCCGAGGTAGGGATCGATCCCGCCGAGGTGCGCCGCCGCAACTTCTACGAGCCCTTCGACGAGCCGACCGATACCCCCGCCGGCATCCAGTACGACTCCGGCAACTACCAGATGACGCTCGATCGGGTAATCGAGCTTGCCGACTACGAGGGGCTGCGTGAGGAACAACGCCGGAGGCGCGAGTCGGGCGACCCTGTACAGCTCGGGATCGGGTTCTCAACCTACACCGAGATCTGCGGCCTTGCCCCCTCGCAGGTGCTCACGGCCCTCGGGGCCGGAGGGGCCGGCTGGGAGATGGCGAAGGTCCAGATGCTCGCCTCGGGTAAGGTCGAGGTCATTACAGGAACTACGCCCCACGGACAGGGCCACGTGACGAGCTGGTCCCAGATCGCCGCTGACGTCCTTGGTGTCACGCCGGATGACGTCGAGGTCCTACACGGCGACACGGCAATAGCCCCCTACGGACGCGACACTTACGGCTCTCGCAGCCTCCCTGTCGGCGGCGTGGCGGTACATATGGCGGCCCAGAAGGTCGTCGAGAAGGCCAGGAAGATAGCGGCCCACATGCTGGAGGCCGCCGAGGACGATATAGAGTTCGAGGGCGGTACTTTCAGCGTCGCCGGCTCGCCCGACCAGAACGTCACCATGGCCGATGTGTCCGGGGCCGCATACCTGGCGAACAATCTGCCAGAGGGTATGCAGCCGGTACTCTCCGAGGAGTTCTTCTTCGACCCGCCCAACTTCACCTTCCCGTTCGGGGCGCACATCTGCGTCACCGAGGTGGATACGGAGACCGGGTTCGTGAAGATCAGGGACTACTTCGGCGTCGACGACTGCGGGCCCGTCATCAATCCGACCATCGTCGACGGACAGCTCCACGGTGGGATAGCGCAGGGCGTAGCGCAAGCCCTCTACGAGGAGGCGGTCTACGACGAGGAGGGCAACCTGACGACGGGCTCGATGGTCGACTACCTGATCCCTGGCGCACCGGAGCTACCGAATTACACCCTGGAGCGGACGGTCACGCCGTCCACCTCGAACGAGATGGGCGTGAAGGGCGTCGGCGAGGCGGGGACTATTGGGGCGCCTCCCGCGGTCATCAACTCTATCGTTGATGCGCTCTCGCCCTACGGCATAACGCACGTAGACATGCCGGCCTCGCCGTGGAAGGTGTGGCAGGCCATCCAGGACGCGCAGGGGAAGGAAGCAGGCACCCGCGACGCAGACCGCTCCGGACGCCCCTCCCAGGCGGTCGACAGCACCGACACGGAAGGAGGTAGCGTCTCGTGATCCCCCTCGCCTTCGACTACGAGGTCGCCGAATCCGTCGACCACGCCATCGAGCTGCTCGGGCAACACGGCGAGGAGGCCAAGCTCCTGGCCGGCGGCCACAGCCTGCTCCCCATAATGAAGCTCAGGCTCGCCGCCCCGACGGTCCTCGTCGATCTCGGTCGCATAGACGACCTGAACTACGTCCGCGACGAGGGCGATCACCTCGCCATCGGCGCGATGACCCGCCACACCGACATGGAACGCGACGCCACCCTGAAGGAGCACTGCGGCCTCATCGCCTACACGGCCTCGCTCGTCGGCGACCCGCAGGTCAGGCACCGCGGCACCATCGGCGGCTCCATAAGCCACGGCGACGCGGCATCGGACCTGCCTTCGGCGCTACTCGCCCTCGACGCAACCTTCGTCGTAAAGGGCCCTGGCGGCGAGCGGAGCGTGGCCGCGGGAGACTTCTTCGAAGATTACCTGCAGACCACGCTCGCCCCCGACGAGGTGCTCACGGAGATAAGGGTTCCGAAACTCGGCGGAGCGGGCTGGTCTTACAAGAAGTTCAACCGTCGCGCCCAGGACTGGGCCGTCGTCGGGGTGGCCGCCGTCGTGGAGCGGTCGAACGGTTCGATCGGCTCGGCCCGCATCGGGCTTACCAACATGGGTTCGACGCCCTTGAGGGCGACCGCGGCAGAGAACGCGCTCTCCGGCGCGGACCCGTCTTCGGTCGCCGAGGCTACCAGCTCTGCCGACGAAGGCACGAGCCCTTCATCGGACATCGCGGCCTCCGACGAGTACAGGCGCCACCTGGCGCGCGTGCTCAGCAGACGGGCCGTCGAGGAGGCACTAGAGCGTTGACCGAAGCTTCTGACGGACGCCGGGGGGCCTTGCCCCCCGGCGTTTCTCATTTCCGGGAGCTGGGAGCGCGGCTGCGCGAGCACGATTATCTGGCTGACGAAGGGCTGTCCACCGCGATCTTCCTCTCCCTCAAGCTCGGAAGGCCGCTGTTCCTCGAAGGCGAGGCGGGGGTCGGCAAGACCGAGGTCGCCAAAGTCCTCTCCCGCATCCTAAAGACGCCTCTCATCCGCCTGCAGTGCTACGAGGGCATAGACGTCTACCAGGCAGTCTACGAATGGGATTACGCGCGCCAGCTCCTCCACATCCGCGCCGCCGAAGCCTTTGGGGGCGAAGACCGGGAACGCGTCGAGCGCGACCTCTACGACCGCGAGTTCCTTACCAGTCGTCCGCTGCTCCAGGCGCTCGAGCATCGCGGGCCGATGCCGCCCGTGTTGCTCATAGACGAGGTGGACCGCTCCGACGACGAGTTCGAGGCGTTCTTGCTGGAGATCCTCTCCGACTTCGCCGTCACGATCCCCGAGCTAGGCACGGTCATGGCCGAACGTCCCCCCGTGGCCATCCTGACCTCCAACCGCACCAGGGAGGTACACGACGCGCTCAAGCGCCGCTGCCTCTACCACTACATAGAGCACCCCAGCTTCGAGCGGGAGGTCGAGATCGTACGCCTGAGGGTCCCCGACGCCGAGGAGAGGCTGGCCCGCCAGGTCGCCGCTGCGACGGAGAAGATGCGCACGATGGACCTCTACAAACCACCCGGCGTGGCCGAGACCCTCGACTGGACCGAGGCGCTCGTCGCCCTCGGCGCGAAGGAGCTCGACGAGCAACTCGTCGAGGCGACCCTGGGCTCCGTCCTCAAATACCGGGAGGATCAGCAGCGGTCCGCCAACTCGGGCCTCGCCGCGCTCGTCAGCGGCGTGGGCGGAGCAGGGAGAGATGCCTGAGGGGGAGATCCAGGCCCCGCCGATGCTCGACGCGGCTGTCGCCTTCGGGCGGGTGCTGAGGGGGGCAGGCCTGCGCGTCGGAACCGACCGTCTCGTGGAGTTCGCCCGCGCCGTCGAGGAGATGGACCCCTCCCGCCGCGACGACGTGTACTGGTCGGGCAGGATCACGCTGACCTCCCGCCCCGAGGATATAGAGATCTACGACCGCGCCTTCGAGCTCTTCTGGGAGACCGGGGGCGGCGCCAAGCCACGGCCACGCCCGAAGGTACGGCTCTCCGTGCCGCAACCCGACCGCTCCGTCATGCCCCCCAAGAAGACCGTGGAGAAGAGCGAGTCAGGCGAAGAGGCCGTCAGGCTCCGCTACAGCCCGGTCGAGGTGCTGCGTCGCAAGGACTTCGCCCTCTTCTCGCCCGAGGAGTTCGCCGAGCTCCAACGCCTGCTGGCAGACTTGAGGCTCTCCGGGGCGCTCAGAAAGAGCCGGCGCCTGGAACCCGCTCCGCGCGGACGCCACGACCCCCGCCGCACGCTTCGGGGAGCCATGCGGACCGGTGGTGAGGCCGTGAGGCACCGTTTCCGCAAGGCGAGGGTGCAGCCGCGGCGCGTCGTATTGCTCTGCGACGTCTCCGGCTCCATGGCCCCTTACAGCCGCGCGCTTTTGCGCTTCCTGCACGCGAGCGTCGTCGCGGGGGGGCGGCTGGAGGCGTTCTCCCTGGGAACGCGGCTCACCAGGATCACCCGCGAGCTAACGACCCGCGACCCGGACAGGGCGCTCAGGCAGACGGCAGGCGCGGTAAAGGACATCTCCGGCGGAACGCGGCTGGGCGATGCGATCAAGGAGTTCGTCGACCGCTGGGGACAGCGGGGCATGGCGCGTGGGGCCGTCGTCGTGATCTTCTCCGACGGCTGGGACAGGGGAGACGTATCCGTGCTGGCCGAACAGATGCAGCGCCTGAGTCGCCTCGCCTACAGGGTCGTCTGGGTCAACCCCCTCAAGGCCGCCCCCGGCTACAAACCGCTGGCGGCAGGGATGGCCGCTGCGCTCCCGCACGTGGACGTCTTCCTCTCAGGCCACAACTTCGAGTCCCTGGAAGAGCTCGCCCACGCCGTCGCCGCCGCAACAGAGCGTGAGAGATAAAATGAAGCTAGCACTTCAGCATTTCAGCACGCCTGCTTCGCAGGCTTGTCAGCTAGTCAGCATGTCAGCTACGTGGAGTGTGGTGAGACGCTCGTGCGACTGCGAGGATCCCAGAGGAGCACCGACTCATCAGAACTCGTCTCCAACTGTGAAACCTGAAATGCTGACGAGCGGAGGCGAAGCCGGAGCGTGCTGAAATGCTGCCGACTGAAAGGAGACACCATTGAATCCCGTCATTGACAAAGTCGCACAGTGGAGCGAAGAAGGAAAGCAAGCGGCCCTCGCCACGGTCGTAAAGGTCGAGCGTTCTGGGCCGCTGGGGCCCGGGACCTCGATGGCCGTCTCCGAGGACGGGCAGGTGGTCGGGTCCGTGAGCGGGGGCTGCGTGGAGCCTGCGGTCTACGAGGAGGCGATGTCCGCCATAGAGGGCGGCGAGCCCAGGCTCCTCTCCTACGGCATCTCCGATGACGAGGCGTTCGGCGTCGGGTTGACGTGCGGTGGGACCATCCACATCTTCGTCGAGCGCGTGGACTGGTAATGGCGGATCTACTCTCCCGCTGGCACGCGGCACTCTCCGAGCAGTCGCCCGTGGCCGTGGCGACGGTTATACAGGGGCCGGAGGGGTACCTCGGGGGTAAGATCCTGGTCTCCCCGGAAGATCACACCGGGACTGCGGGCAACGTCGAGTTGGACAAGGCCGTTGTGGAAGCGGCGCGAGGTTTGCTGGAGGGTGGGCGCACGGAGACGGTCCACCTCGGTCCGCGCGGCCAACGCAGGATGGAGGACGTCGCAGTCTTCATCCAGTCTTTCGCCCCGCCGCCGAGGATGTACGTCTTCGGCGCCATAGACTTCGCTTCGGCCGTCGCGAGGGCCGGCAAGTTCATGGGCTACCGGGTGATCGTCTGCGACGCCCGCGCCGTCTTCGCCACCAGGGAGCGCTTCCCCTCAGCGGACGAGATCGTCGTCGCCTGGCCCGATGAGTACCTGAAGACCGCCGAGGTCGACGGCCGAAGCGTCATCGCCGTACTGACCCACGACCCCAAGTTCGACGTGCCCGTACTCAAGGAGGCCTTGAGTACGCCGGCGGGCTACATCGGGGCGATGGGGAGCCGCAGGACGCACGACAACCGGACGGCCCGCCTGAAGGAGGAGGGCGTAACGGACGAGCAACTCGCGCGCATCAGCAGCCCCATCGGCCTGGATATCGGGGCCCGCACCCCCGAGGAGACGGCCATAGCGATCGCGGCCGAGATCGTCGCGCTGAGGACCGGGCACTCCGGCGGACGCCTCGCCGAAAGATCCGGCCCCATCCACTCGGCCGCGCCAGACACCAGGACCAGGGACGGAGTAAAATAGTCCGCCAAGGGGTACGTGATCCGGTCCTCCGGCCGGATGAGAGGGGAACTCCAACGTCGTTGGAGAGAGGAGAGGCGCGTGCAGGTTCCGGCACGTTTCGATTACGAGGTCGCTGGCAGCGTGGGGGAAGCGGTCCAGCTTCTGGAGCGGTACGGTGAGGGGGCGCGCCTGATCGCCGGTGGCCACAGCCTCATCCCTATGATGAAGTTGCGGCTAGCCGCACCCGAGGTCGTCATAGACATCAGCGGGTTGGAGAGCGAGCTGCGCTACATCGAGGATGGGGATGGAGCACTTAGGATCGGGGCGCTCACCAGGCACCGCGAGGTGCTCGATTCTCCTGTCGTAAGGGAGTGGTACGCGCTCCTGGCCGACGCGGAGAGGATGATCGCCGACCCCCTCGTCAGGAACATGGGGACGATCGGGGGAGACCTCGCCAATGCGGACCCGGCGGAGGATCTCCCGGCGGCCTTCGTCGCCCTCGACAGCGAGGTCCTGGTCCGAGGTCCCGACGGTGGGCGTACCTTGCACATCGACGATCTGTACGTCGGCCCCTACGAGACCTCCCTCGATCACGGCGAGGTCCTCACGGAGATCCGGGTGCCGCGCGCACCGGGAGGGAGCGCCTACTCCAAGGTCAAGCGGAAGACAGGAGACTACGCCGCCGCCGCGATCGGTGTCGCCCTGAGCATGGAGGGCGAGGAAATAGAGAGCATCCGTATCGGACTGTGCGGCGTCGGAAGCCGAACCCTGCGGGCGAGGGGTGCGGAAGAAGCGCTCACAGGGGAACGCCCCGGGTCCGAAGCGTACAGGAGGGCGGGGGAGATCGCCGCCGGGGAGTGCGATCCCATAGATGATGCCAGGGGCTCCGTGGAGTACAAACGCGACCTGGTCAGGGTACTCCTGGGACGTACGGTCGACAAGGCGGTCGAGCGCGCGGCCGGGCGGGAGGTTTAGAGGTGAGGATAAACGTCAACGTAAACGGCGCAATGCTGGAGGCCGAGGTCGAGCCGCGCCTCTTGCTCGTCCACTTCATAAGGGAGACCCTGGGGCTTACGGGGACCCACTGGGGGTGCGACACCTCCAACTGTGGGGCCTGCACGGTGCTCCTCGACGGAGAACCCGTCAAGAGCTGCACGGTGCTCGCCGTCAGGGCCGACTCCCACGAGGTGACGACCATCGAGGGGTTGTGGAGCGGGACGGATCTCACCCCCGTACAGGAGGGCTTTCACGTCGAGCACGGTCTGCAGTGCGGCTTCTGTACGCCTGGGATGATCCTGACCGCAACTGAGTTCCTGGAGCGCAATCCCGACCCGACGGAGGCGGAGATAAGGGAGGCCATCTCGGGCAACCTCTGCCGTTGCACGGGTTACGAGAACATCGTCAAGGCGGTCCAGTGGGCCGCGAGAAACGGCAGTGCACAGGAGGTCGGCGCGTAATGGCTACGGTGCAGGGACATACCCTCGGCGACCGGATGCCTCGCAAAGAGGACGGGCGCTTTATCAGGGGCAAGGGAAACTACGTCGACGACGTAAGGCTGACAGGGATGCTACATTCGGCCCTCCTGCGCAGCCCCTACGCCCACGCCAGGATCAATAGCGTAGACACGAGCGCCGCGCTCGAGCTCTCCGGCGTCCACGCGGTCATAACGGGCGATGACCTCGCCGAGCAGGGCCTGGCCTGGATGCCCACCCTCGCCGGAGATACCCAGGCCGTGCTCGCCACCGACAAGGTGCGCTTCCAGGGGCAGGAGGTCGCCTTCGTGGTGGCCGATAGCACCTACATCGCGCAGGACGCCCTCGAGCTCATCGACGTCGACTACGAGCCACTCGACCCCGTTATAGATTCCAGGAAGGCGCTGGATGATGGCGTGCCCGTCATCCGCGACGACAAGGAAGGCAAGGACGACAACTCCATCTTCTTCTGGGATGCGGGGGACAAGGAGGCGACTGGCAAGGCGTTCGAGGAGGCCGAGGTAAAGGTCCGCCAGGAGATGTACTACCCGCGCATCCACCCCGCCCCGATGGAGACCTGCGGGACCGTCGCCGACTACGACGTCTCGACCGGCGAGATGACCATTCACCTGACCTCGCAGGCCCCGCACGCCCACAGGACGCTCTTCGCCATCGTCTCCGGGCTGCCGGAACACCAGATCCGGATAATCTCCCCCGACATCGGTGGCGGCTTCGGGAACAAGGTCCCCATCTACCCTGGTTACGTGTGCGCCGCCGTCGCCTCCCTCGTTTTGGGAAGGCCCATCAAGTGGATGGAGACGCGTTCGGAGAACCTAATGAACTCGAGCTTCGCGCGCGACTACCACATGGTCGGCGAGCTCGCTGCCACCAGCGAAGGGAAGATCCTCGGTGCCCGCTCGAGCGTTCTCGCGAACCACGGGGCTTTCGACGCCCACGCCCAGCCGGGAGAGCAGTATCCTACGGGTTTCTTCCCCATCTTCACGAGCTGCTACGACGTGCCGGCCGCCTACGCCGAGGCGACCGGGGTATACACCAACAGGGCCCCTGGCGGCATCGCCTACCGCTGCTCGTTCCGGGTGACCGAGGCCATCTACCTCATGGAGCGCACGATGGACGTGCTCGCCGACGAGCTGGGGATGGACCCCGTGGAACTCAGGCGCAAGAACTTCGTCACAAAGGAGCAGATGCCCTACGTCTCCGTCATGGGCTGGGAGTACGACGGCGGCGACTACGAGGGCGCCCTGCAGGAGGCTCTGCGGATCGCCGGCTACGAGGAGCTTCTGGAAGAGCAGAGGCAGGCCCGTGAAGAGGGCAGGATCATGGGCATCGGACTCTCCACTTTCACGGAGATCGTGGGCGCCGGCCCTGGCAAGAAGTGCCACATAGCGGGCATCGAGATGTTCGACGCCGCGGAGCTCAGGATCCACCCCACGGGCAAGGCCATCCTCAAGCTCGGGGTCAAGTCGCAGGGGCAGGGCCACGAGACGACCTTCGCCCAGATCGTGGCCGGAGAGCTCGGCATCCCCGCTGAGAACATCGAGGTTCGAGAGGGCGATACGGACAATACGCCCTTCGGACTCGGCACTTACGGTAGCCGCTCCACTCCAGTGTGTGGCGCGGCTACGGCGGTCGTCACCCGCAAGGTGCGCGAGAAGGCGAAGAAGATAGCGGCCCATCTCCTGGAAGCCGCCGAGGGGGACGTCGAGTATGAGGACGGGCGCTTCTACGTCAAGGGATCGCCGGATCAGGCGAAGACCATGGACGAGGTCGCCTTCGCCGCTTACACGAACGTCCCCGAAGGAGAAGAGGCCGGCCTCGAGGCCGTCACCTACTACGACCCGCCGGAGATGACCTACCCGTTCGGCGCGTACATCTGCGTGGTGGAGATCGACAGGGGTACCGGACAGGTCGAGGTAAAGCGCTTTATCGCGGTTGACGACTGCGGGGTCAGGATCAACCCAACGGTCGTAGACGGCCAGGTGCACGGCGGTCTGGCGCAGGGTATCGGTACGGCCCTTATGGAGATCATCGACTTCGACGAAGAGGGCAACCACCTGAACAGCAGCTTTATGGACTATCTGATCCCCACCTCCATGGAGGTTCCCAACTACGAGCTCGGCGAGTTCGTGACCCCGTCGACGCACCACCCGCTCGGGGCCCGCGGCGTGGCCGAGTCCCCGACCGTCGGCTCACCTCCCGCCGTGGTCAACGCCGTGGTCGACGCGCTCTCGCCCTTCGGGGTGCGCAACGTGGATATGCCCTTGACGCCGAACAAGATCTGGAAGCTCATGCGCGAGCACGGGGTGGAGGCCTGAGACCGATGCTCCGCCAGGACCCGAACTCCCTCGCCCGTCGCGCCGAGTCTCTGAGACGGGCGGGAGACCTTGCGGGCGGGGAACGTCCCTTCGCCCTGGTCATGGTCGTCCGCACCGAGCCGGCAACCTCGGCGCGCATAGGCGACCGTGCGATCGTCTTCGCTGACGGGAGCCTCGACGGATGGGTCGGCGGCGGGTGCATCGGGCCCACAGCCCGCAAGGAAGCCCTCGCCGCCCTGGAGGAAGGCGTGACACGGCTCGTACGCGTCACCCCCGACACAGCGGCAGCCCAGCCCGGGGTGCGAATGGCCCGCATGACCTGCGCCAGCGAAGGTACCGCGGACCTCTACGTGGAGCCTTTCCTCCCGCGCCCAACCCTCATCGTCGCCGGAGACTCACCGGTTGTGGCAACGCTCACCGCGATTGCGCCGCCTTTGGGCTTCAGGCTGCTCACCATGGATTCAACCACGAGGTTGACCCCGGGAGAGGTCCCTTATCCACAGGATTCGTGGATGGTCGTCGCCACCTTCGGCGAGTTTGACGAGGACGCCGTCGAGGCGGGTATAAGGCTGGGCTTGCCGTACGTCGGGCTGGTCGCGAGCGCTCAGAGGGCCGAGCAGGTGCTCTCGGAGTTGCGGACGCGTGGGCTCGAGGAGGGTGAGCTTGCGGTGGTGCGCTCCCCTGCCGGGCTGCCGCTGGGCACGAGCGGCCAGGAAGGTATCTCCCTCTCCGTCATGGCGGAGATCTCCTCGCTGCGCGCCGAGGCGCGTCCGAGCTTCTCGGGGGTCCAGGAGAGAGAGTCGGCCGGGGAACCCGACACAGCAGTGGATCCGGTCTGCGGGATGGCGGTCGAGATGGCTTCCGCCAGGCACGTCGTCGAGCAAGGAGGCACACGCTACTACTTCTGCTGCGCAGGATGCAGGAGGACCTTCGAGCAGCGGCCGGAAAAGTATGAAACCAGGGTCTCCTTGCGATGAGCGTGGTCGGCGTGGTGCTCGGGGCGGGGAGATCCAGCCGTTTCGGCGCTCCGAAACAGCTCCTGCCGTTCGGGGATACCACCCTTCTCGGCCAGGCCGTCGGGAATGCCAACGCCTCATCACTCGACAGGACCGTCGTCGTGCTTGGCCGCGCCTCGGGCGAGTTGCGTGGCGCCATCGACTTCGGCCGCGCGGAGGTGGTGGAGAATACGGCCTACGGCACGGGATGCGCCTCTTCGTTGCTGGCGGGTCTCGACGCCGCCGGAGACGATTGCGATGCCCTCTTTCTGCTCCTCGGCGACCAGCCTGGCGTGCTGCCTGGGTTCATAGACCTGGCGCTCGCAGAATGGAGAGACGAAAGGCCGTGGGCTGCGGTCTGCTCCTACAGGGGTCGCCTCGGCCATCCTTTCGTCTTCTCCCTTGATGCGTTCGGGGATCTCAGAGGTCTGCACGGAGACAAAGCGGTCTGGAAGCTCATCGAGGCGTACCCGGATAGGGTTCAGGAGATCGAACTCGACGCCGAGTTGCCTCCTGACGTGGATACCCCTGAGGACTACGAGCGGGCGCTCATCCACCACCGGGAAGCCTCTTAGTGCTGAGACCGTCGGGAGTATCGGCGATCGTGCTCGCCGCGGGTGGTGGTAGCCGGTTCGGGGGTGGGAAGCTGCTCGCCGAGCTCGGGGGACGGCCCATCATAGAGACGGTTCTCCACAACCTGCGCGAGGCGCCCGTCGACGAGATTATCGTCGTCCTCGGCGCGGACGCACAAAGACTGCGCGAGGTCTGCGAACGTTATGGTGCCAGGACCCTCGCGAACGAGGAGTGGGAGCGGGGCCAGTCCACGTCGGTCCTCGCCGGACTACGGGCGTGTGGTGGAGAAGCTGCGGTTGTCTTGCTCGGGGACCAGCCGTTCATCGGGGCTGAGGCCGTCGAGCGGCTCGTGTCTGCTTTCTCGGAGGGAGCAAAGGTTGCGGTCGCCACTTACGGAGGGAAGCGGCGCAATCCCGTTCTGTTCTCGCGGGAGGTGTGGCCGCTGCTCGAGGCAGAGTTGGCCGGGGATGAGGGGGCGCGTTCTGTTCAGCGGCGGCATCCCGAGTTGGTGGTCGAGGTGCCTTGTGAAGAAGTGGGAGACCCCGCGGATATCGACACGAGGGAGGATCTGAAGCGTCTGGAGGAGATGCGCGGGCCTATGGGCGACTATAAGATGGCGGGAGGATAGAAAATGGTAACCGGAAGACGTACGATAACGGTTCCTTAGGAGGAGGTACGATGAAGATCAACAACGAGTTCACGGTGGCGGCCCCGATCCAGCAGGCCTGGGACACCATGCTCAACCTGGAGAGGATCGCGCCCTGTCTCCCTGGGGCGGCCATCCAGGAGGAGAAGGACGAAGGCGAGTACGACGGCACGATGAAGGTGAAGATCGGCCCGATAACGGCCAACTACAAGGGCACCGTGAAGTTCGAGGAGGTCGACGAGGGTAACCACCGCGCCGTCTTGCAGGCCACGGGCCGTGACGCGCGCGGCCAGGGTACGGCCTCGGCGACCATCGTCTCGACCCTGCAAGAAGAAGGCGAAGGCACCAAGGTAAGCGTCGAGACGGATATGAAACTCACCGGACGCGCGGCCCAGTTCGGACGGGGCATCGCCCAGGACGTGGCGACGAAGATGCTCGACCAGTTCGCCTCATGCCTGGAGGAGGAGATCACGGGCGGTCCCGAGGAAGGTGCCGCAGCCGCAACGTCGGAACCGGCCGGTGAGGAGAACGGCTCGCGTGACGGCGCGCAGCAGGAAGAAGCTCCTCCTGCCGCCGCAGCCGGCGGCACGGCGGGCAGGGTCATAAGCAGCGAAGACCCGACCGTCATGGCGGGCGGCACGGTCGAAGGAGCCGTCGTCGCAGGCTCAGCGGAAGCCCCAACGGGCGCCCCGACCGCCGGGACCGAACAGCAGCCCCCCCGCCAAGAGCGCGAGGAGCCGGAGGCTTTCGACGTCGGTGCGGCGAGCCAGGAGGCGATCCTCAAACGGGCCAAACCCGTGCTCATCGGCGCCGGCGTGCTCCTGGTCCTGATCTGGCTTCTGCGCCGCCGCCGTCGCTAGGAGTTAGCTTTCAGCCTTCAGCGGTCAGCTTTTTGTTTGCTGATAGCTGAAGGCTGATAGCTGACCGCTCTAATGACCGTGGTGCTTGTGGTCGACGGCGTGACCTTTGCCGCGCGAGATCAGGTGCCCGTTGGGGCGAAGGCGAGCGGTCCCTGTATAGGGGTGGTGCATCCTGTCTTCGCTGCGTTCGATGGTTGGGGTGTATCTGCAGGGCCGTATACTCGTGTGGGGTGTAGAGTCGGGGAGAGGAGGTATGGTTGCGTTACGGGTTCTTGATCCCTACGGGGGATCCTCGCACCGTCGCGGAACTCGCCCGTGGGGTGGAAGAGGCGGGTTGGGACGGCGCTTTCTACTGGGACGGCATCTGTGTCGGGGACATGGAAACGTACGATCCATGGGTGGTGATGTCTGGGATGGCGATGCGCACGGAGAGGGTGAGGATCGGGGCCGTGCTGACGCCGCCGGCCAGGAGGAGACCGTGGAAGCTGGCTCGCGAGACGGTCGCCCTCGACCATTTGTCCAACGGGCGCCTCGTATTGCCGGTAGGACTCGGGGCCCTGGACGACGGTGGTTTTTCGAAGGTGGGTGAACCGACCGACAGGAAGGTTAGGGCACAGCTTCTCGACGAGAGCCTGGATATCTTGACCGGGTTGTGGAGCGGGGAGCCGTTCTCTTACGCGGGCGAGCACTACCGGCTCGAGGAGATGACATTTTCGCCGCCTCCTGTCCAGGAGCCGCGTATCCCTATATGGGTGGTAGGAGCGTGGCCGAGCAGGAAGTCGATGGGGCGGACGCTACGCTTCGACGGGGTGCTTGCGGCCGCGGTTGGCGGAGGGCCCGAATCGCCGGGCGTTACGCCCGAGACCATTCGTGAGATCAGGGATTACGTCAGAGAGAACAGAGAAGACGACGGCACCTTCGACATCATTTGGGAGGGACAGACGCCCGGTGAAGACCCGGGTCGGGCCGCCTCCATCGTGCGTCCCTTCGCGCAGGCAGGGGCCACCTGGTGGATCGAATCCCCCTGGATGCCTCCCAACGAGCCGGACGACCTGCGCCGCCGCATAGAACAGGGTCCTCCGAGCGTCGACTAACGACCCAAAAAGCTGACCGCTGAATGCTGACAGCGGCGAGGTTCGCGGGCCACCGCGAACCTCGCCTACCTACGGGCATCTTTGAGGATCTCGAAGACCTCTTCGATCAGGGCCTCGCGTTTGTCGGGCGGGAGGTCGCGGGGGTGGATGGTTTGTTTGTCGGACTGGAGGTTGCGCAGGCTAGCCTCTTCGGCCAGATACCGGTCTATAAGGCGGACTATGGCGTCAACCTTCTCCCGGGGCAGTCCGTCGCCGCCACGGGTCAGTCTGCTCCACATGTCTCATGTCCCTTCCGTGAAGGTGGGCGGTGTCGCGGCAGATTATATCGTCGGGGCATTTTCAAGCCCGCCTGGAGGCCGTGCGGCGTGGAAAAGCGCGGTCTTCCGAGGGTATGAAGCCGCTTCCCTGGCGCCAGGTATGGGCAGTTATGTGGATCTCGTGGTCTTCTATCTCGACGACGTTGAAGCTAGATGCGCGTCCGGGACGGATCCGATTCGAGATGGTCCCCGCGGTCGAGATGACCAGACCGTGGGCGCCCCTCTCGATGGTGTGGATGGCGTCCTGGTGATCGTGCCCGCAGAGGATCAACTCGGTACCGAGATCGGCGAAGGCGTGGAGGGCTTGCTCCGTATTGGCGAGGCCGTGGCGGCCTGATTGCTCGCCCCTTATGGGGTTGTGGTGCATCATCACGATGCGGGCCGAGGTGGGGGCGGCGTGCTCGAAGATCCCCCTCACACGCATCACGTCGGCGTGCCTGACCTGGCCTATAACGCCGAGGTCCCGCAAGCGGCGGGTGATCGAACCCCGCGTGATGCCGTGGGCCGTGTTTACACCCGCGATGACCACCCCTGGTACCTCCAGAGAAGGGCTCAGGTCTTCCGAGATGTGCCTGACGTACCTGGAGTACTTGAACTTATGGGCCTGCTCCCTGAAGAGACCGGCGAGTCCCAGGTTGCGGGCCACCGCCCCGAGCCAGCGGATGTCGTGGTTGCCGGGGACGACGGTGTAGGGTGCTATCTTCCCGAGGGAGTCCAGGTAGGCGCGGGCGTTCGAAAACTCCCCGTTCGTGCAGCGCTGCGTCAGGTCGCCGGAGATGGCCACGGCGTCTGGTTGGATCATTTCAACATACCCCTTCAGGGCGTCGAGGCGTTCGGCGACCGCGGGACGCCCGAAGTGTAAGTCCGAAATGTGCACGACGGTGGCCACGAACAGCGATTCTACCCGAACGCACCCCGGCTCCAAACCCTGCCCTACCTCTACTCCAGAGGTAGGACCTGTATCTAGCCGATGCTCTGCAGGAAATCCGCGAGGACAGCGTCGAACTTCTCGGGGGCTTCGAGGTTAGATAGGTGGCCGACCCGGGGAATGGTCACGTGGCGGGCTTCGGGTATCTTCGCTGCCATGGCGCCCATGACCTCGGGGGAGGAGATGCCATCTTCCTCCCCGCCGACGACCAGGGTCGGAACGCCGATCTTTCCGAGGAGCGGGGTAGAGTCCGGGCGCTCCCGCATGGCGCCGAGGGCGGCGACGACGCCGTCGGGGGAGTTCTCGAAGATCATGGCCCGCACGTTCTCCACAAGCTCCTCGTCGTTCCGTAAGGTGTCCGGGGCGAGGAGGCGTTCCATCTGGAGTTCTACGAGGACCCCGACCCCCTCCTCGGCGACCCTGAGGGCCGTCTCGTTGCGGGTCTCCCTTATCTCCTCGGAGTCGGGTTCGGCACGGGTGTTGGCGAGGATCAGGGCCCTCACCCTCTCGGGAAAGAGCCTCATGCACTCGAAGGCGACGTAGCCGCCCATGGAGACGCCGCCGAGGATCACGCGTTCCAGATGCAGCCTGTCGAGGAGGCCGCGTACTCCTTCTGCATAGTAATGGACGTCGGGCTGGGCCGGAGTACGGGGAGAACGCCCGAATCCGGGGTAATCCGGCGCGACGACCCGGTGGCTCCCCGAGAAGGCCCCCATCTGGGGCTCGAACATCCTGCCGTTGAGCGGGAAAGCGTGGAGCAGGACGAGGGGATCACCCTCCCCGAGGTCCCTGTACGACATCGCCACGCCGGAAGTCCTGTGATCCACTACGCTCTCCTCGTTTAGGCTTCAAGTTACAGGTTTCAGGTCCCGCATAACCTTCTCCCTGCGAGACCATCGCCGCCACCGATGGTAGCGTTTTCGACGGTTGATTTCCGCGTACCACTTTTCCCTGATACCTGATGCCTGATGCCTGAAACCTATGCATCTTCCGCTACTATATCTTCTGACGGTTCCCGAGCGAGGGGTAACGAACATGTGGAAGAACCTGGCGAGCGTGATGGAAGGGGAGATCGTACGTCTGGAGCCGCTGGCGCATCGCCACGAGGAGGGGCTCTTCGAGGTCGCCCAGGATGGGAGGATCTGGCGTTGGATGCCCTATGATCCTAGTGGGTCCCGCGAGAGTTTTCGCTCCTGGCTCGGGGATGCCCTGGCTGCTTCTTCGGCAGGGACGGAGGCCGCCTTCGCCACCGTGAACGTAGCCACAGGGGAGCCTGTTGGCAGCACCCGTTATCTCGCCCTCCGTCCCGAGCACCGGGGGCTGGAGATAGGATGGACCTGGCTCGCGCCAGCACGCTGGCAGACGGGCGCCAACGTCGAGGCCAAGCTCCTGATGCTCGATCACGCCTTCGGGCGCTTGGGGTGCTTGCGCGTCGAGTTCAAGACCGACTCCCGCAACGAGCGTTCGCGTGCAGCCCTGGCGGCCCTCCCGGCTCGGTTCGAGGGCATCTTCCGCAAGCACATGCTCGTGCGCGACGGCGAACGTCGCGACTCCGCCTACTACAGCATCGTCGACGACGAGTGGCCAGAGGTCAGGGAAAACCTAAGCCGGCGCATCGACGCCATCCGAAAAGAGGAGGCCACATGAGCGAAGGCGGAACAGCGGCAGGACGACGCAGGGCGACGGTCGCCGAGGCGATGGGGCGGTTACCCGGCCCCGAGGGAGAGCGGTTCGCGGAGGTGCTCGGACACGGGAGCATGGAGGTCGAGATCTACGCGCCCCGCGGCACCGACCCGCAGAAGCCGCATACCCGCGACGAGCTGTACGTGGTCGTCAGCGGGAGCGGGACGTTCGTCAACGGGCCGGAGCGCGATCCCTTCGGCCCCGGCGACGTCTTGTTCGTGCCTGCCGGCGTCGAGCACCGCTTCGAGGACTTCACGGACGACCTTGCGGTGTGGGTCGTCTTCTACGGCCCTGAAGGCGGTGAGGCCGGATGACCATGCGTCTACACGACCACCTGCCTTCGGGGAACGGCTACAAGGTAAGACTGTTGATGGCGCAACTCGGCATCCCCTTCGAGCGGATCGAGTACGACATAACCGAGGGCGAGACGCGAACGCCCGAGTTCCTCGAAAACGTCAACGCTAACGGGCGCATCCCCGTGCTGGAGACCGAAACGGGAGAGTTCCTGCCGGAATCAAATGCGATCCTGTTCTACCTTGCGGAAGGCACCCCGTTTTTGCCTGACGACCGGTTTGACAGGGCGCAGGCGCTGAGGTGGATGTTCTTCGAGCAGTACAACCACGAGCCAAACATCGCCGTGGCCCGCGCCTGGCTCCACGTCTTCCACACGGAGATGACCGAAGAACGCCTGGGTGCCCTCGAGGTCAAACAAAAGCTGGGCTACGACGCTCTCGGGGTCATGGAGGAGCACCTGGAAGGCAGGCTGTTCTTCGTCGGGGGGCGTTACTCGGTAGCGGACGTCGCCCTCTACGCCTACACCCACGTCGCGGATGAGGGGGGCTTCGATCTCGAAGGCTTCCCGGCGGTCAGCGCGTGGCTGGAGCGCGTCTCGTCGCAGCCCGGATACATACCGATAACCCAGGGCTGAAAAACAACGTTCGGCTATCTGGAGAGGAGCTCGCATGACGACCGAACTACGAACCTCGCATCCCTACCACATGCACGAGGCGATCCTGGCCCAACCCGAGGCGCTGATCCGGGTCCTCGAGCGCAACGAAAGCGCGATCGACGAGTTCGCGACTCGAGTATCTCTCTGCGAGAGGGTTTTCCTGGCGGGTATCGGAACCTCACACCACGCATCCCTGGTCGGTGAGCACCTGATGCGATCCTACGGCGGCGGGCCCGACGTCCGTGCGTTCCACTCCTTCGACCTCGCGCTCTACGGGCCGGAGTTGCGCCGGGAGGACTGCGTCGTCGCTGTGAGCCACCGCGGGGCCAAACGCTACACGGCCCTCGCGCTGGAGCAAGCCAGGGAGAAGGGCTGCCCGACGGCCCTCATAACGGGCGAAGCAGGCTCCGGTGAAGGGCGGGCCGACGCCGTGTTCCGGACGGTGGCTCAGGAGAGCTCCCCCGCCCACACCGTCAGCTACACGACAGCCGTGGCCTTGCTCGCGCTTCTCGCTGGCAGGGTCGGATACCACAGGACCGGCTCGGCCACGCTGCCCTATGGACTCCTGCGGGAGGAGCTTCCCGGTGCGCTGCGGGCGGCGCTCGGTACAGAAGGAGAAGTGGCTGCGTTCGCGCGCGAGCATGTCGGACGGCGCAGGATCTGGCTTCTCGGCGGGGGGCCGAGCGCGGTAACGGCCACCGAGACGGCGCTAAAGATCAAAGAGACCTCCTACCTCCAGGCCGAGGGCATGCCGACGGAGACGATGCTGCACGGCCCCTTCCAGTGCGTCGAGGCGGACGACCTGTTCGTCCTCATAGCCCCTTCGGGCGCCGCCAGGGAACGTACCCTGGAGGTGGCAGAGCTGGTAGAAGAAGTGGGAGCTCCGTACGTGATCTTCGGCGACGACACGACCGAGGGCCGTCCGGCCGCCGCAGGCGTGCTGCGGGTGCCCGAAGTACCCGAGCCGTTCAGCGCCCTTACCTGTCTCGTGCCGTTACAGCTCTTTGCCTACCATCTTGCGCTCGCGCGCGGGACCAACCCTGATAGCTTCAGGGGAGACGACCCGCGCTTCGCGAGGGCCGACATCTCCGCTCGTTTGTAGGTAGAATGGGCGCCTGTGCGTCTGATCTACACCCTTCTGCTCGTCGCTACTACGGCCGTTTGGGGCTGGACGTTTGTCGTGGTTCAGGATGCGATCTCCGTCTACGGCGTAATCCCGTTCCTGGCGGTCCGCTTCGCACTGGCCGGTGCCGCGCTGGCCCCCATCTACGCTATGAAGCTCACGCGCCGGTCGCTGATCGTCGGTGGCGGCATCGGCGTGGTGCTCGCCGCCGGCTATCTTTTTCAGACGACAGGCCTGCTCTTCACGACGCCGACAAACTCGGGCCTCATCACGGGTCTCTTCGTCGTCTTCGCGCCGCTCGCCGACCGGTTCCTGTTCGGGGCCAACGTCTCGCGGCAGGTCGTACTGGCCGTCGCTTTGAGCCTACTCGGGATGGTCTTGCTAGCCGGTGGCGGGCCCGAGGGCGCGAACTGGGGAGACCTCCTGACGCTCCTGTGCGCGGCGGCGCTCGGTCTGCACATCGCGCTCCTCTCCCGCTATGCCGCTTCCTACGACGCGGGTGCGCTTACGCTGGCCCAGATCCTCTCCATAGCGCTGCTCTTCGTCATAGTGTGGCCGTTCTTCGCTCCCGTCTCCTTGCCGACGCCCGAAGTATGGTTCGCGCTGCTCGTGACCGGACTCTTGGCATCGGCCGGCGCTTTCCTGGTGCAGACCACGGTGCAGCAGCACATCCCGGCGGCGCGGACCGCGATCATCCTGACCATGGAACCCGTCTTCGCCGCGCTCTTTGGGTACTGGCTCGCGGGGGACAGGCTGGTGGCGGTCCAGATCCTCGGCGCGCTCATGATCCTCTCCGCCCTCGTGATCGGAGAGGTAGTACCTGTGTTGCGGCGGGGCAAGAGCCCCGTCCACCACGATTGAGCATCGCCCGCTAGTCCGGCTCTGTTCCCAGAATGGACCTGATACCTGTAGCCTGGAACATTCCAAGCGGTACACTAGATGCAAGTCTGTGATTTGAGGAGGTTCGAGTGGCACACACAGTGAAAGTCCCTGAGTACGAGGTACAGGATGGCGTTCGCGTAGACCCGAGCCGGACGGCTTTGATCATAGGGGACATGCAGAACGATTTCGTGACGGAGGGTGGCACGCTGGTCGTCCCCGGCGCAGAGGAAACGATACCGGCTATACGGAACCTGCTGGAGCTGGCGCGGGAGTCCGGCATGAAGGTGGTCTTCGTCCAGGACACTCACAACGACGGCGACCCGGAGTGGGAGATCTGGGGCGAGCATTGCCGCGAGGGGAGTTGGGGCTGGCAGGTTGTCGACGGACTCGCCCCTAACGAAGACGAGGCGACTATACGCAAGCCGCGCTACGATGCCTTCTACGGAACGGGACTTGAGCACATGCTGCGCCTGTGGGACGTGCATACGCTCATCATCTGTGGCACGGTCGCCAACATCTGTGTCCATTACACGGCGTCCAGCGCAGCCATGCGGTGGTTCAACGTCATTGTTCCCAGGGACTGCATCTCCAGCTTCAACGACTTCGATATGGAGGCATCGCTGAGCCAGACGGCCGTCCTCCTCGGTGAAGTGACAAGCAGCGAAAACATTCATATAGGGGTACCGGAGCCCGAGGAGATCTACATGAGCAAGCTGGAAGAGGCGGCCACGCGCGAGCGGGGCGAGAGATAGGGAGACCCTGCGCGGCAACGTGGACATCCAGCTAAACGCGAGCCTGGCCTAGCGGCCCTCCACTAGAGGGCAATACAGGTTCAGGGGTCTGACAGCGTGCTCAGGGCTTGAGGCGGGCCATGGAGTAGGCGTCCACGTACTCGCCCTTTCTGAAAGCAAAGCGGCGGTGTGTGCCCTCGACTTCGAACCCGAACTTCTCATACAGGGCGATCGCGGGGGCGTTGTCCACGTAGACGCTCAGCTCGATGCGCGTGAGGTTTAGCCAGTTATCCGTGAGGTCGAGCGCCGCCTCCATCAACGCCGTCCCGACGCCCTTGCCCTGCCAGTCGTCACGCACGGCCATCCCGATGCCGCCAACGTGACGCATGCGCCAGCGGGTGGGGGAGGTCTCCAGGCCGAGGCTCCCTACCACTTCGTCCTCCACGCAGGCCACCAGCGAATACAACCCCTCCGGTGGCTCCGAGAGACGTTTGCGCCACGTCTCTGCCGAAGGGAGGGGCATTTGCAAAGTACCCGCTATCGCCTTTGGGCCGCTGAAGATGCGGCGTAGCGCCTCGTAGTCCTCAGGCTCCGAGTGACGGATGGTTATCTCCAAATGCGTCCTCAGTTTACGTACCCTTGCGGGTAGAACAAGAGCCCCCGCCGGTATGGGTGGGGGCTCCGTTCGCGCTCCGTGGCTCCGAGATTACGTGGTGCGTGGTTCTTCGGCCGGGGCGGACTCCTGGAGCTCTTGTTCTATGTTCGAGATGCCGGTGAGGGAGCGGACGTAGATCTCATCGTAATCGGTCTGGAGACCCTGCTCGCGTTCGCGCTCGGCGCCGCGCCCACCCACGAGCGTGCCCAGGATGCAGCCCAGGATGCCCAGAGGAACCGAGAACAGCGCCGGGTACACAAACGGGAAGATGGGGTCAATGGGGATGATCGGGGTCAACGGAGGCTCCGGGTTCGGCCCGGTCATCACGTTGGGGCTCAGGATGATCAGGACGACGCAGGAGATCAGGCCGACCAGGATGCCCGTCACCGCCCCTGTGGTGTTGAACCGCCTCCAGAAGATCGTCAGCAGGATCACCGGCACGTTGGCGCTCGCCGCGACGGCGAACGCGAGCGCGACCAGGAACGCCACGTTTAGATTCTGCGCCGGTATCGCCAGGAGTATCGCCGCCACGGAGATCCCCACGGCCGTGAAGCGCGCCGCACGGAACTGCTCTTGCTCCGAAGCGTTGCCGCCCCGGATCACGTTGGTGTAGAAGTCGTGGGCGAAGGCGCTGGAGCCCGCCACGACGAGCCCGGCCACCACAGCCACGATGGTGGCGAAGGCGACCGCCGAGATGAAGGCGAAGAAGATGGGGCCGCCGAGCGCTTCGGCGAGCTGCGGGGCGGCCGTGTTCCCCGCCGGGTTCTGCTGCGCGATGGCGTTCTGGCCGACGAAGAGCGCCGCGCCGTAGCCCAGGACAGGTGTCAGCAGGTAGAACAGCCCTATGATCCAGGTCGCAGTGACGATCGAGGACCGGGCCGTCTTGGCGTCAGGCACCGTCAGGAACCGGATCAAGATGTGCGGCAGCCCCGCCGTACCGAGCACGAGGGCGATGTTGAGCGAGATCACGTCGAGCCCGGCGACGAGATCGGTCGGGGGCGGCGGCTTCACCATGTCCGAGCCTATCTGCGAGCTAACCTCGTTGAAGAGGTTGACCGGGTTGAAGCCGATGCTCGGCTGGGCGAGCACGAAGAGGGACAGGGTCAGGGTGCCGGCGATGAGCAGCACGGCCTTGACTATCTGGATCCAGGTCGTCGCCACCATGCCGCCGGCCACGATGTAGACCGTCATCAGGATGCCGATGATGATGACCGAGAGGACGTAGTCCAGGCCGAGCAGCAGCTCGATAAGCGCCCCCGCGCCGTTGAGCTGGGCGATCATGTAGAACATGCTGATCGCTATGGTCGAGAGCGCCGCCGCCGAACGCACGCTCGGCTTGTTGAACCGGCTAGCCAGCATGTCTGCAAGCGTGTACTTGCCCAAATTTCTCAAGGGTTCGGCCACCAGCAGCAGCACCACCAGGTAGGCCACGAGGAAGCCTATCGAGAGATAGAAACCCGAGAAGCCGGTGAGCGAGATGGCCCCCGCGATCCCCAGGAAAGACGCCGCCGAGAGGTAGTCGCCGGAGATGGCGAGGCCGTTCTGCCAGCCCTTGATCCCGCCGCCCGCCACGTAGTGGTCGCTGGTTGATTTGTTCTGGCGCGACGCCCAGGCGGTGATGCCGAGCGTCAGCGCGATGATCAGGACGAAGAAGATGATGGATATTGCCTGGTCGCTCACTCCGACCCCCCCGTTCCGTCGGTCCTACCACCCTCATCGACCTCCGAGGCTTCGTGCCTGGCACGGTCTACCAGATCGTCCCACCCGTTGGCCCGGCTGACGTAGAGGTGCATGAGGATCCAGGTCATCGCGAACTGCGCGAAAGCGTAGATCCAAGCCAGGTTTATCGCCCCGATGACGTTCACGTCCAACACCGTGGTGAACGCCGTCAGAAACGGCAAACCGAAGTAGAAGACAAAGAAGAAGATCGTCGCCGGTAAAATGAATGCCTTTCGCTTCTGTGTCAGCTCCCTGAACGCCGACGTCCGCTCGATGCGGACCCACTCCTCGTGCCTCTCCACGAATCTCCTTTCACCGGATTTTCCCTGCCCTCTTGCGGCGCACTATATTGCATGCCTTATACACGGTCACACATATATGAACGAAAAGTTGCAAGACTTCCTCGGAACGCGTCTCTGGACGCCGTTATCAGAAGACTCTTGAATAGCTGGCGCGGCAAGACCCTCCTTCGAGAAGGAGGGTCTTGCCGCGCCCGAGAAGATTGCCTAAGCTTTCTCTATGCTCACCGCGCAGGCTTTTAGCTCGGCCGTTCCGGACTGCGGGTCGACGGCGTTGATGGTGAGGACGTTGGTCGGGACCTGATCCGGGAAGCTGTAGCCCATGAATAGAAGCCCTGGCCTCACCCTGTCGGTGACACGGGCCTTCACCGCTTCGACGGTCCCGCGCCGGGAGCTGACCCGCACCATGTCGCCATCTTCGATGCCGTGCCCTTCGGCATCTTCCTCGCAGATCTCCAGCAGCTCTTCTGGGTCTTTGACCTTCTTGTAGTCCTGGGTCATGGTACCCGTGTTGTGGAAGGCGAGGCGGCGTCCGGTCGTCAACTGGAAGGGGTACTCTTCGTCGGGCATCTCCACCGGTCCCTCGTGGTCCACGGGGGTGAAGGGTGCCCGGTTCTCGACCTCCTCGGCCCTGAGGTGGGCGTGCAGGAATTTGGTGCCCACATGGGGCTTCTCCACCACGTCGGTGGTGATCGCCTCACCCTTGGCATTCTCGGCGCCCCTGGTGCTGGCGGCCAGCTGCTCCTTGGGGGTGTTGTCCGAGATCTCTTCGAAGCTACCGTCGAGGCACGGCCACTGGATACCACCGTGCTGCTCCAACCGCTCGTAGCTCATACCGGAGAACTTGGGTGCTAGCCTGCGTATCTCTTCCCAGACATCTTCGACCGTCTCGAAGCCCCAGTCGTAACCCATGCGGTTGGCGATGTCCTGCACGATCCACTCGTCCGGGCGTGCCTCGCCGGGTGGGTCTACCACCCTGTGGACCCGCTGCACCCGCCGCTCGCTGTTGACGACCGTGCCCTCGGCCTCGGCCCAGCTCGCGGCCGCGGGCAGAACCACGTCCGCCATACGGGCGGTCTTGGTCATCATGATGTCCTGCACCACGAGCAGGTCGAGGCCGCCGAAGAGCCTGTCGTGGTAGTGTTCGTCGGCGTCGGACTGTGCCGGGTTCTCCCCGATAACGTACATGCAGCGGATATCACCACGTTCCACGGCGTCCATCATGGCGGGCTGGTGCTTGCCGACCTTCTCGGGCAACGGCGACCCCCATACCTCCTCGAATAGCTCGTGGGCCTCGGGGTCGTCCCACCTCCAGCCACCGACCATCTTGTCCGGCAGTGCCCCCATGTCGCCGCCGCCCTGAACGTTGTTCTGGCCCCGCAGCGGGTTCAGGCCGCTACCGTACTTGCCGACGTGACCGGTAAGAAGCCCCAACCCGATGAGCGCGAACACGCCATCGGCGCCGTTGTGGTGCTCGGTGATGCCCAGGGTCCAGTTGAGGACAGCCGTATCCGCCGTCGCGTACATGCGGGCGACCTCGCGGATGTCATCGGCCGGGACGCCCGTGATCTGCTCGGCGTACTCCGGCGTGTAGCCGGAGACCTTATCCCTGTAAGCCTCGAAGTCTTTCGTGGCCCGCTCGATGAACTCTTTGTCGTGGAGGTCCTCGGCGATGATCACGTTCGCCATCGCGTTCGCCAGGGCGATGTCCGTACCCACGTTGAGGCCGAGCCACTTCTCGGCCTTCTTGGTCTGATCTATCTTTCGCGGGTCCACCACGACCATCTTCGCGCCGTTCTTTATGCCGCGGCGCATGTGGTTGTAGATGATGGGGTGGCACTCCATGGTGTTGGAGCCCCAGCAGATTATGAGGTCTGTGTTCTCGAGCTCCTCGTAAGAGGTGGTTGCTCCGCCCGCTCCAAACGTTGCCACCAGACCGGTGACGCTGGCGGCGTGTCAAGCACGGTTACATGAGTCTATGTTGCTGTTCCCGAGGACCTGGCGGACGAACCTACTCGCCAGATAGTTGAGCTCGTTGGTCGAGCGCGAGGAGCTAAAGAGTCCGAAAGCGTCGGGCCCGTGCTCTTCTTTGATCTCGCTCATCTTGCCGGCGACGAGATCCAGAGCCTCGTCCCAGGAAGCAGGAACCAACTCGCCGTCTTTGCGCACCAGGGGTCGCGTCAGCCTCCTGTCGCTGTAGAGGTGGCGCCAGCCCTCGCGGCCCTTGATGCAAGCCTCGCCTTTGCTGCTCGGGTTCTCCTTGTCTCCGGCGACTTTGGTAATGACTCCGCCCTCGACCTTGACGGACAACCCGCAGCCGACGCCACAGAAGCCGCAGATCGTTGTCAGCTCGCGCGCGCCGTTGGCCTTGCCATTCTCGTGTACTCTCTCCGCTGTGGCCATAACCCTCGTCCTACCCTTCTTGTAGCGAAGCTGCTCTGTTCTTGCATTCTAACTTCGACGGCCGCGTTTGCCCAACACGGCCGCCGGTTGACACACGCAAAGCATCAACGTAACATCCGCGATCACAGATACGTCGGGGGATCGAGACTGAGAAGGGGGCAGTCATCAACGGGTTCTTGTCTAGGGAGAGGATTACCGCCGGGCCTGGCTTCAACAGGTGGCTTATACCGCCGGCGGCGCTGTTGGTGCACTTGAGCATAGGCGAGGTCTACGCTTTCAGCGTGTTCAAGAACCCGCTGGTGGAGCGGTTCGGGGTGGGCCTGACGCCGATCGGGATCATCTTCAGCATCAGCATCGTGATGCTGGGTCTGTCGGCCGCGGTGTTCGGCACGTGGGTGGAACGCGCGGGGCCGCGCGCGGCGATGTTCACCGCCGCCCTGTGCTGGTCTAGTGGGTTCGCCATCGGGGCGCTGGGTGTGGCGACCACGCAGTTGTGGCTCGTCTATCTGGGATACGGGGTAGTGGGCGGTATCGGGCTCGGCATCGGATATATCTCGCCGGTCTCGACGTTGATCAAGTGGTTCCCCGACAGGCCTGGTCTGGCCACCGGCCTCGCCATCATGGGCTTTGGGGGCGGCGCGCTGATCGCCTCGCCGCTCTCCAGCACGTTGCTCGAAACCTACGCCAGCAACCCGGTGGATGCGATCGTGCCCTCGTTCCTGACGCTGGGGGCCTTGTACCTGGTCTCGATGATGATCGGCGCGTTCGTGGTGCGCCTGCCCCCGGAGGATTGGCAGCCCGAGGGCTGGACTCCTCCCACCGAGGAGGAGACAAGCGACCTGCAGACCACCGCCGACGTGTCGGCGAGCAGCTCGATCCGCACGCCGCAGTTCTGGATGTTGTGGACGGTGCTCTTCTGCAACGTGACGGCTGGGATCGGCGTTCTGGAGCAGGCTTCGCCGATGATCCAGGACTTCTTCTCCGGCATTACGCCCGCCGCTGCGGCGGGCTTCGTCGGGCTGCTGTCACTAGCCAACATGGCCGGACGGATAGGCTGGTCCTCGACCTCGGACTACATCGGACGCAAGCCCATCTACATGGTGTACCTTGGCGTTGGCGTGGTCCTTTACTTCGTGCTGGCCGCCTTCGGGGCGGCCTCGCTAGTGCTGTTCCTACTGGTGACCATGGTGATCCTGAGCTTCTATGGCGGCGGGTTTGCCACGGTACCGGCCTACCTCAAGGACTTGTTCGGTGTCGCGCAGGTGGGGGCCATACACGGGAGGCTCCTCACGGCGTGGTCGGCCGCCGGCGTCGCGGGGCCGCTGATCATCAACGCCATCGCCGACTACCAGATTGCCAACGGGCGCACAGGGGCCGACCTGTACACGCTCTCCCTGTACATCATGGTCGGAGTGCTGGCGGTTGGCTTCGTCGCCAACCTGCTGGTCCGACCCGTAGATCCGAGGTTCTACATGGAGCCTGGGCCGGAAGGTGAGCCCGAGAAGGAATCCACCGCCTCCGGCAGGGCCGCCGGCAGCGAATCGTAGGAGGAACACCATGAGCGAAGAAGCGCGCCAGGAGAACGGAGGACAAACCTCCTCCTCGAGCACGATCCTTGTCGTCGTGCTGTGGGCCATGGTCCTGATACCGCTCGCCTGGGGCATCTACCAGACGCTTTTGGGTGTCGTCGCCCTGTTCACGGGGTAGCGACCTCTGGAGCGGTCTGCCTGTGGGGGCGGTTCGCGAACCGCCCTCGCCGCACCCCTGTGTAACCTATCCTAGATCCGGATGCGCTCGCTTCCGGCATAGACGTTGAATCTACAGTCGCGCAGGAAGCCGACCAGCGTCATGCCGAACTGCCTGGCCACATCGACGGCGAGGCTGCTGGGGGCCGAGATAGCGCACACTACGGGGGCCCCGGCGGCCAGGGACTTCTGCAGGATCTCGAAGCTGCTCCGGCCGCTGACCATGACGATGTGATCCGTGAGCGGCAGCCTGCCCTCCAGGAGCGCCCACCCGACGAGCTTGTCCATCGCGTTGTGCCTTCCTACGTCTTCCCGCAGCGCGATAAGCTCACCTTCCTCGTCGAAGAGGGCCGCAGCATGCAGGCCGCCCGTCGCGTCGAAGAGCCCCTGCGCCGCCCTCAGCTTCTCGGGCAGGGTGGTGAGGACCTCAGCCGAAACCTCGGGACCGGCGGTCATCACCGGGCAGCCGCGCAGTTCCAACTGCTCCAGGCTGGCCTTGCCGCACACGCCACAGGCGCTCGTTGTGTAGAAGTGCCTCTCCAGCGGCCTGAGGTCGAACTCACGCCCGCCGCGCAGCTCGACGTTCACGATGTTGTACCTTTGCTCGGCGTCGAGGTCGGAGTCTACGCAGTAACTGATCTTCCGAACGTCGTCGGGAGAGTCAATGATGCCTTCTCCGTACAGGAATCCCGCAGCGAGCTCGAAGTCAGCCCCTGGGGTGCGCATCGTAACGGCGACGGTCTGCGTCGTCTGCCCGGCCAGGAGCCTTATCTCCATCGGCTCCTCTGTCGCTAGCGTGTCGGGCCGCACGCGCATCCGACCGTCCTCCACGACCCGTACCCGCGTCTTCGTCTTGCTCCCGCGCCTGACTCTGTCCGAGGTCTTCTCCAGCATCGGCCTCTCCTGGTCCGGTCTTACTTAGAGTGTATCAGCGGCAGCGTGTTAGCATGCATGGACGATGAACGAGCGGATCGGGCAACCAGATTGAGATTGATGGGCCTCCCGAACGTCGCTCGCTATCCCGAGGCGACCGTGGCCAGGGACGAGACGAGCATCCTCATCCACTTCGCCGGTCCCTACGGGGAGCAGAAGATGAGCGTCCCGCTAGGGTACGTTGGCGGGGACGCAGAGGCGGCCGAGCTCTGGCTGCTCGCGCAGCTACAAGAGATCGGCTACAGCGTCAGGCGTGGGGAGCCGGGTCCCTCAGCCCCGTAATGGCTATCTTGCTGGGGTGAAGCATCTCCTCCGTGCTTACCCGTGTGAGTAACGATTGTTATACTTGCAATAGGTGCTAGGCGGTTCCTGTCGGGTAGAGGATCACCGGCGGCATCCCTGAGGTTGCGATCGGCATAAGATTCAGGAGCGTTGTCTGAGATGCCGGAGACGCCAGAGCTGTCTCGGAGGAACACCGCAGTTGACCTTGGTGAGTCGGTAGAGTTCCCAATGACGCCCGGGCGCACGAGCCCCAACGACAACCTGCCGCTCCACCTGAGTAGCTTGATCGGACGCGAGCGAGAGACTGCCCAGGCCAAGAGGCTGCTGGACCATCATCGCCTCTTGACGCTCACCGGACCGGGTGGCTCGGGCAAGACGCGCCTCGCCCTGGCGGTGGGGGAGTTCGAGGACGGGGTGTGGTGGGTGGCCCTCGCCTCACTCTCAGATCCGGAGCTCGTGGGGCAGGCGGTGGCCTCGGTCCTGGAGGTGCGCGAGCAACCGGGTCGCTCCTTGGGCGAGACGCTCGCGGACCATCTTGCATCCAGGGAGACGCTCCTGATCCTGGACAACTGCGAGCACCTCATAGAGGCTTGCGCCCGGCTCGCCGACGCCCTGCCGCACTCCTGCTCGAACCTACGCGTCCTCGCGACCAGCCGCGAGGCATTGGGGGTCGCGGGCGAGACGGTCCTTTTAGTGCCACCACTATCCTTGCCGGATTCCGGTCATCCCCCTCCCCCAGAAGAGTTGGAGCGCTACGAGGCCATCCGTCTATTCGTCGAACGGGCCAGATACGCAAGCCCGAGCTTCGAGCTCACCGGGCGGAACGCCTCGGCTGTCGCGCGGCTGTGCCGAAACCTGGATGGCATCCCACTTGCCATAGAGCTCGCGGCGGCGAGGACGAGGGTGCTCTCCGTGGAGCAGATCTCCTCGCGCCTGGCCGACAGCTTCCGGCTGCTGAAGAGCGAAAGCCGTACGGCGGACCCCCGCCAGAAGACCCTTGAGGCGACCCTCGAATGGAGCCACGAGCTGCTTGGTGAGAAGGAGCGCGCCCTCTTCCGGCGTCTGTCGGTGTTCGCCGGGGGCTTCACCCTGGAAGCGGCCGAGGAGGTTTGCGCGGGAGGGGACATCGAAGAAGACGCCGTGCTGGAAGTGCTCTCGGATCTGGTGGAAGTCGTTGGTGTTGGTCACCGAGCGGGATGGGGAGGAGGCGCGCTACCGGCTCCTTGAGATGGTCAGGCAACACGGACAGGAGAAGCTAGAGGAGTCCGGCGAAGCGGGAGAGTTACGGCTTAGGCACGCCAAGTCCTTCCTCGGACTGGCCGAACAGGCGGAGCCTGAACTCAAGAGGCGCCAGCAGGTGGTGTGGCTGGCGCGCCTGGAGAGGGAGCACGACAACCTGCGTGCCGCCATGCGATGGTTGCTAGAAGAGGGCGAAACGGAGACCGCCGTGCAGTTCGCGTGGGTGATGTGGCTGTTCTGGTGGTACCACGGGTATCAGGGCGAGGGGCGTCGCTACGCCGAAGCGATGTTGGAGAGAGACGACGTTCTTAGCGCCGACGTACGGGCAAGAGCGATCTACGTCAGAGCCGCCGTCTCGTACGGACTGGAGAGCATGGAATTGACGATGCGGCTGTGCGAAGAGAGCGCCGCCCTGTTCAGCTTCGCCCTCGTTCTGTGGATAGGGAACCCGCATGAAATCACCGGCAAGAGAGTACGTCACCCTCGTCGAGGTGCTGGAGCTGACCCGACCCTTCGAGGAGTTCGCGGACGCCATCGAGGCCGCCTCCCGAAGACTCGAAGCGGAAGGGGTTCAGGAACTGATCGCGGTCCACTTCTACGGTAGCCCGGAATCAACCGAAGCGGGCGCGATCCTCACCTTCTCGGATCGGGATCGCATGATCGATCACATCGAGATGATCTCGGGGTGGGAGGAGTTCGAGAGGTTCTTCGCCACCGTCAAGCCTCTGGACGTGCGGGTCTACGGCAGGCTGAGCGAGGAAGCGGAGGAGTGGATCGGGCGGTTCGACGTGCTTAGCAAGAAGTTCGAGGATCACGTCGCAGGCTTCGTGCGTTGAGCGTCCAAGAACAAAGCGGGCTCTGTTCCGGTCGAGACTACCTTACGGCGCCAGGCTCGCTACGCTTATGCGCCCAGTTGCGCACCCTCTGGAGCCAGACCGTGCGCCTGGTGGTCTTGCTCTTCTCGACGAAGTCGGTGAGAACGCCGTTCGTGACGGGCGGGAGGACGATGCTCTCGGTTGTCTCTGCGTAGTCGGAGCCTTCGAGAATCAGGATCGTCATCCGTTCTCCATTGTAGCGCCAGACCTCGGGGACGCCTATCTGGGCGTAGATGGGGAGCTTGTTAAAGGAAGGACTGGTGATATCTATCTCGATCACCAGGTCCGGTGGCGGGTCGACGGCCAGATCTATGCGTTCCTTGCCACGAACCTGCTCCTCGTTCTGGATGTAGAAGCAGGAGTCGGGTTCGAAGCCGCGCTCTAGGTCTTCGCGCCTGAAGGTCGTCGAGCCGAGATCTTCGGCTTCGATGTCTAGCTCCTCGGCCACGGCCAACACGAGTTGTGCTATGCGTCGGTTGAACTTCTCATGTTCGGGTGACGGGCTCATTATCTCCAGCTCTCCCCGATCGTAAGTAAAACGCGGCGCGCTATTGTTCTCATGGTCGGCGAGCAGACGTTCGTAGGTGTTCCAACCTATGTTATGAAGAACCACCCTCTGCTCCGCCGGAGTCTTTACCGTTTCCATCGAATACTCTTTTCGACGCTCACGTCGTAATTCTATAGCGTACCGGAGACAGGAAACGGGGACCGGGCTGCTTCAGCCGGTGACGTTGCCCCGCGCCCACTCCCTTACCCTGCGAAGCCAGTCCGTGCTTCCTAGCGAGGTGCTCTCTTCGACGAAGTGGGTAAGATCGCCGCTTGTGAGCGACTGCAAAGCTACGCTCTCCCCGGCTTCAACGTATTCTCCCTCTTCCAGCAAGAAGATGGTGGCACGGGTTCCATCGTAGCGCCAGACCTCGTGGACGCCCAAACGAGCGTAGATCGGGAACTTGTCGAGAGAGGGGCTGGTGATGTCCACGTCGATAACCAATCTGGTGGCGGGTCCACAGACAGGTCTATCCTGGGCTTGCCGCGGATGCGCTCCTCGTTCCTGATGTAGAAGCTGGCGTCGGGCTCGAAACCTCGCCCGATATCGCCGTGCCTGTAGGTCGTAGAGCCTACGCCGTACGCGTTGACGCGCATCTCTTCGGCGAGCACCGCGACGAGCAGCGCGACGAAGTAAGCTACACTCTCGTGCTCCGAAGAAGGGCTCATGATCTCCAGGTCTCCCCGGTCGTAGGCCAACCGCGGTACCCTGCTGTCTCCTCGCTCATCAAGCAGCCGCTCGTAGGTTTCCCAGCTTATGTTGCGAAGGAGAACCCTCTGTTCTGCCCGACTCTCAACCGTTTCCATTCCACAACCTTCTCGGATCGATCGCGACGAAAGTATAGCGTCGAGCTCCGGTGAAGTTAGGAAGAGGGGCCGGAGAGATCCGACCCCTCGGAATCGTCCTCGTTGTCAGTGGTGCTACGCGTTGATGTAGCCGTTCGGGTTGAGGACGTACTTCTTGGCCGCGCCCTTGTCGAAGTCCTTGTAGCCTTCGGGGGCCTCGTCGAGGGTGACGACCGTGGCGTTGACGGCGTCGGCGATGTGGGCCTTATCGTGCAGGATGCTCATCATCAGGCCGCGGTTGTACTTCATGACCGGACACTGGCCGGTGAAGAAGGCGTGGCTCTTGGCCCAGCCGAGTCCGAACCGGATCTTGAGCGTCCCCTCCTGGGCGTCCGGATCGGCTGCTCCTGGGTCGCCAGTCACGTACAGGCCAGGTATGCCGAGTGAGCCGCCGGCACGCGTGATGCTTTGGACGGAGTTCAGGACCACAGCAGGCGCCTCTTCGCCGCCGCGTCCGGACGCCTCGAAGCCGACGGCGTCGACCGCGCAGTCGACCTCGGGCTCGCCGACGATCTCGGCGATCTGGTCGGGAAGCTCCGCGTCCCCGCCGACGTTGACGGTCTCGCAACCGAACGAACGCGCCTGCGCCAGCCGGTCGTCGTTGAGGTCGCCGACGATGACGACGGCCGCGCCGAGTAGCTGCGCCGAGTAGGCCGCCGCGAGCCCCACAGGGCCTGCGCCGGCTACGTAGACTGTCGAACCGGTCGTGACCTGGGCCGTGTAGGCGCCGTGGTAGCCGGTTGGGAAGATGTCCGAGAGCATGGTGAGGTCAAGAATCTTCTCCAGCGCCTGATCCCTATCCGGGAACTTGAGCAAGTTGAAGTCGGCGAAAGGCACCATGACGTACTCGGCCTGCCCGCCGGTCCAGCCGCCCATGTCCACATACCCGTAGGCAGAGCCCGCGCGAGCCGGGTTTACGTTCAGGCAGACGCCTGTCTTGCGCTCTTTGCAGTTCCTGCAGCGCCCGCAGGCGATGTTGAAGGGCACCGAGCAGATATCGCCTTCGTCGATGAACTGGACGTCGTTGCCCTTCTCGATGACCTCGCCCGTGATCTCATGCCCCAGAGTCTGCCCGACGGGGGCCGTCGTCCGCCCGCGCACCATGTGCTGGTCGGAGCCACAGATGTTGGTGGCGACGATCCTAAGGATGACGGCGTGCGGGGCTGCCTTGGTCATACCCATCGCATCGGCGACCTCTTCTGGGACCTCGAGCTTCGGGTACTCGATGTCCTCTACCGCTACCTCGCCTGGCCCTTTGTAGACCACTACCCTGTTGTCAGCCATTAGCTGAATCTCTCCTTTCCCGTTAGCCGGAGACGATCAAATTCAATAATTCCTATTCCCACTCGCCCGCGCCGCCAAACTTTCCTTTGCCGTTGCAGGAGCGCATCTCAGATATCCAGGCTAGCTCCTTTCCCCCGAAACCCACTCCGGACAAAGTACCAGATGTAGCGTGTCGGTGCAAGAACGAGACTACATATACAGGTGGTTGGTACGGTTGCGCGACGGGTGGGAGCATAGTTTCGTGAGGGAATGAATAAGGTTAGAATCAGGGGAGAGTTCTGACAACGACATTCTTGCCTAGAAGGGGCCACGCATGCTCTTCAAGCTCACGGAGAAAGATGGTCTTTGGAAGAAGATCCGGAATCATGTCGGCACGACGGTCGAGCACCCCGTAAGCCCGGCGACCCGTGACATCCGCTCGCGCATCTTCGATGAGGGAGTAGAAAAGACCGTCAGCGTCTGTCCCTACTGCGCGGTAGGCTGCTCGACTCTCGTCTACCATCGGGACGGACGTATCATAGATATAGAGGGAAATCCTGATAGCCCCATAAACGCCGGTACCCTCTGTCCCAAGGGGTCTGCGGCCTTCGGGCTGCACGTCTCGCCTTACCGTTGGACGAAGGTCCGCTACCGCAGGCCGTATTCGGCGGAGTGGGAGGACCTCAGCTTAGAAGAGGCGCTCGCCATGATCGCCGATAGGGTCAAGAACACGCGCGACGAAAACTGGCAGGACACCGACGAGAGGGGTAAGAAGCTCAGCCGCTCGACGGCGGTCGCCTCGATCGGCGGGGCCACGATAGACAACGAAGAGAACTACCTCATAACCAAGCTCTTCCACTCTTTGGGCTTCGTGCGCATTACTAACCAGGCGCGGATATGACACAGCTCCACGGTGCCCGGTCTGGGCATCACGTACGGTAGGGGTGGGGCCACCACTACCCTGCAGGACCTGCAGAATTCCGACTGCATCTTGATCGAAGGCTCCAACATGGCAGAGGCCCACCCGGTAGGCTTCCGGCACCCGATGATCGCCAAGAAGAGGGGCGCGAAGCTCATCCATGTCGACCCGCGCTTCACGCGCACCTCTGCGCTGTGCGACATCTACGCCCCACTTAGACCGGGCACGGACATAGCTTTCCTGGGCGGCCTGATCAACTACGTTATCCAGAACGAGCGGTACTTCATGGACTACGTCGTCCACTACACCAACGCCGCGACCCTCGTCACCGAGGAGTTCGAAGAGGCGGGCATCTCGGGCCTGTTCTCTGGCTGGGATGAGGAAAGTAGGCGATACGACCCGTCGAGCTGGCGCTACGAGGGCACGCCCATAGACTACGCCGCCGTCGGGGGGAGCCAGGGCCGCCTTATCGGCGAAGGCGTCGGCGGGGAGTCGGCGCCGAACGAGGACGAGCCGCGCCCGACCGATCCGACGCTCGAGCACGAGCGCTGCGTCTTCCAACTCCTCAAGCGCCACTTCGCCAAATACACGCCGGAGATGGTCGAGAAGGTCTGCGGCACACCTCAGGAAGCTTTCCTCGAGGTCGCCGAGACCATCTGCGAGAACTCGACGCCCGAGAAGACGACCTCGCTCTGCTACGCCGTTGGCTGGACCCAGCACTCCAAGGGCGTCCAGATCATCCGCACCGCCGCCATCCTGCAGCTCCTCCTCGGCAACATAGGACGTCCCGGCGGCGGGATCATGGCCCTGCGCGGGCACGCGACGATCCAGGGCTCGACGGACATAGCGACCCTCTACAACATCCTTCCCGGCTACCTGCCGATGCCCGACGTGAACATGGACAACGACACCTGGAGCGACTACGTGGAGAGCCAGACGGCTTCCACGGGGTGGTGGAACAACTTCCCCAAATACATAACCAGCCTGTTCAAGGCCTGGTACGGCGAGGCCTTCGACCCCGCGAGGGGCGACGAGGTCTTCGACCACTTCCCGCGCCTGTCCGGTGACTACTCCTACTACCCGACGATCGTCGACATGAAGGACGGGGACGTGAAGGGCTGCTTCGTCTTCGGGCAGAACTTCGCGGTCGGCGGGCCGCACGTCAAGCTGGCCCAGGATGCCCTGAGGAGCCTGGACTGGCTCGTGGTCCTCGACGCCTACGAGATAGAGACAGCCACCACCTGGAAGATGGAAGGCGTAAACCCCGAGGAGTGCGCAATGGAGGTCTTCTTCATCCCCTCTGCTCTCGTCGCCGAGAAGGACGGCTCCTTCACCCAGACCCAGCGCATGTTGCAGTGGCACGACAAGGCCGTCGAACCGCCGGGCGATGCCAGGAGCGACGCCTGGTTCGTCTTCTATCTGGGGCGCAGGCTCAAGGAACTCTACGAGGACTCCGAAGAGCCGCGCGACACGCTCATAAAGGCTATGACCTGGGACTATCCGACCGAGGGCGAACGCGAGGAGCCACACATAGAGAGCATCCTCAAAGAGATCAGCGGCTACACCGTGGCCGACGGCCGGCCGGTCGGCGGCTTCGCCGAGCTTGAAGACGACGGCACGACGGCCTGCGGCGGTTGGATCTATTCGGGCGTCTACTCAGGCGGCGTCAACCAGGCCAGAAGGCGCAAGCCCCAGACGGATCAGCCCCCGGCGGCGAACGAGTGGGGCTGGGCCTGGCCCGCAGACCGTCGCATCCTCTACAACCGGGCCTCCGCCGACCCCGAGGGCAGACCCTGGTCCGAAGAGAAAAAGTACGTCTGGTGGGACGAGCAGCAGGGCGAGTGGGTCGGCCAGGACATCCCCGACTTCACGGCGACCAAGCGGCCGGATTACAGGCCCGAGCCTGATGCCAGGGGCGACGACGCCATACCCGGAGACGGACCTTTCATCGTCAACGGCGACGGGCTCGGCTGGCTCTTCGCCCCCGTGGGCCTGGCCGACGGTCCCCTCCCGGTCCACTACGAGCCCGTCGAGTCGCCGGTCCCGAACCTGCTCTACGACAACGTCCAGTACGACCCGGCGGTAAGGCTCATGGACAGGCCGGACAACCCGTACAACCCGCCCGAGGACCCGAGGTTCCCGTACGTCGTAACCACCTACCGCCTGACCGAGCATCACACCAGCGGGGCGATGAGCCGTTGGATCCCCTGGCTCTCCGAGCTGCAGCCCGAGTTGTTCTGCGAGATCAGCCCCGAGCTGGCCGCCGAGAAGGGCGTGAACAATACCGGCTGGGTGACCATCTCCACGAGCCGCGGCAGGATACATTGCAAGGCCCTGGTCTCCGACCGCATCCCGGTCTACGACTTCCAGGGAAAGAAGCTTCACACTATCGGCCTCCCGTACCACTGGGGTCCCAGCGGCCTGGTCAAAGGCGACGTGGTCAACGACCTGATCCCGGTCGCCCTCGAAGCGAACGTCGCCATCCACGAAGCCAAAGCCTTCACGGCCAACCTCGAAGCGGGCCGGGTGTAGGGGCATGGCCGCAAGAGACAGGGCCCTGACAGGAGTCCTCAGCGGACTGGGAGCCACGCTCGTGCTGACCGGGCTGCGCCAGGCCTGGTCAAAGGTAGGGCTGGTCTTCGAGACAGCCCCGATGCAGGTCGTGGACCGCGTCGAGGAACTCGGTCTCCTCGGTGAACTCTCGCCGTGGGGCCGGCGCCTTCTGACCGTAGCAGCGCACTTCGCATACGGCGCCGGGACGGGGATGTCCTTCGGCCTCCTGCGCAGGGAGAAGGGCGGACCCGGGGAAGAAGCCTCCGTGGGGTCGGCGCTCGGGGTGCTGGCCTGGGGCGTGGGATGGGCGAGCTGGCTGCCGCTAACCGGCGTCCACAAGGCGCCCTGGACCCAGAAGACGCCGAAAGTCCTGCTCCCCGTAATAGACCACGCGGTGTTCGGCGCGGCCTGGGGACTCCTCTACTGGGCGCTCCGTAAGGCGCGCGCGTGAGTGTCGGGGAACGCCGCAGCAGGGAGATGATGCAGCAGGATCTCATGGACCTCGGGGTCTGGCTCTCGAAGCATCCCGAGGCGGCCGGCAAGAACCTCAAGCCCATAAGGAGCGCGGAGGCTCTCGAGCCGGGCGTCTACTACAACATGGGCACGGGGATGGTCGACAGGATCTTCACCCCCCAGCGCGTCGCCCTCGGGCACAAGATGTTCCGCATAAGCAAAGATCCGGCATCGTCGGTCGAGGAGGTAAGGCGGAAGGCGATGGAAGGGAGGGGCCGGTGGCGACGGGGTTCCTGACCGATACGACGGTCTGTATAGGATGCAAGGCCTGCGAAGTTGCCTGCAAGCAGTGGAACCAGCTCCCCGCCGACGGCTACGAGCTGACGGGCGACTCCTATGACAACACAAAGCAACTCTCGGGCACCACCTGGCGCCACGTCGCCTTCATAGAGAACCCGAAGAAGCGCCGCTTGACCGGAGATGTGGACCTCGTAGCGCTCGCCGAGGATGTGACGGAACCGCTGCCCGGCGGGGCCGAGCTCGACGCCCTGGGACGCTGGGCTTTCATGAGCGACGTGTGCAAGCACTGCGTCGAGGCGCCGTGCCAGCAAGCGTGCCCGACAGGCGCCATCATCCGCAACGAGTTCGACAACGTCTACATCCAGCCCGACATCTGCAACGGCTGCGGCTACTGTGTCCCCGCCTGTCCTTACGGCGTCATAACCCAGGTCCCGAACGATGGCCGCGCCTTCAAATGCACCCTCTGCTACGACCGCCAACGCGACGGCCTCGAACCGGCCTGCGCCAAGGCGTGCCCGACCAACTCCATCATTTTCGGTGAGGTCGAGGACCTGAAGGCTATCGCCGAAGAGCGGGTACAGGAGCTTCACAACAAGGGCTACAGCCAGGCCTACGTCTGGGGCACGCCTGAGGTAGGGGGGACAGGCGGGATCGGGGGCAACCACTCGAAGTTCATCCTCATGGACGAACCCGAGACCTACAACCTTCCCCGTCATCCCTACCTGCCGCAGGAGAAGGTCAAGGGAGGAACCATAGCCAGTATGGTCGCTGGCGCAGTACTCGGGGCGGTGGTGGCGCTGGCGTTCAGGGACTAGGGGGAGATAGGTGAGCGATACGACGCAGGACGGCGTCCGGCAGAGCAACGGGAAGGTCGAGACCTCGCACCATCCCGAGACGGATCCTGGGCGCGGGGACAAGAATTACTACGGCATCCCGCCCATAAAGCACGCCCACTGGACCTGGCAGATCCCGGTGTACTTCTGGATCGGCGGGATAGGAGCAGGCGTCCACTTGTTCTCCACCATTACCCAGATCCTCGGTCACAAAGACGAAGCGCTCACCCGCGCCAGCCGCTACACGGTGCTCGGCACCATGGTGCTGAGCCCGATACTTTTGATCTGGGACCTCGGACGTCCCGAGCGCTTCTACAACATGCTCCGCATCCTCAAGCTCCGCTCCCCGATGTCCACCCAGAGCTGGTCGGTCTTCGCCTTCGGTAACCTTAGCGGCCTGATCGCCGCCCGCCAGGCCGCCGACGATGGACTGCTCGGAGAAGATAACCCACTGGTGCGCCTGGTAAAGCTCATCCCTGCGCGCGCTCTCTCCATAGTGGCACTGCCTGTCGGGCTCAACGTCGGGTCCAATACCGGAAACCTGATCTCCGCCACCTCGGTCCCCCTGTGGGCGCGCAACTGGCTGTTCATGGGACCTACGTTCCTGACCTCAGGACTCTCCACAGCCCTCTCGTGGCTCTCGCTCGTCCTCCACCTGACGCACTCGGGTGAGAAGAAGACCCTGCGCACACTCCACCGCGCCGAGAAGGCTACCATCCTCATAGAGGCAGGGCTCATAGCCGCCTCCCTGGTGAGGATGAGCCGGTGGAGCAAACCACTCTTCTCCAGAGAGGTCGCCCCGCTCTTCTTGGGCGGTACCCTCCTCGGCGGCATAGTCGCGCCAATGGTCCTGCTCTTCGGCAAAGAGAGCCGTTCCAGGAGCATCCTCGCTTCCGTGCTCGCGCTCGCTGGTGGCCTCGCCTTCCGCTTCGCCATAATTAAGGGGGGCCGCATCAGCGCCGACGACCCCGAAGCCTACTTCACCTTCGCCAGCGGCGAGAGTGCCCCGCAGCCCGAGGACAGCATCTAGCGAGAGAGTTACTCGCCCGCATACTCCTGATCTGTGACGGGCTCCATCCAGTCAGTGCCGCCGTCGGTCGTGGTGGCGATATTGATAGCCAAGTGGACCATGTAGGTCTCGGGGGTGGCACCGTGCCAGTGCCTCTCGTCCGGGGCGAAATATACGACGCCACCGGCCTCGACCTCGACGGGTGGCTCGTCCTCGCTCGCAGCGCGGCAGGTGCCTGTGACTATGTAGAGGATCTGGCCTTCCGGGTGGGTATGCCAGTGCGTACGGGCGCCAGGCTCGAAGAGCACGCGGTTGACGGCCACGTCGGGGGAAGTGCCGGTAGGTGCGGCGTCTCTCCATACCGTGCCGGTGAACCAGTCCTCGGGCCCTGGTCCGGTCTGCATATCTTTCAACGTGACGACTTTCATGGGGTTTCCTCCCTTCGGTCGGAAGCATTTCAGCACGCCTGCTTCGCAGGCTTGTCAGCACTTCAGCATGTCAGCCTTCCCAAGGCCTGGCTGAAATGCTGAAAGCGGAGCCCGAAGGGCGCAGCGTGCTGACAAGCGGAGGCGAAGCCGGAGCGTGCTGAAGTGCTTTTTCATGCCAATCGATGCTCAAGGATGGGGAACAAATGCGGTTCGTCGTTGTTCTCGGGGATGGTCTTCTCCACCTTCAGGAGGGCTTTGCGGCCCCGGATCTCGAGGCTGGAGATGTGGTTGTGGAACCAGGGCGCTTCGTGCAGCAGTTGCCAGCGGAAGTCCGATTCCTCGAGACCGGCCAGTCGGGAGAGGGCTTCGCTGATGCGCCTGCCCCGTTCGGTCCACCCAAAGCGCATGGCGAGGCGTTCGGGTAGACCCAGCGGGTTTCGCAGGGGGGAGCTTGTCGACTGGTAGACGGGGGTTTTGATGTCGCCGAAATCCATCTTCGCCAGGTAGCCGTGGTGCACGTCGCCGGAGAGGACCGTTACCGAGGCGGGAGGGTCGCCGTTCGAATGCTCGCCCGCTGCGACAGAGCGTAGCAGGTATGTTAGTTCGGTGAAGGACTTGTTGAAGGCGGACCAGTGCTCCAGGTCGACGAGCTGGCGGACCGACTCACCGATCCTGGCCGCAAGGCGGCCCCAGGCGCCGGCGCAGACGGCCTCGCTGGCCGCTTCCAGGTGGTGGAGTCCGGGGCCGAGGAGGAAAGGGAGCGAGGTGCCGAAGAGGAGGTGGTCGAAGTCTCCCGTGGCCATCTCGACGATCCAGGCCCACTCCTCGTCGTCGAGCATGGAGCGGTGGCCCTCCTTAAGTACCCGCCCTGCCCGCGAGTCCATCATGATGAGACGGACCCTGCCGAAGTCGCGGTGGTAGCTCCAGCGCGTACCCGCTATCTCGCGGTCGGCCTTGTAGGCAAACTCGCGCAAGACGCGGGTGGGGTTCTCGGCCTTCTGCACCTTCTCGAAGAGCGCGTCCTCCTCCAGCTCTCGCGGGGAGAGGTTGCCGAGGTGCTGGTAGACCCAGTAGGACATGAAAGCACCTGTGATGCGATCCTCCCACCATGGCGTGGCGCGCATCTGGCGGACCCAGGCTTCCGAAATGTTCCAGTCGTCGTTGACGTCGTGGTCGTCGAAGATCATCGCCGTTGGCACGGTAGAGAGGAGCCACCTTATGACGGGGTCCCTCCAGGAGTCCCAGTAAAGGCGCGTGTACTCTTCGAAGTCGGCGACCTGCTCGCCTGGCGGCTCGTTCGTGTCGCGCCGCGAGCGGATGAAATCGAGGGCGCCCTCGGAGACCTCGTCGGCGTAGATCTGATCCCCCAATAGTAGCAGCGCGTCAGGCCACCTCTCGTGGGGCTCATGCATCATGCGCAGGGCCAGAGCCTCCAGGGCATCCCGCTCGAGGCCGTCTCTGTGCGCATCCGAAGCAAGCGTGTACGGGATTTTATGCGGCACCGAGACGCGGCAGGATCCGTAGGATAGGTTCAGCACTCCAGCAGGCGCGATGGTCCTGATAACAGACGGCGGAAAGTCGTGTGCTCCGTCGGGCCAGACCTTCTCGCCGTCGAGGAAGACCTCGTACTCGTAGGTCTTTCCTGGCTCGAGGTCTGTGATCCTCACCAGAGTGTAGTGGTGGCCCTCGATCTCGAAGGTGCTCGCGCTGTGGCCGAGAACCTCCACCTCGCAGGCCGCGTCGGTCTCGACCCAGACTGTGGCGTCGGTCTCTCCCGTGTAGCGTAGCAGCGGACCGAGAACGAGGCCCGGCGCGGGTCTCACGCCAGGCCGACGAGGCGGGCCATCACGGTTATGCCGAACGTGATCAGCACGACGCCGATGATGTCGAAGACGATACCGGAGCGGATCATCTTGGTTATGGGGATCATGCCCGAGCCGTAGACGATGGCGTTCGGGGGCGTGGAGACCGGCAGCATGAAGCCGTAAGAGGCACCGAAGACGGCGGCGAGGGCCGGGATCACCGGGTTCACACCGGCCGAGGCGGCGATCGGGAGCACGATGGGGACCACGATCGTGGCGCTCGCGGTGTTGGAGGTCGTCTCGGAGATGATCAGGGCGACGATCGTCGAGAGAAGCGTGATGGCGAAGAGGCTTGACACGCCGAGCCCCTCGGTCAGCCCCGTGCCTATCGTCTCCGCGAGACCGGTCTCCGAGAGGAGGGTCCCGAGCGCGATGCCGGAGCCGAACAGCAAGATAGTGCCCCAGTCTATCCTTACCGCCTCGTTCCAGTTGAGGGTGAAGCGCCGTTCGGACCAGTTGATCGGCAGTATGAACAAGAGTCCTGCGGCCACAACCGCGACCACCCCTTCGTTGATGCGGTCGTAGACCAACCCATACGCCGTTGATTCGTCGCCGAAGATGATTCCTATTATGCCCGGCAGGATCCAGAAGAACACTGCGAGGCCGAAGACGATCAGGGTGTTGCGTTCCCCGCGGGAGAGACCGCCTAGCTTCTCGCGCTCCTCGGCGATGAACTCCTCGGCGCCGGAGATCTGGCGGGTCTCCGGCCTGTTGAGCAGGATCAAGATGATGCACAGCAAGACGAACATGGTCAGTACGATGGGGAACGCCAGCACCACCCATTCGAAGAACGAGATCGTCGTGCCTGTCTCCTGCTCGATGAACTCGCGTCCGATCAGGTTCGGCGGACTCCCGATGGGGGTCAGCAAGCCTCCGACGCTGGCACCGTAGGCGATCATGAGCATAAGCGCGGTGCCGAAGCGCAACCTCCTGACGTCGGTGTCTCCCTCGGACTGGTCACTGACCAGCCCTGCCAGAGCCCCCATGATTCCCAGACCTATGGGGAAAAGCATCGCGGTGGTGGCCGTGTTGGACACGAACCCGGAGATCGAAGCCGCGATCAGGCCGAAACCGACGATCACGCCGTAGGTCGAGCGCGCGATGCCGGGGATGGAGAGCACCAGGTAGGCGAACCTCCTGTCGAGGCCATGGGTCATCATCGCCTGGGCTATGATGAAGCTGCCGATGAACAGGAAGATTGTGTCGTCGGCGAAGGAACCGAAGATGACGTCCGCCGGGTCGTCCTCGGCGTCCGTGGCTACCTGCGGAACGTTGAGGATCACGGCCAGGGCCAGCCCGATAACGGCGGTCACGGGGATAGGGATGGCCTCCGTAACCCAGTAGACGACGACGAAGGCGAGAACGGCCGCCAGGGACTGCTGGGTGTAGGGAAGCCCGAGCGGCAACAGCATCATTATGAGAAGCACCGGTGGCCCGAGGAAGAGCCCGATCGTCCGTCGTCTTCTCTCGAACCTCTCCTCCGCCGGCGACAGTACCTCTCGCTGCTCGTCTAGCGTCTTGTAGGTGCCGCCCGGTCTAATGTCCTCGCTCAAGAAACCCTCCCTCTCCTCACCACTTCTCCTGGCCTCGAAGTATAGCGACTGATGTAACGCGTTACCCGCATGTTTAGCCTCGTACTGTGCCCTCGATCAGATAGTCCACTACCCCTTCTAGCGAGCCGCTTCTTTTGTGAGCGGCCCGCTGCAACTCCGCCCCTGTGCCGAGCTCCACGATCTCCAGTACGCCGCACAGTTCCTCCTCGCATCCGAGGTCTCTTGCCACGGGCCGCAGCTCCTCGACCAGCCCACGGGCCATCGAACGGGCTGGCATCGCCCTGCCCGCGACGAAGTCGTAGAAATCGGCGTCCATCCCGTAGCGCACGGCGCGCCATTTGTTCTCTGCGTTGTACATAGCGTCCTCCGCAGGCCGCTTCTCCACACCGGCTCTCGCTACGAGGCACTGGACGAGCGCGGCGAGGGCTACCGTGTAGGATGGGTCCGTCTGTACGTCCGGGGCGCGCAACTCCACGGTGCCGAACTTCTGGTGCGGACGCGCATCCCACCAGCACCAGGAGTAGTCGGGGATGCTCCCCGAGGCGACGAGGGCCTCGATGTGGTCCTCGAAGTCCTCCCAGTTCCGGAAGGTTGGAGGTAAGCCAGATCGGGGAAACATCTCGAAGATCTTGATCCGGGTCGTGGCCAGCTTAGTGTCGAACCCGCGCCAGAAGGGCGAGTTGGCCGAGAGCGCCACGAGGAGCGGTACGTATCTGGCGAGCGTGTTGACGGCCAGGATCGCAGCGTCCCCGTCGGGGACGGCGACGTGGACGTGCAGCCCGTAGATAGCCTGCGTCCTCGCAACCCAGCCCATCTCCTCTTCGACGCGCCGGTTATGATCCCCACCCGTGAGCGGCTGTTCTGTAGGTTCGGAGAAAGGATGAGCGCCCGCCGCCACTATCTCGACCCCGCTGCTGCGCGCGATCTCGCGCACCTCCCGGCGCAACCCAGGCAACTCTCGCGCGAGGTCGGCGGCCGACGCGAAGATGGGGGAGAGCATCTCCACACAAGACCGCGAGAGCTCCGAGGTAATCAGCCGCGAACCATCCCCCGCGGCGAGCACCTCCTCCACCGCCGGGGTCAACCCGCGGGAGGCCGGGTCGACCAGCTGAAACTCCTCCTCGACCCCGACCGTATAGGGCGCCGTCGCGCCGAATCCACCATCCATCCGCGTACTCTAGCAAGTCAGCACGCGCCCTGTCGGGCGCTTGTCAGCACTTCAGCATGTCAGCCAAAACCAAAAAGCTGAAATGCTGAAAGCGAAGCCTGCAAGGGCGAAGCGTGCTGACAAGGCGGCGCAGCCGCCATGCTGACAAGCGAAGGCGTTAGCCTGAGCGTGCTGACTTGCTGACCTGCGCGGGTTTAGGAAGGCTGGGCCTTCCTAAACCCGCTACGACTGAGGGCTAGCTGGATGCGGTGGGAGCTTTCGAGGTCGCGGACGGCGTCGAAGAGTTTGCCTTCGGGGACGGTGGCGTGCCAGCGCTCCGTCTTGTAGCCGTAGCGACGCTTTAACTCGCGCACCGAGTCGCCCGTGTAGCGCAGGGCGAAGATGAGCTTGCGGGCCTCGTCGGTCCTGCGCGGTAGGAGGTTGTGACGCCCCTCGGTCCACCAGGAGATCCCGGGCATCGGTTCGCTTGAGCGTAGGATCAACTGCGTCTCCCACTCGACCCTGAGGGCGCCCATCTCGAACGTACCGGGCAGCACGCTCAACGGTCCCAGGGAGAATCCGTCGTCTCTGTGGAATCCGAAGGTGCGTCCGAGTCGTTCCCTTAGCTTCGCGCCGGGCAGCCGCTCGTAACGGGAGCGCAAGGCGAGCAG
>DATMVF010000217.1:0-9094 GCA_035563475.1 Rubrobacter sp.
GATGGGGGGCCTGTGTTGCAACTTGGGGAGGAGGAAAGTGCGCGCATTGAGGATATACTCAGGCGGGCGGCGCTGGCCGGGTACCTGGAGGTCGAAGGGTTGAGGGTCGAGAGCCGTCCGGGGGAGATCTCCCTCAGGGCCAGAGTCTACGAGCCGGAGGAACAGTATGAGTAGCACGACGAAGACGGCGCCCATACCGCTCTCCAGGAAGCCTCGAGGGCCGGTCGAACCTGGTGCCAAGACCGCCTGCATCAGGACCTTCGGGTGCCAGATGAACGTGCACGACTCGGACCGCATAAGGCGGATGATCCAGGACGCCGGCTATGCGGAGGTCCAGCGCTACGAGGATGCGGACCTCGTAATACTGAACACCTGCTACGTCCGCGAGAACGCCGTGGACCGCGTCAGGGGGCACCTCGGAGAGCTAAACCGCCTCCGCCGCGAGGGGCGGGTAAAGCGGGTGGCCCTCACGGGCTGCATCGGCGCGGCCGAGGAATCGGCGGCCCTCAGGCAGACCTACGATATCGACCTCGTTTTGGGAACCCATAACACTTACGAGCTGGCGGAGTTCGTGGGACTACCGACGATGCGGGAGACGTACACGCCCGAACTGCCGGGCACGGAAGGTGGACACAGCGCCTTCGTCACGATCATGACGGGGTGCAACTACCAGTGCAGTTACTGCATAGTCCCGACCGTGAGGGGGCGTATGATCTGCCGCCCGATGGACAGTGTGATAGGGGAGGTGGAGAACCTCGTCGCCGGCGGTACCGGCTACATTACGCTCCTGGGCCAGACGGTGGATGCGTGGAGACACGAAGGAAAGAGGTTCTGCGATCTACTGGAGGCCGTCTCCGAGAGCGCGCCGCGGGTATGGTTCACCACGAGCCACCCTTCCAACATGGAGGACCGCACTCTGAGGGCCATCGGGGAGCGGGACTCCATCGTGAAGCGGCTCCATCTGCCCGTGCAATCCGGGTCGGACAGGATGCTCAAGGTCATGCACCGCGGCTACAAAGCCGAGAGGTACAGGCGTAAGATCGAAATCTTCAGAGAGGCGGTGCCCGACGGCACGCTCAGCACGGATATCATCGTGGGCCACCCCGGCGAGACCGAGGAAGATCACGAACAGACGCTCAGGCTCGTGGAGGACTGCGCTTTCGACTCGGCCTACATCTTCAAGTTCTCCCCGAGACAGGGCACCGAGGCCGCCAGTCTACCCGGGACCGTGCCCGATTCGATCGTCCAGCGGCGCTTCCTCGAGGTGCTGAGACAGATCGAGCAAAATGCATTTAGTAGGAATCAGCACAAAGTCGGGGGCGAAGAGGAGATCTACATCCGTCACGGCAGGACGGAGGACGGCAAGGCCATCGGGGAGACGTGGAGCGGTCACGCCGTTCACGTAAAGACAGACGCTGCGCCGGGAGAATACGTGAGGGCCACAATAGAGTCCGCGGGACCCCACGTGCTGTACGCGGGCGAAGTTGACACTTCGGTCTGAGGGACCACGGCCAAGGATAGCGAGAAGCGGGCGCTCGTAGTCTGCGGGCCGACGGCCGGCGGCAAGAGCGAACTCTCCGACGCCCTTGCTGAGAGGCTCACCGAGGCAGAGCTCCGGTGCGTACCCACACTGGCCGTAGATTCCATGCAGGTCTACAGGGAGTTGCCCGTGATAACGAACCAGGCCCGCAGGCGGCCTGCGCAGCTGGTCGGCGTCATCTCCGTGACCGAGGACTGGACCGTAGCCAGACACAGGGCGCTCGCCGAGGAGATCATCGCAAAGGAGGCCGACTTCGTCCTCGACGCGGGAACGGGGATGTATTTGAATGCGATCCTGCTGGATATCCCCCTCGCCCCGAAGGTCCCTGCAGAGTTGCGCCGCCGGGCCGAGGAGGCGGTCGGGGGTGAGCCCAACCCCCGCAGGGCCGCGCGGGCCAGAGAACTGGAACTCATCGGGGCCGCAGGCCGGGGTTCTATCTGGGATGGAGACCTTAGCTACGACACCTCCATAGTCTATGTGCGCCCCGAGAAGCATGACCTCGACGCCGCCATCGAAGAGAGGTCGAGGAGCATTGCCCTGAACGGCCTAGAGGAGGCCGGAAGGCTGAGAGAGATGACCGCGGCCGGGACGCGTATAAGCCCGCAGGTAATGGGCTCAGTGGGAGTGCGCGAGCTCTTGGGCCACCTCGCGGGGACGATCTCAGTGCAGCAGGCGCAGGAGCTTATAGCGACCAGGACAAGAAGGCTCGCCCGGCGCCAGATGCGATGGTTCGACAAGTTGGTCCGTACGCTGGAAGGTCGCGCCAGAATAACCGTAGTGCAGGGCACGGAGCACCGATTAGATTCGCATAATATGCATGATATACTCGGCATATGAGTGAGGAGCGTGCGGTACTCGCGGGAGCTGGGGAGAGGCGCCACATGGCGGAGTTGGGGCGGTTGGCGAGTACCCTTGGCATCGAGGTCGCCGGAGTACTCGAGCAGGGCCGCAGGGACGGCACCGGTTACCTCGGGCGTGGCAAGCGCGAGGAGTTGCGGGGATTGGTAGAAGGTGCGGGGGCGCGATTCGTTATCGCGGACGACGAGTTGAGTGCGTCCCAGGCCAGGGTACTGGAGAGGGCGTGTGGCGTCTCCGTCGTGGACAGGACGGAGTTGATCATCCGGATCTTCGAGGCGCATGCCAGGGACGCGGCGAGCCGCCTGGAGGTCGAACTCGCCGACCTGGAGTATCGTTTGCCGAGGGTCAAGGGCAAGAACCCCGAGTTGAGCCGCCTGGGGGGCGGAGGGGTTACCACGAGGGGCCCTGGCGAGCAACAGCTGGAGTACGACAGGCGCGTGATCCGCGAGCGCATAGCGACCATAAACCGCAAGCTCCAGGAGGAGAAGGCGGGTAGGGCCGTACGGGGTGCGCGGCTGAGGGAGGAAGGACCACCGACCGTCGCGCTGGTGGGCTACACGAACGCGGGCAAGACCACCATTTTGAACGCCCTAAGCGGGGCGAGGAGGTCGACCAAAGACAGGCTCTTCGAGACGCTCGAGACGACCACCCGTCTCGTGGAGGGGAGCAGGAAAAACGGCCCTTATGGAATGTGGCCCGACTTCGTGGTCACCGACACCGTGGGATTCATAAGGAAGCTGCCCACGCAACTCGTGCACTCCTTCGCCTCGACGCTCGAAGTGGCGCGGGACTCCGACGTCACGGTGGTCTGCGCGGACGCCTCCAGTGAGGAACTGGAGGAGGAGATCCAGACGGTCACGCGCAGTCTCTACGGGAGGAACGAGGATGACGGGGTTGGCACGGGGCCGATGGTGATGTGCCTCAACAAGATGGACCTCGTTTCACAGACGCGCGCCGCCGAGCTCAGGCGGGATCACCCGCACGCGGTCGCCATAAGCGCGATCCGGGACAGCGGGGCGCTCCTAGGGGAGATCTACCGCGCCATCGCGTCGAGGAGGGAGAGGATGCGAGTCTTTATCCCCCATGCCGAGTATGCGGCCGCGAGTCGCCTCTACGGCCTGGCAGAGATACACGCCCAGGAGAACACCGAGTCGGGCCTGTGGTTGGACGTCAGCCTGCCCCGCTCGGCCTCGGGCAGGTACGCCTCCTACAGGGTGTGAAGATATTCAGGCTCTACCCTCCCCCCGCGCGGGAGGTCTTTGCCGTCTACGAAGACCTGGTCCTGCCGCCCGCGGGGCGTCGCGAGGGCGCAAGACCGTATGTGATCACCAACACGGTCAGTTCGGTGGATGGCAGGACCACCATGGGGGGGAAGGCCGCCGGAATAGGGAGTAGGACCGATCGCCGGACGATGCGGACCCTCCGTTCGAAGGTCGACGCCGTGATGATCGGGGCCGGTACGCTGCGCGCCGAGAAGCTCTCCCTTGGCCTCGACGGCCCGGACGGTCTGCCACAACCGCTCGCGATCATCGTCACCGACTCGGGCGAAGTTCCGCTGGAGGAACACCTTATCGTCGAGGAAGGCCAGGAAGTTTTGATCCTGCTCTCCGATGCGGCTCCCGGGAGGGTTGTCGAACGGTTGCGCGCCCTCGCGCCGGTGGTGAAGGCGCCTGCGAACTCAACCGGTGCCGTCGACCTCCAGGCAGCCTTGCGGATCCTCGAAGCGGAGCGTGGTGTCGAGTCCCTCTTGGTCGAGGGCGGGCCCGCTCTCAACCACGCCCTCTTCTCGCGCAATCTCGTCGACGAGCTCTTCCTTACCGTGGCGCCAGAACTGCTCGGCGGAAGCGCCGCAGGGACCCTTACCTTGCTCAGAGGACCCGAGATCCCGGCCTGTGGCCGGCCCACCCTTGAACTAGTCTCCGTTCACCTGGCGGCTGCTGAGTTGTTCTTGCGCTACTCGTTGACCCGAACCGCGCCAAGCTAGCCGGGGCTATCGTCAGAGCGTGAGGTCTTCGAGGGTCACAATCTCGCGCGCGCCCAAAGCTTCCCGCTCCGCGAGTTCCAAAACGTCTGCGGGGTCTGCCTCCTTCAGGTCGCCGAAATCGAGACCGGTGAGCTCTTCGACCCTGCGGACAGGGACTTGGAAGGTCTTGTAGTCGGCGAACGAGAATTCTTCCAGCCCCCCGAGCAAGCTTTCCTGGCTCAAGAGATAGGCCGTCGCAGAGAGCGCCCCGTCGTCTTTCACCATGGCGACGACCTTCCAATATTGCCTCGGTAGTTGCACTCCTCGATACTGCGGATCTTGGGGACTCAGCACGGGGCCCGTGAACACCGAGACGCGTAGATCGTGGGCGATGGCATTGTCGAGGATGTAGTCTTCCAAACCGGCCCAGGTTGTTCGGTTTTGATTGAAGTTTTCGTGTTGAGGGGAGCAATTTGTGAAGTGGAAAGTATCGTCGTTGGCGACTTTGGCCAGTGCTTCTGAATCGGCCCAGGCAGGGTCCAACCTGCGAACCAGGTGGCCCCGGTCTAAGGGATTGTTGGCGTACACCGCCTCGCCAGTTTGCTCGTCTTCGCCGATCCGCGGATCCACAAACCACTTGTCGGTATCCCTCCTGATGGGAAAGCTGAGGTTGCCGTCGATGTTGACTGCGGTGAAGAATGCCAGCTTGCGCCTCTTGTTCATTACCACACTGAAATGGTTGTAAGGAAGGACGTACTCGTCCGGATCGACCGCTTGCGTGTTCACGGCAACATCAACCTTCATAAGGTCGGAAAGATTCGGCAAAGGGATGCTCTTGGCGCCATCGCCCAAGAAGGTCGGGTCATAACCCTTACGATTGCCGTAGTTCGGGTCGATGCTGATCGCTTCCTCGCCCACCGTGGTAGGGGGTCGGTCTGAGGGCTCCGCGATTGTGCCGCCCTGCGCGTCGGTCGCCGCACTGATCGCAGGCGAGGATGTCCCGAGGCTAACGGTGACATGGAGCGGAATGGTCCATGTGAAAGAACCTTGCCCGCCGTGGGCCGGCGGCGTATCCTCTTTCGCCATCGCCGCGGCCTCCAGGGGGTTAGGAGGCTCGCCGTTGAGCATCTCCTCCCTGAGCCTCCCCTGTCCCCCCGTAAGCCTGGCCTTCTTGACGTGGTCGAGGAGGCTGCTCACCCGTATGCCCTCGTTGGCCACCCATTCCAGGTCGCCCGGGTCCATACCCCGCCGCCAGATCGAACCGTCTTTGGCGATGTAGTTGCCGTCCTGCATCTTGGGGACCCCCGAGTGGTGCAATGCCACCACTTCCCACTCGTCGTTGTAGACCGGCGAGCCGGAAGAGCCGGGTTCGGTGTCGGTCACATAGTGGGCGAAATCGTCGAACAGGTCCAGAAGCTGATTGGAACGCAGCACGATCTGCTTCGCCTCTCCTCTGGGGTGCTGGATGATGTTGAGCGAATCGCCGAGCAGCGCCTTGCCCTGCGCCCCTATCAAGGGGCTCCAGCCGTAGGTCTTCAAGTCGACGCCGCTTAGCGACAACTCTCGCACCGCCACAAGGGTGAAATCGAGTTCCTTGCTCGTTATAAAGAATGTTTCGGGTTCGAGACCGTAGGCTACCACCGGCAACAGGCGGCCATACCGGTCGTATTGATAGTCGAACTCCACCTCGCTGTATAACGCGTCTCGACCGGTCTGCAACACGTGGTTGTTCGTCAGCAGCAGACGCGGCGAAACCATGAAGCCCGTGCCGAACCCGACTGGCCGCCCAGGCCGCGAACGGATGTTGATCCGACCGACGAAGCGAGAGACCGCGAGGGCCATCTCCAGAAAATCCGTGCCGAGAAAATCGGACTTCCCAAGGACCCGCTCCAGGCCGATCGTCTCCGTCAACAGGAGGGACGGCCCTCGGTCGCTGCCAGCAACCGAGCGCTCGACCTTGCGCTTCAGGGTTGCCTCGGTCAGTCGATCTACCCGCTTTTTGATCCGCTCCGGCGATTCTATCTCGGAGATTCTTCCCGCGTCTATAGCCGTACGCCTCGCTTTCCGCTCCTGTTGGCGATCCCACCAGCGTTTCGCGGCCTCCTCAGCCACTCGGAGATCTAGGTCCATGTCGTCCTCCAACTCGTCGTGTCCACAATCCATCGAATGTAAGCAGACGGCGATGAATACCGGATGAATCCGCACGAAAATCCCTGCCGTCAGCATCCGAGAACCCCCCTTCTTCTCGGAGTATTGGTCCGAACGCCTGGACACGACGGTGGTAAGTTCGGTTCTGGACCGGAGTGAGGTAATTGCCCGGGCTTAGCGAAGGGTTGTGTTTCCTCCCTGATCCGGCGGGGTCAGGAACTTCGGGCGGAGGTAGCCGGTAGCCGGTTTGCTCCCTACGGCGTTCGCGTCGTCTTCGACGAGGCCGGCATCGTCGACGCCTCGTGCGGTTGTCCTTATGACTGGGGTGGCCTGTGTAAGCACATCGTCTCCACCCTGCTCGCCTCCCTGCAGGTGCCCGAGTCGGCAAGCGCCTTTAGATCGGATGTTGGATCTTCGCGCGATCCCCGCACCTACGGGTATACTGCTTACAGGTGATAGCGCTGAGAGCGCCAGGGCAGTCGTAGACGCGTACCCTGGAGGTGATCGAAAGTAGGAGGCAATACCTCGTTGGGACGTGAGGTGGCGAACGAGCGTCAGGTCTTACAGCTTCGGGCAAAGCGGCCGATAAGACGCTCCTGGAGAACGAGATAGTGCCCGCCGTACTCCCGGCATGCGAAATAGGTGTTGTCCAGTCCACCAAGCCATCCGCGCTGTGCCGGCCAGATTCGCGGCCGTGGGTGATAGCGGCAGCCTCTCTGGGCTCGGGAATGGCATTCCTCGACAGCACGGTAATGAACGTTGCCCTACCTGCGGTGCAGGCCGAGCTCGGGGCGAGCGCTCGGGAGGTGCAGTGGAGCTACGGGGCATTCGCCCTGGTGCTTTCGGCGCTCATTCTCCTGGGAGGCACCCTGGGAGACCGCTTCGGAAGGCGGCGCCTCTTCGTCATTGGCGCGGCGATCTTCGGTGCGGCCTCGATGTGGTGCGCCTTTGTCCCCGATACCGGCCAACTCGTCGTGGCCAGGGCGGTGCAGGGGCTGGGAGGGGCGCTGTTGATTCCTGCTTCGCTGGCGATCGTCGGGGCTTCTTTCGAAGGGAAGCAAAGGGCGAGGGCCATCGGTGCCTGGGGGGCGCTCAGCGGCCTGGCGATGGCGGTAGGGCCGGTCCTGGGCGGTTGGCTGGTCGAATACGTCTCCTGGCGGGCAGCATTCTTGATGGCGCCTGCCATGGCTATCGTGGCGATCCCGATCGCGCTCTCGCACGTGCCGGAGAGCCGTGACCCCGAGGCCCACAGGCTCGACCTCGCCGGTGCAATCCTCGCCACTGGCGGGCTCGCTGGCGTGGTCTACGCACTTATCGAGTCCTCGACCAGGGGCTTTGGCGACTCTAGGGTGCTCGCCGCCCTCGTTGTGGGATTGGTCGCCCTTTCGGGCTTCTTCGTGGTCGAACAGCATGCCAGGTATCCGATGGTACCACCTTCACTGTTCCACTCCAGGAGCTTCACGGGCGCAAATTTGGTGACGCTCTTGTTCTACATGGCCTTGACCGGCTCACTTTTCTTCTTGCCCTTCCTCATGATGCAGGTTCACGGGTACTCGGCCTTCGTCGCGGGCAGCGTGTTCTTGCCCTTTGTGGCCATGGCCCTACTGATCGGCCGCTTCTCCGGGCGCATCTCTGCCCGCTTCGGGGCGAAGGTGCCGCTCATGGTAGCCTCCCTCGCCCTCGCTGCGGGTCTGCTGCTTTTCGCCCTGCCGGGCGCCGAGCACGGCTCATACTGGACGGCGTTCTTCCCTGCGATGGTCGTGCAGGGCTTCGGGATGGCGTTGGCGATAACCCCACTGACGACGGTAGCGCTAGGCTCGGTCGAGGGTGAGCACTCTGGGATGGCCTCGGGCGTGAACAACGCCGTAACCAGGGTGGCTGGCCTCCTGGCGGTCGCCGTTCTGGGCACATTCATCTACGGGGCGTACTCCGCGAGCCTCGACGCCCGCATGGAAGACATGGATATGCCCGGCGAGATCCGGATCGCGATGGAAGCGGCGAAAGCGGATCTCGGGGCGGCAGAGGCGCCAGCCAGCGTGAATGATGGGATGGAAGCACAGATCGAACACGCCATAGACGAGTCCTTCGTCGCAGGGTTCAGGGCCGTGATGGTTGTCTCCGCCGCCCTCGCGCTCGCCAGCGCACTGATCGCGGCGCTTATGGTCGGGGATCCGAGGACACCCTCCACAAGATGAGAACCTGCCTGCCGGATGTACGGGTCAAGCACCGGCCGGACTGCACACTAGCGCATGATATCTCCAGATGGCATCATGGCGGCTCGGGAGAACCGTTTCGGAGTGGGAACCCCGCAAGTCGATTACCGAAGAAGAGCAAGGGAGTAACAGCGTGACCGAACAGAAGCCACACGGTCTCGACGGGCACGCCAGCGACCCTGACGGACCGCGCCAGCTGCCCTACAGCACTTATCCGAGGACCGCAGATGTCGCCGACCACGGGTTACAGCCCCTGCCTGAGTCCCTGCCGCTCGTGGATTTCGCGCAGGCGAAGCCCTACCGCAGCATCCGGTACACCACGGTCCTCGCGACGGAACTGACGAAGGAGCAACTCTTGCAGATGGCGTGGGT
>DATMVF010000218.1:0-6704 GCA_035563475.1 Rubrobacter sp.
TCCGAGGTCGCTCCCGGGGTAGATCGTCGTCCCTATCGTTACCAACCCGGCCCAGCAGAATGCGGCCCCGAGGAGTCCCCCGGGGCTGCGCCTGACGGGCGCCTTGTCGTAGAGGCGGAAAGCGCTGAAGAGCGTGATCCAGGCCGCGAGCAACAGCGGCGCGAGGCCGGCGGCCGGATCAGATCCACCGCCCCAGGCGGCCACTCCCAGCCCGAAAAAGAGCGCCAGCCCGTCCGCGAGCACCAGGATGAGGACGCTCGTAGAGCGCCTCAGCAGCTTGAAGCCAAGGATCCTCTTCATTATGTCTCTAAAGATCCGCACGGGGTCCTCCGTGCGAGGAGTATACCGTCGCGCAAGGCCGACCGGTCCCCGCAGAGTGTGTAAGATTGAAGTGAGATAGAAGGCAACGAGGCGGAGGGCACAGGAGTGAGAGTGGAGCGGTTCGGGTCCTACGTGGACGAACACCCCGCCATAGTCAGGCTCGAGAAGTGGCTCCAGATCTACGCTGGCAAACACCCTTCGGCTTTCTACGGTCTGTACCGGCTATCGCGAAAGGACCGGGCGCGCGTCGTGACCCCGGACACACAACTGGTCATTGAGGGATTCCCGAGGTCGGCAAACACGTTTGCCAGGGTGGCCTTCAACAGTGCGCAAAGCGGGCGGGTGCGCATCGCCCACGGCCTACACGTTCCTGCGCAGGTGATCCGGGCCGCACAGTGGCGGATACCCACCCTGGTTCTGATTCGAAGACCCAAAGACGCCGTGTTGTCTTTCGCCATACGAGACCCGATCTCCGTCGACCAGGCCCTCAGGTACTACCTCTCCTTCTACGAGACCGTAGAAGAGTACCGCGACGCCTACGTACTCGCACTCTTCGAAGAGGTCACCGAAGACTTCGGAGGGGTCATCCGGCGCATAAACGACCGGTTCGGAACGACCTTCTTACCGTTCAGTCACGACGAACGGAACGTCGACGGCGTGCTCGCCCGCATCGAGGAAAATTCCAGGAAGAGGTTCGGGGAGGCGTCCCTGGGAAACAAGGTCTCCCGCCCCTTCGCCAGCAGAGAGAAGCTCAAGCGCGAAGTGGGATACGAACTGGAGGACCCGAAACGTAGGGATTTGATCTCCAGGGCCGAGACCGTTTACGAGCGCCTGACACGCAAGCCGGCTCAAGGTCACTAACGACGATCCTGCTGAAGGCCCCTTACGGGGTCTCTCCCCGTCCTCCTCGAGAGGAGCTGTCTCAGGACCCGCAACAGGAACAGGGGGTTGCCGAGGAGGTAGCGTCGCCACAGGCGGCGCGGCTCGCTAAGAAGCCGCGCCAGCCACTCGAAGCCGTGCTCGGTCAGCAGCCGCGGGCCGCGGCGCACCCTCCTCGAGGCGTAGTCGAATACGGCGCCGCCGCTGAGGGCTACGCCCGCGATGAGCCGGTCTCTGTTCTGCGTCAGCCAGATCTCCTGTAGCGGCATCCCGAGCCCGACCAGCAGGATGTCGGGGGCTGTGGCGTTGATCTCCTCGAGTATCGCCTCGTTCTCGGCGCTCCCCGCCGAATGGTCGAAGTAACCGTGACGGACGCCAACGATTCTCAAGCCGGGATAACGCTCCCTCAACCTTCTCGCGGCCTCCTGCGCGACGCCGGGTCGGGCGCCGAGGAAGTAGAGCGAGAAGCCCCCGGCGGCGGCGAAGTCGGCCAGTCGCCAGATCCAGTCCGCGTAGGTGATGCGTGCCGGAATGCGCCCGCCGAGTATCCTCGCCGCAAGCATGACCCCGGCCCCGTCACAGAAGACGACGTCGGCACCGTTCAGCGAGCCCCGTAGTGCGGCATCCTCGTAGCAGAGGTTCAGGCAGTGGGCGTTCACGTTCAAGACGAGGCCGGGTTTGCCGGCCCGTACCAGGCGTGCTATCTCCGCGTGCAGCTCATCTACAGTAACCGGGTCCACGCCCACGCCAAGAACGTCGATCCTGCCAGCACGAGGCCCTACATGTGGCGCCACAGGGTCTCCTCCAGCTCCGAAAAGCGAGCGTCCCACGAGTTCTCGCGGGCGAGTTCGATGCGGGCGCGTCTCTTCTCCTCGGTCTCGAGATGCTGCAGGTTGCGCAGGACATAGACGTAGTCCTCCGGCCTCTGTGCGAGGTAGACGTGCCCGGCGAGATCCCGCATCGCCGGCAGGTGTGCGGCCACGACGGGCTTGCCCGTGGCCAGGCACTCGTAGGTCTTGGCCGGCGAGATGGAGCGGGTGAGAGCGTTGACCTTGTACGGCAGCACGAAAGCGTCGACACCCTCTAGAGCCGAAGGCAGAGAGGCGTGGGACGCCTCTCCCCTGTAATCGATACCTGGCACTTCGAAGAAGCCCATCTCTACGCCGCCCACGGCGCCGACGATACGCAAACCGCAGCCAGCCCCTGCGATAGTCCGCAGGGCATCGAAGTCGATGCGCTCCAGGCTCAAGTGGCCGAAGAAGCACACGGTGCGCACCTCTCCGGCGGGACCCTGCAGGGGCGCGAACTGCTCGTAGTCTACGGCGGGGCCGCTCAGAAAGGCATCGGGCCTGATGCGTCTGGCCTTCTCTAGCAGGTGCGCCGAGGTGCATGAGACGAGGTCGGCGCGCAGGAGGAGCTCGCGCTCCGTCTCCTTGATGTCCTTCGGAGCGCCGGGGAAATGCTCGTAGTCGTCAGCGCAGTCGTAGAGCACGAGCTTCGGGTCGAGGCCCGAGATCAGGCCCAGCGTCGTCCTCGTCGGGGGATAGGCCACTACGACAGGATGGGGGCCTGCTATCTTCCTGAGGTCACGGATGATGCGCGGGACGAGGAACTTCGCGTTCGACCACCGGAATGCTCCGTAGGTCGGCGGAGCGGTGAGCGGCGCGTAAACGGTGAGATCTCTCTCGGCCGGCTGCTTCTCTCCCGCGCCGCCCGAGCGACGGATTCGCCCGAAGACCCTGCGCAGGCTGTCTCCGCTCGGGCGGGGATTGGCGAGGCCCGTGGTCTCGACGAAGACGGTGGGATAGCCGGCGCCGGCGAAGAGGGTGGCGAGCGTCTGGTGCCTCTGCCAGAGGAAGTCCCACCTTATACCGGAGAGTATCACCACCGGCGGCTTGCGCACAGGGGAGGCTCCTATACTCCGTCCGTCAGGGCGAAAGAGGGTTCTGGCATGGTCCCTTCGCCGTAGATGCGGTCGAGGCCGAAGAGGCCCAGGATCTCCATCGTTCTCTCCAGCTGGCGGGCGCTCACGCGGGTACGCCACCCTTCCGGGGAAGGACGGGGCGTATTCTTCCGGCTCAGGGGGGAAGGCCGTCCCAGTCTGCGGTAAAGACGGTCGTCGAAGTCCTCGCCCAGGAAGGAGAACAGGCTCGTTAGTTCTGCTTGGGGACGAGCGAGCAGGTTCTCGTAGAAGGCGAGGTGCACATCCTGTGGGCCGAGTTGCTCGAGGGGGACGTAGTTGTCTATGCACCAGAGGAAGAGGTGGCGTTCGAAAGCGTCTTTGGCGGCCCGGATCTGCGCCTCCATGGGTAGGAGGTAGTCCTCCACCAACTCCTTCTGCTCCATCGTCTCCGAGAGGTTGTCCTTCCATCCGAGATCCAGCCTCGATGCCACGACGGCGCAGGGGTGTCTGAGCAGGAGAATGATCGGCATTCCTGGGAAGTGCGCGCGCATCCAGCCGAGGAGCAAGTTGGCCCTTATGTCCTTGATCAGACGCCGCCTCGCGACGATGCGCCCGTTGAAGCGGTCGGTCCAGGGGTCCCTGAGCCGGCCCGTGAGCGCGAGGCGGGCCGGGCCGAGAAACACCTCCCTCCTATCGTCTGGTCTGAGGTACTGTTTGGTCCTGAAGTGCCCGAAAGGACCGACCTCCCTGGGGTTGAAGGGTTCGAAGACGTAGCGATATCCCCTACGGTGGTTGATGATCTCCGAGAGCCACGTGGTCCCACTCCGCCCGCTCCCTGCCAGAAAGACGGAGCTTCTGTGGCCTCCTTTCTCCAGGTCGACGTAGACACCTCCTGGCAGCCGTGAGAGAGGCCTGCCCATCATCGTACCGCCCCCTGCCCCAGGGTGGCCTCCGAGGCATCCGCGATGAAGGCCAGGAACCGGAAGAAGACAGCGAGGGACGCGAATATGCTGTCGCTCTCCGATCCGGGATAGCCAATGCCCATCCGGCCGATGCTATCCCTCGGCTTCGACGGGTGTACGGGGAAGCTTGGCCTCGCTGTCGGCGCCGGGAGCCTCGGCGGCGCCCCAGTCTTCCCTCGAGGCGAACTTCACTGCGACGGCGGCGAGGATAAAGAAGAATAGCGTCGAGGCCGGGATGTACCAATGCCACTCGAACGCCGAGGAGACGAGGTAGACCACGAGCGCGGAGCCCAGCCCGGCCAGAAGGAGCCGGCGATCTCCTTGCGGACCCGACCGCCAGACGGCTCTTCCCGTATAGCCGACGAGGACTGCCACAAACCCGAGCAGGGCCACAAAGGCGAACAAGCCGGTCTCGGTGCCCTGCTCGAGATACACGTTGTGGACCTGTTTGACTCCCTTGAGCCCCGGTCTGTCCTCCAGCCACGTGTACTGGAAAGTCCCCGCCCCCGTACCTGTGAGGGGACGCTCCTTCCACGCCGCCCAGGCGACCCTCCAGTAGTCTCCCCTGGAGCTTATATCCAGCGAGGCCAGTCTCTGGCCGGCGTTTGCTGTCTCGTTCGCGCTGCCCAGAAACGTCGAGTAGGCTTGCCCTGGACCGCCGTACCTCTCGACGACCACGAAAGCGCCCAGGGTCACCGCAAGCACTGCTCCGGCCACGACGAGGATCCCGAGTCTCCGCCTGAGAACCGGTGAGGGCTCGTAGCGGTTCATCACGATGGTATAGGCGGCCTGCAACACAAAGGCCACGACGAGGGCCAGGATCAGATCGTTCCTGAACAGCGTCCCGTCGGCGATCTTCTGCTGTCGTGAGACGCCGGTCCCGAGTAGCCCGGGGAGGCTCTGCATCTGCCACCAGAGCCAGGCACCCGGCAACGAGAGGAGGAGAAGGTCGGCGAACATCCGCAGGCGGCCGCTCGTTATGACGAAGAGGATGATGAGTCCTATCCCCAGGGACCCGATGCCGCCGCGAGAGACCGTAAGATAGAGCGCGATAAACAAAGAGAGCGTGACGGCGGCGTAGAGCCCCCTCAGTACGAAACTGCGCAGAGTACTCATCCGCGCCAGGGCCAGCACCACCCCCATCCCCAGGATGACGGCGGTGGTATTGGCATACCCCAGGGTCGAGTCCATCCTTACCCCATCCAGGGAGCGGACCGGGTACTCGATCGGGCTTATCTTCTGCAAGAGACCGTAGCCCGCGACGGCCGCGACCATGAAGACCGAGGCGTCGACGAGCGAGCCGACCTGGCGCCCCGAGGTGAGCGCGGCCAGCGCCATAAGGAAAGCCGCCAGGTACATAGACGAGCGCAACGTCTCCTTGATAGTCTCCGTCTCACTTATCGTCCAGACCATGGAGAGGCCCTTTACGGCGACGAGCGCGGCGAGCAGCCCGACCAGCAGGATGCCGACGGCGGGCAGGTCCCAGTAGAAGCCCCGCACGAAGAGCGTTACGAACAGCAGCGCCAGGATGCCCGCCGCGACGGGCAGCCAGAGCGCATCCCTGTAGAGGCCGGTGTCCAGCATCCCGTAGGCCGTCGCGGCCAGGAGCACCAGCATGACAAGACCCTTGAAAACGGTGAGCAGCCGACCCGGACGGCGGTACTTGTCCCTCTCCCCTTTGTGTTCCATACCGGAGAAGCGCTCCTCGCTCGCGTTGCCGGGGGGCCGGACTTCCCTCACTCCCTGGCTCCCGGGTGAGTCTCTCGGCGATCGCTCATCAGGAACATCCGTTCAACACCACCCCGAGCAGGTTGGCACCCGCTTCCAGAAGGTCGTCCGTCGTCTCTCGGGCGACGCCCTTGGGAGTCCGGGAGGCGTGCACGACGAGCAAGACCCCGTCAAAGCCGCCAAGGAGGTTCGGGGACCGTAGCACCCGCGCTGCCACCGGCGCGTCGAGCAGCACGAGGTCCCGGCCCTCCTGCAAACCTCGTACTGCCCTCGGAATCCCCTCATCCTCCAGCAGTGAGGCGGGGTCAACCAGAACGGGACCGGTCGGGACGACCAGAAGTCCCGGGATGACCTCATACCCAAAGTGCTCTAAGGGTTTGCTGTCGTCGAGACCGCTGGTAAGCCCGACGAAGTTCGGTTCGCCGAGCATCCTGTGCAACTGCGAGTCTTCGAGGTTGCAGTCCACGATAGCGGCCCGCCGTCCCATGCCGGCAAGGGCGGCTCCGAGGCCGAGGCAGATGCTGGTCCGCCCGGTGCCAGGCTCGGGACTGGTGACGACGACGCTACTCGTCCCCCTCACTCTCAGGAGATTGTCCGCCAGCTCCTCATAGTGACGCCTCACCGGCGAGTCGGGGTCGAGCAACCCCCTGGCACCACCGTCGCTTATGGCCCCGAGCCTCACGTCAACCCCCGGTTTTCTTCGAAGAGTAGTCCGGTATGGCTCCCAGCACGGGCACCCTCAGCGTCAATTCGGCGTCGCGTACGCCCCGCCAGCCGCTGGCCCGCCCCTCGAGTATGAGAGCGGCGGCGCCCCCTATCAGCAAGCCCACCCCGGCGGCGATGGCCGCGTAGATCAAGGGCCTGGGACTATAGTCTCCCGGCAGTGCCTTCTGCTCTACGACGGCCCCCGC
>DATMVF010000219.1:0-5797 GCA_035563475.1 Rubrobacter sp.
AGACGAATCGGTGGGGTTACTCGTTCGTCTAGAGATCCCTGCTGTACGTCTCCCCGGCATCGCTGTGAACCTACATTGCAGCGACATTGGTCAACGCTTCGAGGCAAAGTGCGGTGGTCAGCTCTTCGGAGCCGTAGTACGTGCCTGGTTGGCAATACATCGCTATCCTACGCCATGAGCCGTCCGCGCTCTGGTGCTCTTCGAGGTAACGCGCAGCATCCCTGAGCCTCGTGATGCCCTTGTACTCGAAATCGACCAGGCTGCACACCGCGCAAGCAGTGGACAATTCATCGCCGAATGACCCATCATCATTGCTGCGCAGCAGGACTTTCTCTATGATCGCCTCCTTTGCCCTGCCCAGCGATGCGGCGCCGCGCGCATACGCGCGTGAAACGGCATAGTAGAGGATCATATCGTCGAGGTAATAGCGGTGCGAGTCGCTCTCGCGGCCGCTCTCGATCGTATCGATCAAATACCTGCATGCGTCCTTGGTCTCGTCGCGATCGCCCAGATAGAACACCACGTTGGCGTTGACGACGCTGTCTATGTCAGACGCCGGCCCTCCCCGTAGCAGGGGCCTGTACGCTCCTGTACCTCGGCGCCGACCTGTTCGACAGCATCCTGGATCACGAGCTTCCGCCCTCGTGGCAAGTCCGCGAGCCTTCGGAGGCTAGCCTGGCGGCGACCACTCTTCTCGGGGCGCTCCCCCAGCTTTCCATAGCTCGATTGCAAGAAAGTGGTACGCTGCCAGAGAGTCTCTGGACGCTGGCCCACCTGTTCGCGGATTATGGTTTGAGGATGGGCGCCGGCCAGTACGAAGATCTACTCTTCCCCAGCCTAAAGAACGTGTCGATCGAGGACAGCCGGGCGATGGCGGAGCACAAGAGCGGGGCGGAATATGCCTTGTTCGCGACCGCGGGAGCGACCCTGGCGACAGAAGATCCCTCCGTGCTCGAAGCATACGCGTCCTTCGGTTCGTGTTTCGGCATAGCCCAACAGCTCATAAACGACGCGCAGGATATCTGGGGCCACAAGCGCGGTCGAGACCTCTCGAAAGGGAAGCGCACGCTCCCGGTAGTCCACGCCCTATCCACCCTGGGCGGGGAAAGGCGCGTGCGTCTGCGGGGGCTGCTCGCGGCCGCCCGCGAATCCCGAGAGCGCCACGACGGGGTTCGGGAACTCCTGGCAGAGGCGGAATCCCTGCGCTATACGGCCCTGATCGTGTGGCTCTATCAGCAGCAAGCACGGAGCCATCTGGCCAGAGCCTCTCCCCGCTAACCTGCCGCGCGGGAACTCTACAAGCTGCTAGATCAAGCATCCATTCTGCCCCGGCAGCGGGAAGCGCAACCTTCGGACTAGCCCGCGGCACAGTTCTCCCCGCGTTCATCGACGGCCGTCCACTCTCCGTGCCTTCACCTGTAGGGACGAGTTTGAAACCCGTCCCTACGAGCGAACCGCCTTATGCGAAGGCGGCGACCCCCGCCTCGGCGACCTCCTGGTCTACTGTTCCGCCGCTCACCCCTATCGCTCCTGCTACCTCCTCCCCGAGTACGTTGAGCGTATGTAGCCTGGAGAGCGGCGCGTCTTGCCCGCTACCCGGTGCGGGCCACACGCGTGTAGAATCGCGTGCTAGTTGGCGATTCGCGTCTACGCAACGGACAGGAGGGAAATGGAGATTAGGGCGGCGGTAGCACACGAGGCCAATAAGCCCCTACAGATAGAGACGGTGGAGTTGGAGGGGCCGAAAGCCGGAGAGGTACTCGTCGAGATCAAGGCAACCGGCGTGTGCCACACCGACGAGTTCACGCTCTCGGGAGCCGATCCCGAAGGCCTGTTCCCGGCGGTGCTTGGTCACGAGGGCGCCGGGGTGGTCGTCGCGGTAGGGCCGGACGTGCGCAATCTAGAGGAAGGCGACCACGTCATCCCGCTCTACACGCCGGAATGCCGGGAGTGCAAGTCCTGCCTGTCTCGGAAGACCAACCTCTGCACGGCGATACGCTCCACCCAGGGCCAGGGCGTGATGCCCGACGGGACGAGCAGGATCTCCCTGAACGGCGAAAAGCTCTACCACTACATGGGCACCTCGACCTTCGCCACCCACACCGTGCTGCCCGAGATCGCGGTGGCCAAGATAAGAGAGGACGCGCCCTTCGACAAGGTCTGCTACATAGGATGCGGCGTGACTACCGGCATCGGGGCGGTGGTGAACACGGCGAAGGTAGAGCCCGGATCCAACGTCGTTATCTTCGGGCTCGGCGGGATCGGGCTCAACGTCATCCAGGGCTGCCGCATGGTCGGGGCCGACAAGATAGTCGGCGTGGACATCAACCCGGACAAGAAGACCCTCGCCGAGAATTTCGGCATGACGCACTTCGTCAACCCGAACGAGGTCGAGGAGGATCTCGTAGGATATCTCGTGGACCTCACTGGAGGAGGCGCTGACTACTCCTTCGAGTGCATCGGCAACGTGAACGTCATGCGGCAAGCGCTGGAGTGCGCCCACAGGGGCTGGGGTGAGTCCATCATCATCGGCGTCGCTGGCTCGGGGCAGGAGATCTCCACCAGGCCTTTCCAGCTCGTTACCGGCAGGGTGTGGCGCGGCAGCGCCTTCGGTGGGGCCAGGGGTCGCACCGACGTGCCGAAGATCGTGGATTGGTACATGGACGGCAAGATCGAGATAGACCCCCTCATCACCCACACTATGCCCCTGGAGAGGATAAACGACGCCTTCGACCTCATGCATGAGGGCAAGTCCATCCGAAGCGTCGTAACGTTCTAGCGAGAGGAGAGCATGGCGAAGTCAAGAGTAAAGACTACCGCCGCGAACCGTTGCTTCGGCGGGGTCGTGAGCTTCCACGAGCATCCCTCGCAGGCGACCGGGAGCCTGATGCGCTTCTCGGTGTACGTCCCGCCGCAAGCTGAGGGTGGGCCGGTCCCTGTGCTGTATTACCTTGCCGGGCTCACATGCACCGAGGAGACGTTTCAGATAAAGGCAGGAGCCCAGCGCTACGCCGCCGAGCACGGCGTGATGCTTGTCTCCCCCGACACCAGCCCTCGCGACGCGGGGATACCCGGTGAGGAGGAAGACTACGACTTCGGCACCGGCGCGGGCTTCTACCTCGACGCCGAGCTCGAGCCGTACTCGGAACGCTACATGATGTACTCCTACGTCACAGCGGAGCTACCCGAGCTATTGCGAGACGCCTTCCCGGGCCAGGCGGACACCGAGATGCAGGGCGTCTTCGGGCACTCCATGGGCGGTCACGGCGCACTGGTGCTCGCCCTCAGGAATCCCGGGCTTTACCGTTCCGTCTCCGCGTTCGCTCCCGTCTGCGCCCCTGTCCTGGCGCCGTGGGGCGAGAAGGCGTTCTCCAATTATCTCGGAGAAGACCGCGAGACGTGGCGTGCCTACGACGCTAGCGAGCTGGTCCGCGAGCGTCCGTTCGCGGACGGGCGGGAGATACTCGTGGACCAGGGCACCGAGGATGAGTTCCTCGACGAACAACTGTATCCGCACGTCTTGGAGGAGGCCTGCGACGCTTCGGGGCAGCGGCTGACACTCAGGCGCCATGAGGGCTACGACCACAGCTACTACTTCATCTCCACGTTTATGGGGGATCACATCCTCCATCACGCGCGAGCCCTGGGCGCGGTCTGACAAGAGGCGCTATACGCTTGCCCAAACGTGGTGCCGGGTTTGATCCACCGGCACCGCGAAGGAGCGCCCGGAGCCATTATGCCTGGCGCCTCGAAGCCGTACCGGTACAGCAGCTAAAGTCCGCCGGCCTCGACCACGTGCAGATCAGCACCCAGGCCGACGAGCCGGCCCTCTCCCACCGGATCGAACTGGCCAATACTCACGGCGGGTAGCAGAAGGATTGAGCTCCTGCAACCCGCGCTCTCAGCACACAGCTATAAGCCTTCGGCTCTTTGTTCTTGCTGAAAGCTTATCGCTTATAGCTCGCCGTGCATAAAGGTTGAACCCTCATGCACGGCGCTGTAGGGTAACGGAGTGGATGCCGGAGCCTTGCCGAAGTTGTGATCGCCGCTAGGTCGATATCGGCGGTTACCGCTGCCTGACCGACTCCCACTCCCAACGCCCGTGCTCGGCGGAACAACGGTGCCTTAGACCGGATATGGGCCTGATGCCGCGGCCGTACGTACGAGAGAGACTTCGGGTCGTCTACTGCTCCGGCGGCGATGGCGAGGGCTTGCCCAGCGCCTCGGCGAGCGCTTCGAAGATCCGGTCTGCGGGTAACTCGCAGGGGATGGCCCGCGGCCATTCGTTCAACGTGGATACGTCCTCTGGGCATTTGCCGGAGGAGATATCGCTATTGACCTCCACCACCACGGCGTCCAGTTCCGGATGATAGAAGAGGTAGGTGTTGAAACCGGGTATCTCACCGTTGTGCCCGACCCACCCGTGGTCCTTACCGAGCCCGATGCCATAGGCCAAATCGCCTTTCAGCGGAGGCTGGTTGAGGGGAGGCACGTCGCTGACGAACGAGTCGAGCCGCTCGGACTGCTGCTCGGGTGAGAGCAGACCCTTTCCGGTGCCAAGCGCCCGTAGACCAGCAGGTCGTCCACAGTCGAGATCATCTCGCCGGCCGTCCATGCCGAGGAGGGACTCCAGTCGGTAGAGTCGATGGGCTTCTCGCCGGCGGACCGTCCTTGCAGGGTGTAGCCCTGGGCATGTGGCTCGGGGATGGAAGAGTCCGCTGGATCTGGGAAAGACGTGTTCTCGAGGCCGACCGGTCCGATGATCTGTTCGCGGTACAGATCACCAATGGGCTTGCCCGTCACCTTCTCTAGAACCAAACCAAGCAGCACGTAGTTCGTGTTGGGGTAGAACCACTCGGTACCTGGTTAGAACAGAGGGGACTCCTTGATGCCGATCCGCGCCAGATCTTCAGGTTGCGAAACCCTCGTCGGGTCGGACAACCATTCCTTCGCCCACTGCTCGTCCTCCGTGTAGCTTGCGATTCCGCTGGTCATGTCGGACATCTGCCTGAGCTTGGCTGGCTCGCGCTAGCCGTCGCCCCCGGAAACCCGCCGGTAGGTGAACGCGAGGTCGTCACGGTATCCCTGGTCGTTCTCGTTCAGTCGCCAGGCGCCGGCGAGGGTCGAGCCGTCGTCGCTGAGCTTTGCGCTGCAGCGCTGAGCGAACCCTGGGGCGTCGCGTTCCAGCGTCAGCTCCCTGCCGTCGAACCCGATCGCGTAGACCCGATGGACGCCGCGCGAGTCGAAGTACTGCATCGAGAGGTCGTTCTCGCCCTCCATCACGCCGATCACGCAGAGCGAGTCGGGAAAGTCGGGGTGCTCGGTGACCGCACGCTGGATCATGAACCGGTCACCTTCGAGCCACCCGTAGGTGACCCGCCCGCGAACCACCCTGTCTTCGACCATCGGGTGGGTCATCTCGATCGACCACTCGCCGATCAGCGCCTGGAACGGCTCCAGCTTCGCCCTGGGGTCGGCCTCGTCCATAGCACTCCTTCGTTCGCGTTTTCGAGGGACACGGCCCTGTCGCTACCCGCGATCGGCGGCCCGCTCGTAGATCAGCACGAGCACCCCGTCGCCGACGACCTTCGACTCCTTCAGCCTCAGGTTGCGTCGCTCGGGCTTCTCCTCGAAGACCTTCTTGCCAGTCCCGAGCATCACCGGGAAGACCATCAGGTTGATCTGGTCGACGAGGTCGCTCTCGATCAGCTCCTGCACCAGCCGGTGGCTCCCCGGCACTTGCAGCTCGCCGTCGAACTCCTCCTTCAGCTTGCGCACCTGGGCCGTCGCGTCGCCG
>DATMVF010000220.1:0-14612 GCA_035563475.1 Rubrobacter sp.
GAGGTCCTCGCCGAGGAGGTCGGGGCGCTCGAGGAGCGGGGGCTCGAGGTGCGGGGCCGGCTCCTGGTGGACGGGCGGGCGCACCTCATAATGCCCTACCACATCGCGCTCGACTCGCACCGCGAGATCGCGCTGGGCGACGCCAGAATAGGGACGACGAACCGCGGCATAGGCCCGGCCTACGAGGACAAGGTGGCACGCTCCGGCATTCGCGTCCAGGACATCTTCGACGAGGGCATCTTGAAGACCAAGCTCAAGGCGGCCCTCAGGGAGAAGAACGCGATCTTCGAGAACGTCTACGGCGAGGAGCACTACGAGGTCGCCGACGTCGCCTCCTGGTTGCTCTCCTTTTCCGAGTTTATCGGGCCGATGGTGGCTGATACGGGAACGTTGTTACGGGAGGCGCTGGACAACAGGGAGCGGGTCCTGCTCGAAGGGGGTCAGGCGACGCTCCTGGACAACGATCACGGGACCTACCCCTTCGTTACCTCGTCGAACCCGACGGTCGGGGGCGCGGTCGTTGGTTCCGGCATCCCTGCGCGCCACCTGGAGTACGTCGTCGGCGTCACCAAGGCTTACACCACGCGGGTCGGCGACGGTCCGATGCCAACGGAGCTCTTCGACGAGACGGGCGAGACCATAAGGAGCGTCGGGCGCGAGTACGGTACTACGACGGGCCGCAGCAGGAGGGTGGGGTGGTTGGATCTCCCGGCCATCAAGTGGGCCGCTTCGCTGAACGGGATCACCCACGTCGCCATCACGCTTCTGGACGTACTCTCTGCGGTAGATGAGATCAACATCTGCGTCGGCTACGAGATCGACGGCGAACGCGTAGAAGGCTACCCGATGCACCAGACGGATCTTCATCATGCAAAACCTGTCTACAAGGCGCTACCCGGGTGGGGCGAGGACATCACCTGGTGCAGGATGAGGGGGGACCTACCCGAGGCGGCGCAGGACTTCGTCGGCTTTGTGGAGGCCGAAGTCGGGGCTCCCGTGTGCATGATCAGCGTCGGACCGGAGCGGGACCAGGCGATCGTGGAAAGGATCGGGATCTAGGGTCGTGAGGCCATGAAGGTGCTGGTAGTGGGGAGCGGCGGGCGCGAGCACGCGTTGGTCGAAACCCTGGCTGCCAGTCCCCTCGAGCCCGAGATGTACGCGGCCCCCGGCAACGTCGGCATCTCACGCATCGCCGAGACGGTGGACATCCCCGTAGACGATCTGGTCTCCCTCAGGGACTACTCCGCCGAAAACTCCATCGACCTTACCGTCGTGGGCCCCGAGACTCCCCTGATAGGGGGTATCTCCGAGGCGTTCTGGGGGGGCGGCTTGAAGATCTTCGGTCCTTCGCGGGCGGCTGCCCGCATAGAGGGCTCTAAGGTCTTCGCCAAAGAGCTCATGCGCCACGCTGGCGTGCCGACGGCCCGCTTCGAGGCGTTCGATCGCGAAGAGGCAGCACTGGCCTACTTGAGTGCACATCACGACTACCCCATCGTCGTGAAGGCCGACGGAGCCGCGGCCGGGAAGGGCGTTACCGTGTCCCGATCGCAGGACGAGGCCGAGGAGGCGGTGAGGGCCTCTTTCGCCGGCAAGTTCGGGGCTGCAGGAGAACGAATCGTTATCGAGGAGTACCTCGAAGGGAGGGAGGCCTCGATCTTCGTCGTCACGGATGGGCAGGACATACTGCCCTTCCTGCCTGCCCAGGACTACAAGCGTATCTACGACGGCGACGAAGGGCCCAACACGGGGGGGATGGGGTCATACTCGCCCATCATGTGGATGGAGCCGGCCACGTACGCGGCCATACTCGAGGACATCATACGCCCCACCATCCACCAGCTCTCCCTGATCGGGGCCCCCTACACGGGCCTCCTCTACGCTGGCGTGATGGTCACGGAGACGGGGCCGAAGGCGCTGGAGTTCAACTGCCGCTTTGGGGACCCCGAGACGCAGGTCATACTGCCGAGGCTCGGTTCCGACCTCCTGGATCTGATGCTGGCGGCGGGCAACGAGGATCTTGCCGGGCGCGAGATCGTCTGGTCCGCGGACAAGGCGGTCTGTGTGGTGCTCGCCTCGGAAGGCTACCCGGAGACATCTTCGTCGGGGGATGAGATCTCCGGCCTGGAGAACATCCCCGCCGGGGTCTACGTCTACCACGCGGCCACCGAGGAACGCGACGGCAGCTTCTACACGGCCGGGGGCAGGGTCCTGAACGTCGTTGGGACGGGACCGACCATCATCGAAGCGCGGGCCCGCGCCTACGCCGCGGTCGAGCAGATCCACTTCGAAGGCATGCACTACCGTACGGATATAGCCCTGGAGGCGATAGAGCTGGAGGAACTTTGAGCCCGAGCGTAGGAATCCTGGTTGGAAGCGAGTCGGATCTCCCCGTCCTGGAAAAGTGCACGGCCCGCCTGGAGGGTTACGGCATCGAGTACGAACTCGAGGTCCGCTCGGCCCACCGTAACCCTGAAGGCGTCTCCGAGTACGCAAGCACGGCCCGCGAGCGGGGCCTGAAGGTAATAATCTGCGCCGCCGGCATGGCCGCCCACCTGGCCGGGGCCGTCGCAGCGCGCACGAACCTGCCCGTTATCGGGATACCAGTTGCCTCGGGCTCTTTAGGCGGCTTCGACGCCCTGCTCGCCACCGTCCAGATGCCCTCGGGAGTCCCTGTTGCCACGGTGGCCGTCAACGGCGCCGCCAACGCCGCCGTGCTCGCGGCCCAGATCCTCGCGCTCTCGGATCCCGAGCTCGCCGAGAGGTTGGACGGTTGATAGAGAAGGCTCGATACTCGCCGCAGGATAGAGGAGAGATCCACGCAACGCTATCAGAGTGGCATACTAACCTCAGAGGTAGGGAGTCCGACCCGTGATCGAGCGCTACACACTCCCCGAGATCGGGGCCGTCTGGACCGAGGAGGCGAAGTATCGTGCCTGGCTCGAGGTGGAGCTCGCGGTCAGCCGGGCGAGGGCACGGCTCGGAGAGATCCCGGCTGAAGAGGTGGAGGAGCTGGCCGAAAAGGCGGACTTCACCGTCGAACGTATCCACGAGATAGAATGGGAGACCAATCACGACGTAATAGCGTTCGTGACCAACGTCGCCGAGTACGCCGGGGACGTCGCCCGTCACTTCCACTTCGGCCTGACGAGTTCCGACGTGCTGGATACAGCAGGGGCGGTGCAGCTAAAGGAGGCCCTCGATCTCATCCTCGACGAAGCGAGAGCCCTGACGCTGCTTCTGGCCGGGATGTCGTTGGAACATCGCGATACCGTGATGGTCGGGCGTACGCACGGGGTCCACGCAGAACCTACGGTGCTCGGGCACAAGCTCGCGGTGTGGGCTTTCGAGATGGAGCGGAACCTGGACCGGCTCGCTCACGCGCGTGAGGTCGCCGCTGTGGGTAAGATCTCGGGCGCCGTCGGGACCTACGCGAACGTCGACCCGAAGGTCGAGGCGATCACGTGTCAAGATCTCGGACTCGCTTCGTCACCGGCCTCGACCCAGGTCGTACAGCGCGACAGGCACGCCGAGGTTCTCTCCACGCTCGCCATCCTCGGTTCTACGATGGAGAAGATAGCGCTGGAGATCAGGGGGTCCCAGCGTACCGAGGTGCGCGAGCTGGCGGAGCCGTTCGGGCGCGGGCAGAAGGGCTCCTCGGCGATGCCCCACAAGAGAAACCCGATCCTGGCCGAGCGCCTGTGCGGTATGGCCCGACTGCTCCGCGCCAACGCCGCCGTCGGCTTCGAGAACAACGCCCTCTGGCAGGAGCGGGATATCTCCCACTCCTCGGCCGAGCGCGTCGTACTCCCCGACTCCACGATCCTGGCCTTCTACATGCTGCGCACCACGTCTCGCATCTTACGGGGTCTCGAAGTACACGAGGAGCGCATGCTCGAGAAGCTGAACAGTGGGGGAGGCATCGTATTCTCCGGCCGCGTCCTGCTCGCGCTCGTGGAGAGCGGCATGAACCGCGACGACGCCTACCGTGTGGTCCAGGATGCCGCGATGCGGGCCTGGGATGGCGAGGCCGGCTTCAGGGAGTTGCTGGAAGCAGATGACGACGTTCGCGATCGGTTGGGGGATGATCTGGATACGCTCTTCGACCCCGCATACGCGCTGCGCAACCTCGGCGCGGTTTTTGGACGTGTAGAGAAGCTGAAAAGGAGGCTGGAGGATGACTAAGGAATTACTCTACGAGGGCAAAGCCAAGAAGGTCTTCACCACCGATGACGATAACGTGCTTTTGCACCGCTACAAGGACGAAGCGACGGCGTTCAACGCCCAAAAGCGCGGGTCGTGGAAGGACAAGGGCAAAACAAACGCAACCATGAGCGCGGCGATCTTCGCCTACCTGGACACGCACGGCGTCCCCACCCACTTCGTCGAGCAGGTCGACGACACGACCATAAAGACCAGGAAGCTCGACATGTTGCCCGTCGAGATAGTGGTCCGCAACGTCGCAGCCGGCTCCCTATCCAGGCTGCTCGGCTTCGAGGAGGGAAGGAAGCTCAAGGCCCCCATAGTAGAGCTCTGCTACAAGGACGACGATCTCGGAGACCCCCTGCTGAACTGGTACCACTTCAGGGAACTCGGCGTCTCCGACGAGGACCTGGAGTTCTGCGAGGAGCTTGGCCTCAAGGTCAACGAAGTCCTCGCGCCGTTCTTCGACGAGCGCGGCATAGTCCTCGTCGACTTCAAGATAGAGGCAGGACGGGATGCGGAGGGCAACCTCATGCTGGCGGATGAGATCTCCCCCGACACCTGCCGTTTCTGGGACAAAGAGACCGGCGAGAAGTTGGACAAAGACCGTTTCCGGAACGACCTGGGAGGCGTAGAAGACGCCTACGCCGAGATGCTTCGAAGAGTCGCCGACATCACACAGAGAGGCGCGGTAGATTGAGCAGCTTTTCAGCTATCAGCTTTCAGCCGTCAGCTATCAGCAGGGAGGTTCTATTCGTTGCTCCCCTGCGCATCGCGGACCGTTGGGGCAGAGAACATCCCACCAGAGGCCGACTCGCACAACGAGAGCAACTTGCGAGTCGAAGGGAAGAAAGCTGAAGGCTGATAGCTAATGGCTGAGAGCTTAAAGATCCGGGTCCTCGTCCGTCCCAAGGCCGGTATCCTCGACCCGCAGGGCGAGGCGGTGAAGAACGCGCTTCCTGCCCTCGGTTTCGAGGGAGTCAGGACCGTCCACGTCGGCAGGCTCGTCGAGATGGAAGTCGAGAGCACCGAGGAGGTCGACGCCATGTGCCGCAGGCTCCTCTCCAACCCGACGATAGAAGAGTACGAGTGGGAGGTCGTGAGATGAGGGAGTGGGGGGAGCGAAGCGGAGCGACATGAGGATTGGAGTCACTGTTTTTCCCGGGTCCAATTGCGATAGGGACGCCCTCTACGGTGTGGAGCGGATGGGCGCTGAGGCGGTCGAGCTGTGGCACGCCGACGCCGACCTCAAGGGCGTCGACGCGGTGATCGTTCCCGGCGGCTTCTCCTACGGCGATTATCTGAGACCGGGCGCCATCGCCCGTTTTGCGAACGTCATGGGCCCGCTGGAGGAGTTCGCGAAGAGTGGGGGACCGGTTCTCGGCGTCTGTAACGGCTTCCAGGTCCTGACCGAGGCGCACCTTTTGCCGGGCGCTTTGCTTCGCAACACGCACATGCGCTTTGTCTGTGACCGCGTCAGGGTACGGGTCGAATCCGTAGATACGCCCTGGACCGCGGGCTGCGAGCCCGGTGAGGAGCTCACTCTACCCGTCGCCCACAACGAGGGGAACTACTTCGCCGATCCCAGGACGATCGTGGAGTTGGAGAACGAAGGGCGTGTCGTACTGCGCTACCTGGAGAACCCGAACGGGTCGGCGAACGATATCGCGGGCGTCTGCAACGAGGACCGCAACGTCGTCGGCATCATGCCGCATCCCGAGAGGGTCTGTGACTCCGCCCTCGGCTCCGATGAGGGCCTGAGGATACTGCGGTCCGTGCTGGTGGGGGCGGGCGTCTGAATATCCAGGAGACATACAGTTCTCTGGGGCTCTCGGACTTCGAGTACGACCGCATCCTGGAGCTGATGGGAAGGGCGCCGAATTTCCTGGAGCTCTCGCTGTTCTCCGTGATGTGGAGCGAACACTGCGGCTACAAGAACTCGCGCCCGCTCCTCGGCCGCTTCCCGAACGAGGGGAAGCGGGTGTTGCAGGGACCGGGGGAGAACGCCGGGGTGGTCGAGGTGGGGGACGGGTGGGCGCTCGCGTTCAAGATGGAGAGCCACAACCATCCTTCTGCGGTGGAGCCTTACGAGGGGGCGGCGACGGGGGTTGGTGGGATCATCCGCGACATCCTGGCCATGGGCGCGCGGCCCGTGGCGCTGCTCGACTCGCTGCGGTTCGGGCCGCTGGATGAGGAGCGCAACCGCTACCTCTTTCGGGAGGTAGTGCGTGGCATCGGGGGGTACGGGAACGCCGTCGGGGTACCGACGATCGGGGGGGAGGTCGAGTTCGGGCGGGCCTACTCCGGTAACCCGCTGGTCAACGCTATGTGCATAGGCTTGATCCGGGTAGAGGATCTCGTCCGTTCGAGCGCCACTGGTACAGGTAACCTCGTCGTCCTGCTAGGTTCGAAGACCGGGCGCGACGGTATACACGGGGCCACCTTCGCCTCGGACGAGCTCACCGACGAATCCGAGTCGAAAAGGTCCAACGTCCAGGTCGGCGACCCGTTCTGCGAGAAGATGCTGATCGAGTGTTGCCTGAAGCTGCTTGATGAGGACCTGCTAGTCTCTTTGCAGGACCTCGGCGCCGCCGGCATCACCTCCTCGGCCTCGGAGATGGCTGCGAGGGGCGGGGTCGGTATCGAGATCGAGACCGACATGGTGCCCCTGCGCGAGAGCGGGATGGAGCCCACGGAGATCATGATCTCCGAGTCCCAGGAGCGGATGCTCGCCGTCGTCGAGCCCGAAAAGATCGACGAGGTTCTGTGGATCGCGGAACGTTACGAACTCGTCGGGGCGGTCGTCGGTCGCGTCGCCGAGCACGGCGACCTGCGCGTGATCCACGACGGGGAGGTCGCCGGCACCGTCCCGGCAGAACACCTCGCCGACGCTCCCGTCTACGAGCGCGACGTGGTGCGACCGTGGTACCTGGACGACGTACCCGAACTCGACCTGGACGAGATTCCCGAGCCCGAAGATTACAAGGCCGTGCTCTTGCAGATGCTCGGACACCCTAACCTCTGTTCGCGGCGTCCCATCTTCACCCAGTACGACCACCAGGTAGGCACGGACAGCGTGGTCTTGCCCGGCGCTGACGCCGCGGTGATGCGGATCAAGGGCACGGATCGCGGCTTCGCCGCCACCACTGACGGCAGGGGCCGCCACTGCTACCTCGACCCGAGGGGCGGCGGGGCCGCAACGGTCGCCGAAGCCTACCGGAACCTCTCTTGTGTCGGGGCAGAGCCCGTCGCCGTCACCGACTGCCTCAACTTCGGCAGCCCGAAGAAACCCGACGGCTACTACCAGCTCGCCGAGTGCATCGAGGGGATGTCCGAGGCGTGCGAGGCCTTCGGGACGCCGGTCGTGAGCGGCAACGTCAGCCTCTACAACGAGACCGACAAAGGCGCCATCTACCCGACCCCCACCGTCGGGATGGTCGGTATCCTGGAGGACGTAGAGCGGCACGCTTCGCCTGGCTTCAAGCGCGAGGGGGATCTGGTGGTGGTGATCGGGGGAGGATCTCCCGCCTCCCTCGACGGCTCTGAATACCTGGAGATAATCCACGGTCGTGTCGCAGGGAGACCTCCGCGGCCCGACCTCGGTCCCGGGAAGGAGACGGCGGACCTGGTGCGCGAGATGGTCCGTTCCGGGCTCGTGGATACGGCACACGACATATCCGGCGGCGGAGAGATCTTTGCTGTCGCAGAGATGGCGCTGGCCGGCGGACTCGGAATCGAGTACGAGGAGGACGGGCTCGAACGCATAAGGGCTGGCCGAGGAAGAACCGATGTTGCTTTGTTCGGAGAGGGGAGCGGTGCGTTCGTCGTCGCGGTTCCGGAAGAACGCTGGGGTGAAGTGCAAGATGCACTGGTAGGGTTCGCTTACAACGTCGTCGGTACTACCGGCGGAGAGAGGTTCGAGATAGGCGACCTGATAGACATAGAGCTGTCGGACTTGAGGGAAGCATACGAGCGTGACCTCTTCGAAAGCTATGCGCCGGAGGGCGGACACATTGGGTAGCGTAGAGAAGGGAGACGCAAACGGTGGGTGCGCTTGACGTAGACTACAGGGATTCGGAAGGCAAGCCGAAGGAGGCGTGCGGCGTCTTCGGCCTCTACTCCCGAGAGCTCTCGGGGGAGCTGGCCCAGCGTACGTACTTCGGGCTCTACGCCCTCCAGCACAGGGGCCAGGAATCAGCGGGCATCGCCGTCTCCGACGGGGAGCGCACGACCGCGATGCGCGACATGGGGCTCGTCTCGCAGGTCTTCGACGGACCGCGCCTCGCGGCCCTCGAGGCCGGGCACCTGGCCCTCGGCCACGTCCGCTACTCGACGACCGGCTCGGCTTCCTGGGAGAACGCCCAGCCCGAGTTCGGCGGTCGCGGCGACGTAAACGTGGCCGTAGCCCACAACGGCAACCTCGTGAACGCCGAGAGGTTGCGGGATGGCCTGGCAGAAGACGGCTTCAGGTTCTACTCGACCTCAGACACGACCTACATCGCGGCGGCGGCCGTGAGAGAGCTGGAGCGTGGACTCTCGGTCGGCGAGGCGGTCAGGGGTGCGATGCGCCACTTCGAAGGCGCTTACTCTGTGGCCATGATCTTCCGCGACAAACTCGTCGCGTTCCGCGATCCTCATGGCTTTCGTCCCCTCTGCATCGGTGAGGTCGAGGGCGGTTACGCCGTCTCCAGCGAGACGTGTGGCCTGGACATTATCGGTGCCACCTTCCTGCGCGACGTGGAGCCCGGAGAGGTCATCGTTATCGACGACGATGGCCTGACGAGCTACACGGCCGAGAGCCCGCGCCGCGCTCTGTGCGTCTTCGAGTACGTGTACTTCGCCCGACCCGACTCGCGCTTCGACGGACGCGAGGTCGCGGGCTCCAGGCTCAGGATGGGCGAGCTGCTGGCCGATGAGGCTCCGGCCGAGGCCGATGTGGTGATCCCCGTCCCCGATTCGGGGATGATGGCGGCGATCGGCTACTCGCAGCGGAGTGGCATCCCTTACGCGGAAGGCCTCATAAAGAACCGCTACGTGGGGAGGACCTTTATCCAGCCGACCGACGGTATGCGCCAGCTCGGCATCAGGCTCAAGCTCAACCCGCTGCCGAGTGTAATAGAGGACAACAGGGTGGTCGTCGTGGACGACTCCATCGTACGTGGGAACACCAGCCGCAAGCTGGTCGAGCTGCTCTTCGAGGCCGGCGCTGCCGAGGTCCATTTCAGGGTCTCTTCGCCCCCGATCAAAGGCCCCTGCTACTACGGCATCGACATGGATAGTCCTGACCAACTCGTCGGCGCGAACCTGACGGTGGAAGAGATCCGGGCCCAGATCGGGGCTACCTCCCTCGCCTACCTCTCTGTCGATGCGATGATAGCCGCCACACAACAGAGAAAGGACCGCCTGTGCCGCGCCTGCTTCGACGGCGACTACCCGACGACGGGCACATCGAGCAAGTTCGCCCTGGAGGACAGAACCCAATACGCCGCTACCAGGGGCGGATGAATTGCACCTCCGTCCCTACGAGCCTTTTGGCACACGTGCCTTAGAGGGGTGCACCGTTGCCTGAAAACAGCTACGAGGGCGCTGGCGTCTCGATCGAACGCGGCGAGCAGTCCGTCGCCCTCTTGCGCCCCGCCGTCGAGAAGACCCACGGTCCCGAAGTCCTCGGCGCAACCGGCGGCTTCGCCGGCCTTTACGCCCTCGCCGGCTACAGGGACCCGGTCCTCGCCTCGACCATCGACGGCGTCGGCACGAAGGTCCTCGTCGCCAGAGAGGTGGGACGCTACTACTCTTTAGGCGCTGACATCGTCAACCACTGCGCCAACGACGTGCTCGCCACGGGCGCGCGTCCGCTCTTCTTCCTCGACTACGTGGCCAGTGGCCGATTAGATCCCGAGGCCGTAGCCGGCATAGTCAGCGGCGCCGCAGAATCCTGCGGGAGACTCGGTGTCGCGCTCATCGGCGGCGAGACCGCCGAGATGCCTGACGTTTACGGCCGGGGAGACTTCGAGATAGTAGGCGTGTGCGTAGGGGCGTGCGAGCGGGGCGAGGTAGTCAGCGGTGAGCGGGTACGGCCGGGCGACACGATACTCGGTCTCGCGTCCAGCGGTCTGCATACCAACGGCTACACGCTGGCCCGCAAGGTGATCGAGGATGCAGGGGTCACCTACGACGATGTTCCCGAGGGCCTGGACCGGTCCGTTGGAGAGGTCTATCTGGAGCCACACCGGGCCTATGTACGGGAGGTAGATGCCCTGCGCAGTGCCGTCGAGATTCGGGGGATGGCGCACGTGACGGGCGGTGGGCTCGTGGGGAACCTCCCGCGGGCACTCGGGGGATTAGGGGCACGGTTCGATGTGGGATCATGGTCAGAACCGGCGGTATTCGGGCTCATACGTACTCTCGGCGGCATACCTGAGGGCGAGATGCGCAGGGTGTACAACCTCGGCGTTGGTTTCTGTGCGGTCGTGTCGCGCGAAGAGGCAGAGGCGGGACTCCAGGCGCTGCTCGGGACAGGTTGCGATGCCTGGCGGATCGGGGAGGTCACAGAAGCCGGGGGCGTAGAGTTTGCCTGAGCGGCTACCCGAAGTCTCGCGCTTCGCCGTGTTGGCCTCGGGTTCGGGAACGAACCTGCAGGCTTTGCTGGATGCATATCCCGAGAACCTCGTCGTCGTCGCCGGGGACAATAAGGAGGCGTTCGCTTTCCAGCGTGCCCGGCGGGCAGGCGTTCCCGTCGAGCACGTCGACCCCGAGGGGTTCGTCGGCAAGGAAGACTACGACAGGGAGCTCGCAGACAGGATCGAAGCTCACGACGTCGGGCTGGTGGTGGGGGCAGGGTACATGCGGATATTGTCGCCGCTCTTTCTCGAGCGCTTCCCCGCCGTTTTGAACGTCCATCCTTCGCTCTTGCCCGAGTTTCGCGGACTTCGCGCCGTGGAGCGGGCGTTGGAGGCTGGGGTCGAAGAGACCGGGGTGACGGTGCATTTCATGGTCGAGGAAGTGGATGCCGGGCCCGTCGTCGCCCAGCAGCGGGTGCCCGTTCTGCCCGGGGACAACAAGGAGACGCTACTGGAACGGCTGCACCCCGTCGAGCACGGGCTGCTCGTCCGGGCCGTCGCGAACTATTTTCTGGGGAGGGTGGAGGTATGAAGCGGCGGGCGCTGATCTCGGTGTCGGACAAGAGGGGGATCGAGGACTTCGCGCGGCGGCTCTCCGGGATGGGGTTCGAGATCATCTCGACCGGAGGTACCGCGAAGGTGCTCTCTGAAGCCGAAGTCATGGTCATCCCCGTCTCCGAGGTGACGGGCACGCCGGAGATACTCGGCGGGCGGGTCAAGACGCTGCACCCCAAGATCCACGGCGGCATCCTCGCCGACCTCACAGACCCCGACCACGTCAAGCAGCTCGTCGAGCAGGATATCGGGCCGATAGACCTGGTCTGCATCAACCTCTATCCCTTCGAGGAGACCGTCGCCGGCGGCGCCCCCGAGAAGGAGGCTATAGAACAGATAGATATCGGAGGACCCGCGATGCTGCGGGCCGCCGCGAAGAACTTCGGGTCCGTGACCGTCGTTCCCTCGCCTGAATACTACGAAGAGGTACTCGCGGCCCTCCAAAGCGAGGGACAGGTCCCCGAGGAGACCCGCCGTCGACTGGCGCTCGCGGCGTTCCGGCGGACCGCCGAGTACGACGGGAAGATCTCTGGCTGGCTCGGTAGGCGTGTCGAAGGGGAGTCCGAGTCTTCCGACTTCGAGGCGGAAGGCTTCCCGGTGCGTCGAACGGTAGATTACGAGCGGGTCTCTGCGTTGCGTTACGGGGAGAACCCGCATCAGGCTGCGGCCTATTACGCCGAGGCGGGTGCAGACCATTTGTTGAGCGGTGTGGAGAAGTTGCAGGGACGCGAGATCTCCTTCAACAACCTCTACGACCTCGACGCCGCACGCACCCTTCTCGCCGACCTTACCGACCTGGGAGCCCAGGCCGCCGTCATCGTCAAGCACGCCAACCCCTGCGGCGCCGCCGTCGCAGACTCCTTGGAGGATGCATACCGCAAGGCGCTGGCCTCTGATCCACAATCTGCCTTCGGAGGCATCGTGGCCCTGAACGGCGAGGTAGATGGGAATCTTGCATCCGAGATCTCCAGCATATTCACGGAGATTCTCGTCGCCCCAGGGTTCACCCAGGAGGCCAGGGAGATCTTCTCCGCAAAGCCCAACGTGAGGGTGCTCGTCGCAGGCCCGCTCGTTCGTCCCGCGCTCTCGTCCAGGCACGTAACCGGCGGAGTCCTCCTCCAGAACTCAGACGCCATCGAGGACGACTCGGAGTACAGGATCGTCACCGAGACGCAACCTTCGCCGCAGCAGATGAGAGACCTCATCTTCGCCTGGCGCGTAGCCCGCGTAGTCAAGAGCAACGCCATAGTCCTCGCCAGGGACGGGGCCACAGTCGGCGTCGGAGCGGGCCAGATGAGCCGGGTCGACTCGTCAGGAATAGCAGTAAAGAAGGCCGGCAAGAGAGCACGGGGAGCCGCCGCCGCGAGCGACGCCTTCTTCCCCTTCGCCGACGGCGTGGAGGCCCTGGCCGAAGCCGGCATAGACACCGTCATACAGCCCGGCGGCTCAGTACGCGACGAGGAGGTCGTCGAAGAGGCCAACCGCCGAGGGCTTGCGATGGTCTTTACCGGGCGACGGCATTTCTTTCACTAGAACGGCTTGTGGAAAGCATCAGGCTACAGGTATTGCAGCGCACAGTCACGTCAAATGGGATACGTGCTCTCCTGTGTCACGACTCAGCCACCTATCATGTCATTCCTGCGGAAGCGGAAATCCACTGCAGGAGAAGTTTCGAGCCTCCAACCAGATGCGACTTGCCAGAGTGAGTATCAGCTCTAGTGAGTGGTGCGGCAGTGGGGACTCTGGGTCGAAGACAGAGTGGTTTTCGAGTAAACTCTGGATAGAGTCTGGGCCAGTAGCTCAGTGGTAGAGCAGGGGACTTTTAATCCTCGTGTCGTAGGTTCGATCCCTACCTGGCTCACGAATTCTCTGGCGAGGACCCTGCCTCACCCCAGGGACGATCTGTTAAACTCTCGACTGCGAAACCGGCAGTGGCTCCGGCCCTGCCCGTCTCGTGAGCCCCCATCGTCTAGAGGCCCAGGACACCGCCCTTTCAAGGCGGCGGCACGGGTTCGAATCCCGTTGGGGGCACCTGTTAGCCGGTCGGCAACGCCCAAGCTGACAGGCTGAAAACCTACTTTGGGCGATTAGCTCAGGGGTAGAGCGCCTCCCTTACAAGGAGGAGGTCGCTGGTTCGAACCCAGCATCGCCCACTTCTAAAAGTTCTATATTTGCAGGTAAAATGCGTGAGCGGGGAGAAGGCCCCGATGTCACATCGGGGCCTGGGTGCAGCAACGGTGCAGCAACGCAGAGCTAGCTGAGTGCTTCTACCATCGCGTCTGCGGCCTGGTTGCCCATGCCCGGGAGCATGTGGGAGTAGGTGTCGAGGGTGATGGAGACGGAGGCGTGTCCTAATAGCTCCTGCACGAACTTCGGGTGTACATTCTTCTGAAATAGCAGTGAGGCGCAAGTGTGACGCAGGTCATTGAAGGTGATTCGAGGCAGACCCGCGTGCTCTACGAGCGGCTTGAAGGATCGCTGTCGGAGGTTGGAAGGGTTGATTAGACGGCCGCCTGTTCCGGCGAATACGAGGTCCTGCTCCTGGTAGAGAGATCCAGATGTAAGCATCTCCTCCGACTGCTTTACCCGGTGGCTTTCGAGAGCCTCTACTGCCTGTGGAGTGATGCGTACGGTGCGGCGGCTCTTCTTGGTCTTCGGCTCTCCGAGGACGTAGCCGGTCCCGTTGCGCGTGAGCGTCCGGCGCACTCTGACGGTGGCATTTTCCAGATCAACGTCCCCCCACTTAATACCGAGTAGCTCACCGCGCCTCATCCCGGTGTGGACGGCGAGCACATAGAGGGCTTCGAGCCGGTCACCTCGTGCCGCTTCGAGCAAACGTCGGGCTTCTTGCGCCGATAGCGGGTGCATCTCTTTCGGCGTAGGCGTAGGTGCCTTCACTGAATCAGCGGGGTTGCGGGGGATGAGGTTCCACATAACGGCTTGCCTGAGCCCCTTGTGCAGGACGTGGTGGATTTTCTGAACCGTCGAGCCAGAGAGTCCCGAATCCATGCGGTCACGGTAGAGGCCCTGAAGGTGAGGTGCGTTCAGGTTCTTGAGCTTGAGCCGTCCGAGAGCGGGCTTAATGTGGTTGGTCACAAGGTACTTGTCGCGAGAATAGGTGGACTCCCTGACCGTGCCGCGCACGGAGTCCGAGAGCCAACGGTCCAGGTACTCTTTCACGGTGAGGTTATCGTCATCGTAGATGAAGCCCTTGTCCCGGTTCGCCATCGCCTCAGT
>DATMVF010000221.1:0-21763 GCA_035563475.1 Rubrobacter sp.
AGTCCACGCCTGCCGGCGCCCGCCCTACGGACACCCCGCTATCGACCGACTTCGTCTCTCTGGTCCCGCACGACGCGAAGGCCAGAACGAGGAGCACGAGCACGCTCACCCCTAAAGACCTCGCCACCGCTGAAAAACGTCTGGCTCTCATGGCATCCACCTCACTCGGACGTGTACCTTCCGCGGAGCAACTTCCCGCTCCGAAGGGCCCATATACGGCCCAACCTACTCCCTGTACACCTCCAGCCCTCCATCGGTTCCCCGATTTCAACGAACCGATTCGGCGATGCGGATCGCCTGCTCCTTATGGAGGTCTGCTTCGAGTCGGAGGGCGTACCCCCCTTTCTCCCAGAGCAGTACGCCGCCGGGGAGACGCGGGTCCATGGCCGAGGGAATGCGTCCAGCAGATCCCCAGTATCCGGGATCTCCGTCCACGCTCACCCGTTCTAGCTCCGATCCGACAGTGCTCTTTCCTCCGAGATACGCCGACTCGACGTCGCCTGGCGTCTCTGTCAGGACGAGGCTGATCCCGGCGCCTCCGAGGGGCGGCAAACCGTCCCTATAGACCAGCACGACGCCATTCTTTTCGGAGGTTCCGGCCGCGTAGACTTCATCAGGCTTACCTAGATTCGGTATCCGGGGTAGGAGGAGCGCGCCTTCCATCCTGGCCCGCGCCTCTTGCAGCGTAATTCTCTCCCCCGAGAACCGTGCAGCCAGCGACTCCCCACTCTTGGACACGCCGGCGGAGGGTGCTGCTGCCTCCGTCTGTCTCTCGGGTGAGCCGGCATCGACGGCGGGTTCGCCGGCATTATGGACACCTTCCGCCACGAACCAGTCGCCTATCGTGGCGCGCAGGCCAGGGGAAAGGGTCGGGACGGCGACGACGAGAACGAACGCCGCCGCTACCGCCACCCAACGCATGGCCGGGAAAGCAGTAAGGAACCTTCGGGGCCGGCTGTTCTCTTCGTCGAGCACTCTGCGGGCGGCGCGCGCGGCGTCCGGCGTCGGGGGATAATCGATGAAGCCCCCGAGCTCCTTCAGCTCTCTCTCGAGTTCTCTATCTGGCATCTCCCTCCTTCGCAATCTCGGTGCGCAGACTCTTGAGTGCCCGCGAGAGCCGCGATTTGACGGTACCTCGCGCGCAACCCAGGATCGCGGCCGTCTCCTCTTCGGAGAGGCCCAAGAAGTAGCGGCAGCCGATAGCCCACCGCGCCTCCTCGCGCAGGCCGCCGAGGGCCTCGAGCAGCTCTTCTCTCCGCTCGGCCGCCAGTACCGCCGCCTCGGGGGAGGCAGGGTTATTCTCAGGCGTGGCCTCCCGCGCCGCCCGCAGGAACAGACCGGCGCGACGCGCGGCCGCCCTGCGCCGGTTTCTGGCCTCGTTGGCGACTATCGCGAGCAGCCAGGGTCTGAAACGGGCGCCGGATCGGAAGCGTCCCAGGGCGCGGTATGCCTTCACGAAGGCCTCCTGGGTCGCTTCCTCGGCCTCCGAGGCGTCGCCCGTGATGAGGTAGGCGGTACGGAAGGCCACCTCCTGGTAGCCACGCACCAGCCTCTCATACGCCGCAGTATCTCCGCCCTTCGCCCGCTCGGCGAGCTTCGCGTCATCCGAGGTGACGGCCCTCCTCCTCGACGTTGCTCCCTACTACCATCTACAACGCCGGGCGCGAAAAGGTTCCCGGCATGATGGCTAATGATGACGCCTCAGGCGAGTCTCTGCGAGCGTCCACCCCGAGAAATCCGCATTTCCCTGCGTGCTAGAATGCCTGCCCATGCAGGACGAACGACTCGGGGAAAATACCACGGCGGGGAAGATAGAGGGACTGGGGCATCTGCGTGAGGCCGCGGCCCACCCTGCCCCCGAGCAGGCCGTCGAGAGGCAGCGCGAACGCGGCAAGCTGACGGCCCGCGAGCGCGTCGAGCTCTTGCTCGACCCCGGCACGTTCGTCGAGTTGGACCGCTACAGGGTGCACCGCTCTTACAACTTCGGCCTGGAGGAGAACAGGCCCCTCGGGGACGGGGTCATCACGGGCTACGGCGAGGTCTCCGGGCGCAAGGTCTGCGTCTTTTCCCAGGACTTCACCGTGTTCGGGGGTTCCCTGGGCGAAGTCTGCGCGCAGAAGATCTGCAAGGTCATGGACCTCGCCATCTCGACGGGCTGTCCCATTATCGGGATCAACGACTCGGGCGGGGCGCGCATCCAGGAGGGCGTCGTCTCCCTGGCCGGCTACGCGGACATCTTCCACCGCAACGTGCTCGCCTCGGGCGTGGTGCCCCAGATTTCCGTCATCGTCGGACCCTGCGCGGGTGGCGCTGTGTACTCGCCGGCGATCACGGACTTCGTGTTCATGGTCGAGGAGACGAGCCACATGTTCATAACCGGCCCCGACGTCATAAAGAGCGTCACCGGCGAGGACGTCTCCTTCGAGGACCTGGGCGGCGCGGCCACCCACAATACCAGGTCAGGCGTCGCCCACTTCTCGGCGCCAGACGAGGAGACCTGCTTCGACGACGTGCGCTACCTGCTCTCCTTTCTCCCCGAGAACAACCTGGAGAGCGCCCCTTACTTCAGGCCGACCGACGACCCGGAGCGGATGGACGAGGACCTGGCGCGTCTGATCCCCGACTCCCCCCAGCGCCCCTACGACATCCGCGGCGCGATAGAAGGCGTAATCGACGACGGGGAGTTCTTCGAGGTTCAGGAAGGCTGGGCCCAGAACCTGGTCGTCGGCTTCGCCAGGCTCGACGGACGGTCCATCGGCGTCGTAGGGAACCAACCTTCCGTGCTTGCAGGGACGCTCGATATCAACGCGAGCGTGAAGGGCGCCAGGTTCGTCCGTTTCTGCGACGCCTTCAATATCCCGCTACTTACGTTCGTTGACGTGCCAGGTTTTCTGCCAGGGACAGACCAGGAGTGGGGTGGAATCATCCGTCACGGGGCGAAGCTGCTATATGCATTCTCGGAGGCCACGGTGCCCAAGATGACGGTCATCACCAGGAAGGCTTACGGCGGGGCCTACGACGTCATGTGCTCCAAGCACATCGGGGCCGACGTTAACGTCTCCTGGCCCACGGGTGAGATCGCGGTGATGGGTGCCTCGGCCGCAGTCGGCGTTATCTTCAGGCGCCAGATCTCGGAGGCCGAAGACCCGGATGCGAGACGCGAAGAGCTCATCGAGGACTATGAAGAGCAGTTCAACAATCCCATGGTCGCCGCAGAGATGGGTTTTATTGACGACGTCATAGACCCGCGCGAGACGCGGCCGTACCTGATCCAGGCCCTCCAGATGATCCGCACCAAGCGTCCCGACAGGCCGCCCCGCAAGCACGGAAACATTCCGCTTTGATAGCTTTCGGCTTTCAGCTTTCGGCTTTCAGCTTGATCACTTTGGGTCGCCGGTAGGTGGAGAATGCCTGACGACGACAGGAAGACGTTAGGATCTCCTTTCCCCTTAAGGATTCAGCCGGCGCCGAACCTGGAGGAGGTCGCCGCTATAGTTGCCGCTCTGGAGACGCTCTCCGGAGGAGGGCAACGAGACAGCGCTTCCTTGAAGCGCAGCCGGTGGCGGCTGGCCGGCCTTCTCGGGCACGCACTAGAACCTGGGATAGAGCCGGATGGCTCCCTGTGGGCCTACTCCAGGTGGGAGGGCTAGCTCCGGTGTTCGGTAAGGTGCTGATCGCCAATCGGGGTGAGATCTCCGTCCGCATCATTCGCGCGTTGCGCGAGATGGGGGTAAGGAGCGTCGCCGTCTACTCGGATCCCGACAGGGAAGCCCTGCACGCCAGCCTGGCGGACGAGGCCTACCACGTCGGCCCGGCGCCAGCAGCGGTGAGCTACCTGAACAAAGAGAGGCTGATCGAGGTCGCACGAAAGAGCGGGGCAGAGGCCATACATCCTGGATACGGCTTCCTGGCCGAGAGCGCCCCTTTCGCGCGCGCTGTCGAAGGGGCCGGGCTAGTCTGGATCGGCCCTCATCCTGGTGCCATAGAGGCGATGGGGAGCAAGGTGGAGAGCCGAAGGATCATGGCTGAGGCCGGTGTCCCGATGGTGCCTGGCACGCGAGACTCCATCACCTTCGCTAAGCAGATCAGCCTCTTCGGCGAGGAGCACGGCTTCCCCGTGGCCGTGAAGGCCTCTGCGGGCGGCGGCGGCAAAGGCTTCGCCGTGGCCAGAGACGCCTCTGAGTCTGCGAGCGCCTTCGAAAGGGCGAGTAGGGAGGGCGAAGCTTACTTCGGGGACGGTTCGGTCTACATCGAGAAGTACCTTTCCGCCCCGCGCCACGTGGAGATACAGGTCGTGCGGGACAGGCACGGTAACGCGGTCCACCTGGGTGAGAGGGACTGTTCGATCCAACGCCGCCACCAGAAGCTCGTCGAAGAGTGCCCCTCCCCTGCCATAGACCCGATGATGCGCGATGCTATGGGCAAAGCCGCCCTCGCCGCCGCCGAAGCCGTCGATTACGACAACGTTGGCACCGTCGAGTTCCTCCTCGAAGAGGGTGAAGCCACAGGCGCGTTCTACTTCCTGGAGATGAACACCCGCGTCCAGGTTGAGCATCCGGTGACCGAAGAAGTCACGGGGATAGATATCGTGAAGACCGGCATCCGAATAGCCGCCGGCGAGGAACTCCCCTTCTCGCAGCGCGATATCTCCTGGCGCGGCCACTCCATCGAGGTTCGCCTGAACGCCGAGGACGCATCTAACGACTTCGCCCCGAGTCCTGGCGTCGTTACGGCCTATGTGGAGCCAAGCGGTCCGGGAGTAAGGGTAGACTCCTCGCTGCGCGGACCTGGCGTCGTGGCTGAGTCCTACGACCCACTGTTCGCCAAGCTCATCGTTCGCGGTTCCGATAGAGAGGAGGCCTTGGCAAGGCTCGCGCGGGCGCTCGCCGAGTTCAGGGTGGAGGGGATCTCCACGACGTTGCCCTTCTACCGTGCGATCCTGGACGATGAGGTCTTCGTCTCCGGCGACTACACGACGGGCTTTATAGCAGAACGGATGCATCGGCTAGAGATACAGCCTGCTGTCACCGGAGAAACCGGCACGTCCCCTGAGAAGCACGCCCGTGAGGTCGAGGTCGAGGTGAACGGCAAGCTCTTCAGGGTGAGGGTGTTCGGGGATGAGGGCACGACCGTCGGGCCCCCGCGGCGCAGGCGTGGCGAGACGCGTCGGGCTTCGACGAACGAGGGTGCGATCCGGGCGCCGATGCAGGGCACCATCGTAAAGGTGCTGGTGGAGGAGGGGCAAGAGGTCGCCGCGGACGAGGCCGTGTGCGTCCTCGAGGCGATGAAGATGGAGAGCGAGGTCCGCTCCCAGAAGGCCGGCACCGTCTCCGAGGTCCGCGTAGAGGCCGGGCAGACCGTAAGATCAGGGGACATCCTGATCTCTGTAGAGTAGGGCGTCCATTGACCGAACACACCGCAGAGTACGAGTGGCACGGCGACGGTGAGGAAGGCGAGGTCGTCCTCTACGCCCCGGACGACTCGGCTTTCGAACGCGCCTTGCCCGCCGCTAGATTACCCGGCGTGGAGAGTCCCGTCTACGCCGCGGCCTCGCAAGGAGACTTTGGATGGGCCGCAGCCTCAGCCACGCACGCAGCCCCCGATCTGCTCTCCGGCCCTCTCCGCGGTCTGCTCCTCGTCGCCGGCACCAGGTCTGAGAACCTCGGTGTACCGCCACAGGAGCTGAGAGACAGAATACGGCGTGAACTCCCCGAGGCCGGCGCACGCCTACCTTCCTTGAACGAGTCAGGGGCGGGCAGGTTCTGCGAGTCGGGGGCTCGGGCCGCGGCGGAGGATGACCTGATCGAAGAAGACGATCTACCGCTTCTGGATGTGTGCCCTGGCGACGCCGACGCCTTAGGACGCCGGGCTCTAGCCGCCGCTCCGCGCGCATGGGCGGGTAGGGTGGAACCGGATCTCAGGTTGGTGACGGAGGTCCTCGACACCGAAGGCGCGGAGAGCTTAGGACTGGAGGAAGGAGCCCTCGCCATCGCCGTCAAGGTCGACGCAGGAGACCTCGGCCGGCTCGCGCTCGCCGCCCACAAGGAGCGTATTTTGAGCCGTACACAATCGGGAGATTTTGGCTCTACGCCCGAACTCCCGGCTGCCCCTGCCTCAAGCGGTGAGGTCGAGGACCTCGTCGCGGCGCTCTACGCAGCGACCAACTTCGCGGACGCCCGCGCCGCAAGGACTGTGTGGATGCTGAGGCGGGTACTGGGCGACGCGGCGGGAGGGCTGGAGATCCTCGCCGCCTGGAGGACCGGTGGGATCGAGGAGCAGGAAGGGCGCCTGGTGCACCGAAGGGGTTTCGCTTGGGCCGAGAATGGACATGTGCTCGTCTGCGGAAGTTACGCGGCGGCCGGAACGGGTAATATGTGGGCGAGTGCGCCGCCGTTCGGGGTTCCGGAGGAGGAAGGCCGGTGGCCGTGGGAAGAGGCTGGGCTGTTGGAACGTCTGGTGACGTTGGATCCCCCGGAGGGCTGAGGTTGGACCTGTTGATGGTTAGGGACCGGAGCACGGGCCGGTTCGTCTATACGGAGCGACTGGAGCGTAGATCCGGCGAGACGTCCTGGGAATACGTCCGTCGTAGCGTCAGGAGGGAGGCCCGCATCCGGACGCGCTTCGACGGGGACACAATGGAAGTCATCGTCGGGTGGGATGTCGATTCGGTCGAAGCGTTCTTGCGCGCATACCCCGAGTACCGCACGGACGGGGACTCCGACGCAGCGTCCGGAAGAAGTAGAGAGCACGAGGAACGTACGGAAGGAGATGCCGTTGACCGGTGAGGTTTTGGACAGGTTCTCTGAGCTTGTAACGACCGCCCTGGGGCTCGTGGCCGCACTGGCCTGGAACACCGCCATCCAGAACCTGTTCGACACAGTTTTCGGCGGGTCAGGCAGCAAGCTCGCCGGACAGTTCCTCTACGCCACCCTGATAACCTTAGTCGTCATCTTCGCGGCAATAGCCGTAAGTCGTGCGCAGAAAGAGCGAAACAGGCCGAGGAGGAACGAAGAGGGTAGAGGGCGGTTCGTGGACCGGGATAGGGACCGTCAGGCGGCGGGGGCGGGTTCGAAACCCGCCCTTACTTGAAATCTTCGGGGGAGACCTGGTTCATCCAGTCCTTGAATTTATCCACGACCTCGTCCTCTGGGGTGTCTTCTATCGCCTCCTCGAAGACGACGCCGGCCTCCTCTATCACCTCGTCTGAGGCGAAGATCTCGGCCCCCGATCGGATAGCGAGGGCTATGGCGTCGGACGGCCTGGAGTCGACCTCCACCGTCTTGCCTTCTATCTCGAGCCTTATGGTGGCGAAGAAGGTCGAGTCCCTCAGTTCGGTCACCGTGATCCTCTCCATCGATCCGCCGAGTTCGTTGACCAGGCTCAGGGCTAGGTCGTGTGTCAGGGGCCTGACGAACTCCTGGTTCTGAAGCTTGAACAAGATAGAGCGGGCCTCCGCCTGGCCGATCCAGATCGGCAAATAGCGGTTCTCGTCTTCGACCTTGAGGATAACTATCGGGCTGGAGGAAAAGAGGTCCATGTTCATGCCGTAGATAGACATCTTGGTAAAGCCGTTGGCGCTCACTGGCTATGTGCTCCTCTCACTCCGCGAGGTCGCGGGGTTCTCTTGTACTGGTCGATTTTACTGCCAGCTTCTTCTGTGTTCAATCAGGTTGTCAGTAGCCTGCCCGTGTTGTACATTATTCCGGCGGCGAAGATCCGTTGCGCCGATCACTCAGGGCCTGTAGCTCAGCCGGTTAGAGCGCTTCTCTGATAAGGAAGAGGTCCCTGGTTCGAGTCCAGGCAGGCCCACTGAGATATCCCTTTATCTAAGCCATTTCTCTCTGCGCTGCGCCTCTTCGATGGTCTGAATTGTGCCGTAGCGTACGGTGACGTCTCGTGGGGTGGCTGTCGGTGGCCCTCAACGGGAGAGAAACCAGTCCAGCAGATCGTAGACGTAGTAGGCGAGGGTGCCGTCGGTAAGAGGGTTGCGCTCGAACTCCCCAGCGGCAGCCTTTTTGCGGTAAGTCGATGGCGGCATCTTGAGGAATGCAGCGGTCCGTAGCCAACTTATGAGAGTAGGACTCTATTCTTGCTTCTCCCCTCATTGGTCTCTGCTCTTACACGGTAGCTCAAGCCGAGGACCAGGACACCCTACGGCGAGCGTGTGCGCGTCTAGATTATGGTGCGTCTCGCGCCACACGATCCGCCTGTCGTCTACATAATCTGATACGCAATAGGCGCGCCCCTCGTTCATTCCGCACGCTTTAGCCCATGCTGGGGAGGTCCGAGGATCCCCGCGGTCGCCCATGTACGCGCCTATCCTGGAGTCGGGCTTTACGCCGTCGGCGATGAAAGCTTTATAGTGGTCAGGACCGTCGCAGTCACTTTCTAGAAAGTCGTAGTTCCAACAGCTCGTTATGGGTGCGCTATCGGTGAAGGCTCCGCCTTTGACCGGGTGCACATGGCGGGTGTGATCGTGGCCGAAGAACGACAGCCCGAAATGCCCGAGTGCGGGTTCCAAGAACATGGGATGCCAATGCTTCATTGTTTGGGTATCTCTTGCTGCATAACCGGCGGACGCAAGTAGCGCTACGAAGAGGCACGAGCAGATCAGCAACGTCGTCAACCGTTTCACCATTCGTTTACCCGAAAGGCAGTTTAGCACCTTGGACGCGGCACGCTTGGTCATACACTACGCCGCTGAGACCTCCGACTTTGACTGAGCTACGGCTCGCGTCAAAAGAGAGGTCACTGACCTCCAGCGTGATATGGGCAAACGGCGTCCCGGGGAGCTTAAGCGTTTGGTGTGAGGTGTGAGATCACCATCCCAACAAGTCAGCGAAGGCTAGCAGGGGGCGACCGAGTTGCCGTTGAGCCAGGTGCAGAAGTTGTGCGAGTCTATCCTCGCCGCCGAACGCGCCCGTAACCCACTCAGCTCGTGAGGCCGCTCTCGCCAGACGCCGGAGGTATTGGACTTCTGGCGACTACTTCCCGCACTCCGTCAGCGCCTGGTCGATGATGGAAACCCCCTCATCGATCTCGTCGGTGGTCACCGTTAGGGGCGGTGCGAGGCGGAAGACGTTGCCCAACCCCTTGAACTTCACAATGTTCATGTTGAGGCCGAGCTCCAGGCACCGCCGCGTTACCCGGGCGCCGAGTTTCTCATCCGGTGCCCTGCCTTCACGGTCCTTGACGAGCTCGACGCCGAGCATCAGACCGCGTCCCCGCACGTCGCCGATCGGCTCGTGGCGGGCCTGAAGCTCCAGCAGCGCCGAGCGCAGCCGGTCCCCCATTAGGCGAGCCCGCTCGGCCAAACGTTCCTCGGCGAGGACCCGTAGCACAGCCAGGCCGACCTCGGCGGGGAGGGGATCGGAGACGTGGGAGGTGAAGTGCAGGAAGCCCTTCTCGTAGCACTCCTCCTCGATCGCGACGCTGGTTACCGTCGCGGAGAGCGGGAGCCCACCGCCCAACGTCTTGGAGAGGGTCAGGACGTCGGGGACGACGTCCTCGGCCTCGAAGGCGAAGTCGGCGCCGACCCGGCCGAGCGCCGTCTGCGCCTCGTCCAGGATCAGCAACATGCCTCGCTCCTCGCAGGCCCGCTTGAGGCGGGCGAGGTAGCCTTTCGGGAGCGGGACGATGCCGCCTACGCTCAGGACGGGCTCTGCGATCACGGCAGCGTACGCGCCCACCGACTGGGAGTCCGCGAGCCCGACGCCGACCTCGAGGCAGGTCATGTCGCAGCGGTCCTGGCAGTGCCGGATCGGGCACCGGTAGCAGTTCGGAGCCGGCAGGACCATAGAACCCGGCATGGCGGGGCCGTACCCTTTGTGGCCGGCCGAGTATGTGCTGGACGAGGCGCCGGCGGTCATGCCGTGCCAGGAGCCCGTGAACCCGAGGACCTCGAATCCCCCGGTCTTCAGCTTGGCGAGGCGCAGCGCCGCCTCGTTCGACTCGCCGCCCGTGCTCAGCAACAGCACCTTCTGCAGCGCGGGCGGTAGCATCCCGGCCAGCTCCCGCGCCAGCAGGAAGACCGGCGGCGCGAGCATGCCGCTAAAGAGGTGAATGGCTTCCCGGCAGGCCTTCTCCATCGCCGCCACGATGGCCGGGTGGTTGTGGCCAAGGGTCGCGCACATCTGCCCCGAGGTGAAGTCCAGGATACTGCGACCGTCGACGGTGTAGAGGCGGGAGCCGGAGGCGCTGGAGACCAGCTCCGGCACGAAATCACCGCCGTACCTTACGAGGTGGGCGTCGACCGCGTCCCAAAGCTCGCGCGAGTCTACCTGCGTGTCCGCCTGCATGCTCCTCGTCGATTCCATGAATCGACCTCCTCTTGCGGGGTACCGACCGGACGGCGCACCGTGGTAGAAGGATAGAGTGTCGCCACTGAAGCGTCAATAAAATGACGTGCCAATAACATCCGACGTTTGAGACCCTCGTCATCGAGGGGCTGCTCCGCCCAAAGCCCCGGCCCTACCGGGCCGGACGTCCAGGCGGGCCAGCTGGTCGGTGCGGCTGCGCTCCCGTTCGTAGACCGCGACGCCGCCCTTCCTCAGTCCCTGGGCGAGGCATAGACCACGATGACGTGGAACGGTGAACCAGAGATTACGTGTACCTCCCGATCTTGCTCTGCGCTTAGATTAGAGTCTTTGCACAGCGTTCTATTTAGGACCAAGCCTCGCCTAACTTAGGGGCGGGGGTTCGTATCCAACGATCACGTCTCCGAGCAGCTCGGCGAACGTGATCGCCGTGTCGTCTTCGTAAAGCGGCCCCAGGATCTGCGCGGCGACGGGGAGTCCGCCTGGCGTGCGTCCTATGGGCGCGGCTACGGCGGGCAGGCCCGGCAACGAGGCGTGCGAAACCCAGAAGGACTGGTCGCTGTAGGACCGCTCGCCTTCGGGCGTCGCGATCGTGCGCTCTTCGAAGGGCCTTTCGTCGTGCGGGAAGGCCGGTGTGAAGCTTACCGGGCACAAGAACACGTCCATGTCGTCGAAGTAGCGGTTCCAGGCGGCTCGCGAGGCCATGCGGCGGTTCTCGTGGTCGACGAACTCCGGGAACGTCGCAAAGTCTTCGCCGGGTTGCTGGAAGGCGAAGAACGCCTGCACGTGGAACCCGAACGATTCGTAGTGCTGCACAGGGTCCACTCCGTCGGGCCAGCCCTCGACGACCGACGCGCCGGCTCGGGCGAGCGCGTCCACGGCGTTGGACAGCGGTGTGGCGACCTCGCCGGAGACGTGGGCACGCTCGTGGTCGAGCACGACGCCCACACGAAAATCCTCCAGCCGGGCGTGGCGCGGTGGCGACAGTGTCCACGAGTAAGCCCTCGCCGCCTGCTTCTCGGGCCCTGCGGTGACGCTCAATGCTGTTCTGAGGTCGCGTGGAGACCGGGCGAGCGGTCCCACCGCTGACATGTACGTCATCTCGCTCGGAGGAGGTGGGGGACCAGGAGGATGGAACCCACCGAGCGGGACGATCCCGGCGCTCGGCTTCAGCCCGTAGACGCCGCAGAAGCTCGCCGGGATGCGAATGGAGCCCACGAGATCCGATCCGTATTCGAGGAAAGTCATCCCGGCAGATAGGGCCGCGACCGCCCCGCCGGAGGAGCCGCCGGGCGTGCGCGTCGTGTCCCACGGGTTGTTGGTGACGCCGTAGAGCTCGTTGGCCGTCTGCCCGAAGTCGCCGAGCATGAAGGCCACGTTGGTCTTCCCGACGATGATCGCGCCGGCCTCCTTCAAGCGCCGCGCGACCGTGGCGTCCGAGCCCGCCACGAAGCCCTCGAAGGCGGGATTGCCCCAGGTGGTGTGCAACCCGGCGACGTTGAAGCCGTCTTTGATCGTCATGGGCACGCCGTGCAGCGGTCCGGTGGCGTCGCCACTGTCGGTTGCTTCGTCGGCGGCGACCGCTTCCCGCAATGCGGCCTCGCGCCGGAGCTCTACAACGGCGTTCAGCGCGGGGTTGACGGCTTCGATCCGCTTGATGAGCGTCGCGGTGAGCTCCCGGGAGGAGATCTCCTTGCGACGAACCACCTGTGCAGCGTCGGTCGCCGACCGGAACAGCAGTGTCTGGTGTGTCTTCTTCGCCTCCGTTTGCATCTTCTTCTCCTTTCAGCGCGCGACGATGGGTTCCTGGAGTTCCGTCACCCACGCATCCCTGTTTTCGCCCAGCTCGATGTAGAGCTCGCGGTTGTAACCGACGGGACGGTAGCCGTTGGCGTCGATCCAGCGGGCCAGCGCCTGGATGGTCGGCATGACGTTGTCCATGGAGCCGCGGTGCAAGATGGTGGCCGCCTGCTCGATCTCGGGCAGGTTCACGACCTGGAAGTCGTGGTCCTCGCCGGGACCGACGTTCACCGGAATGGTGGCGTGGATGAGGACCCCGTCTCCATCCGGGGAATCTTCGTAGTAGGCAAGGTCCGGACCGGCGGGGGTCAACCCGGCACGTTCGAGCCGGCCGCGCAGCTCGTCGTAGAGCGGCCCGATGACCGGAGCGATGGACTCGGGTTCGAAGCCCGCCGCGGTGCCGGTAAGCTCCGCGACCCGGAGCCCCGGAATCCGCTTGATCTGGACCTCGTCGGCCGGCATGGCGCCCTCCCTTTCGATGATCCGGAGCCTCGCCTCTACCCGCGCCAACCGGGCGGTGTCGGTCTCGATCTGCGATTGCAGCTCGGCGTGACGCAGCCGCAACATCCCGCGCAGCTCTTCGACGCTCACCTCGTCGTCTAGGACGGATCGCACCTGCTGGAGGGTGAAGCCCAGGCCCTTCAGCGCGACGATCCGGTTCAGTCGCGACAGTTGCCGGGCTTCGTAGGAGCGGTATCCGGTAACCCGATCGACGAACGCCGGTTTCAGCAGCCCGATCGCGTCGTAGTGTCGCAGCATGCGTACCGAAACGCGGCCGTGTCTGGCGAAATCTCCGATGCTGAGCATGACGTTTCCAAGTCTACGGCCTGACACGGTGTCAGGGTCAAGACCCGATCAGGCGACTTTCGAAGAACCAGGGCTTAGCGTTCGCGTTGCTCACCACAGGCTCCATCAAGTGGGAACGGTGTGGTGGACCGCCTCGACGTTGTTGCCATCGGTGTCGAACGCGTAGGCCCCGTAGTAGCCCGTGTGGTACTCGGGCCTCAGACTCGGCGCCGTGGCGCGGAAACGCTTCGATCGCCTCCCGGCCGGGTAGCGGCGGAATTGGTCAGAGATCGCCACTTGGAAACCATGCAAGGCGGCTTTGAATTACCTTGGTCGGTAAGATGTCGCCGGATACGCAAGATCGTCACCGTATGATGAGCGACAGAGAGAGGAGCCTGACCGTGTTCTTGGAACTGCCAGAGAGGGTCGCGATCGTCACCGGGGGCGCACGGGGCATAGGATTCGCCATCGCCGAGCGCCTCTCGCGGGCTGGCGCCCGTGTGGTGATCGCGGACATCGACGAAGAAAGCGCCGTTGCGGCCGCGGAAAGGCTGCGCGATGGGGGAGCAGAGGCCGTGGAAGCGGTCGCGGATATCACCAACCCAGGCGAGGCCAGTGCGATGGTCGACCGTGCCATCCACGCTTTCGGCAAGCTCGACGTACTGGTGAACAACGCTGGCATAACCGGCCGCGACGCCTCGCTCTCTGAGGTCACCGACGAGGATTGGGAGAGGGTGCTTAAGCTGAACCTGACCGCCGCCTTCTATTGTTGCCGGGCTGCGATCCCGCGCATGCGCGAGCAGCGGAGCGGAGCTGTAGTCAACGTGGCCTCCATCTCCGGCAAGGAAGGCAACCCGAACATGATCCCCTACTCGGTCTCCAAGGCAGGGTTGATCTGCCTGACCAAGGCGTTGGCCAAGGAGGTGATCCACGACGGTGTGAGGGTGAACTGCGTGGCGCCTGCCGTCATCGAGACGCCGCTGCTCGGCCAGCTCCGACCGGAGGCCATCGAGTACATGACGAGTAAGATCCCGATGGGGCGGATGGGGCGAGCGGAGGAGGTGGCTGCGGTGGTGCACTTTCTGGCCTCAGATGACGCGAGTTTCGTCACGGGCCAGTGCTACGACGTCAGCGGTGGTAGGGCGACGTACTAGCGAGGTGGCCGTAGCTGTAGGTTCGGCCGCCTCCCGAACGAACGAGCCTAGCAATTGATCCGTCGTCTCGACACGGGAAGGGACTACCATCCCGCGCTAAGCTACAGGGCAGGATGAATAGAATAGGTAAGCGCAGTATCTCCGAGCAGGCGATGGTCAGGAAAGGAGAACGAACGTGGGGAAAGTCTGCACGGGGCACTCGACGTCGCTGGACGGCTTTATCGCTGGGCCCGACGACGGCCCTGAAGCACCCATGGGGCTCGGTGGCGAGCGACTCTTGGGATGGTACGCCGCCGGCGACACCGAATACAGGCTGCCCGGTACCGAGATGGTGTTCAAGGTCTCGGCGCAGAGCGCCGAGCTCCTTCGCGAGACGCGCAGAACGACAGGAGCGTTGGTGACGGGACGCAGGACGTTCGACCTCACCCGTGGGTGGGGTGGCAGACACCCCTTGGACGTACCGGTCTTTGTTGTTAGCCATACGGTCCCACAAGAAGAGTGGGTTCACGAAGGATCGCCGTTCACGTTCGTCACGGACGGCCTCGAAAGCGCCATAGAGCGAGCGAAAGCGATCGCAGGCGACAAGGACGTCGGCGTGATCGGCGCGAGCCTCGTGCAGCAGTGCATCAGAGCGGGACTCCTCGACGAGATACACCTCGATCTGGTGCCCGTCCTGCTGGGGGACGGCGTCCGGTTGTTAGACTACCCAGGAACCGAGCCGATCGAGCTGGAGAGCACCCGGGTGATCGAGGGAGCTGGGGTCACGCATCTCACGTTCCGGGTCGTAAAGTGAGCAACCAGACCTAGGACTTTTGGGACGTCTGCACGGTCGGAATCTGTGGCTTGCCGCCTGGTCGGGGTGCTAAGGCTCCTTCCAGACTCTCTCTACTTGCCCTTCTTTACCCGAGTGTGGAGAAACAGTCTGACAAAGGGACTGAGCGACGCTCCGAGCATGGATTTGGCCGGTATATCGGGGCCAAAACTGGCCGAACAGTACGGTGTCGGTGCTCAGTGCGGCTCCGTTTCGGGTGCCTACAGGACATTTGGGACAGTCTCGGAAGTTGCGCCTGTTCTTGTAACCCATCAGACTTGGCTCAATTGTTCAACGTGGCGGGGTTAGCATAGAGTAGTCCCGCCCCTCTTTACTGAGGAGGAGTTCAGAGAAATGGTGTTGAGCACAAGATTGAGGGTCCTCTTGGTGGTGCTAGTGATGGCGCTTGGCGCAGTAGGTGTCTTGGGGGCCGTAGGCTCCGCCTCGCCCAACAATAGCGAAGACGCCCACCATCGCGACGACAAAGGGCGTACTACCCTAACCGTCGTGGGAAAGAACCCCGAGAACGAACTCTTAGACCTCGGAGCACAAGGACCAAGCCAGGGCGATCTACGCGTCGCGAACGCCCCACTCTACGACGAGAGCGGAAAGGAGAGGATCGGGCGCTTCGATCTGTTCTGCGCAATAACCGATCCCGCCGATGAGCCCTCAGAGAAGGCCCACATGGCCCAGTGTACCAAGACGTTCACTCTGCCGGCCGGTCAGATCAGCGTACAGGGCGTAGAAGCCTACCCCGATCTCTCCGGGCTCGCACCAGGGGTGAACGCCATAAGCGGCGGGACGGGCGAGTACGCTGGTGTGGAGGGCGAACAACGATTCGAGGTGCGCGGAAAGAAGGTCATCGACACCTTCCACTTCATCGACTAGTGTTGGACCAGTCTTAAGCTAGAAAAGGGGAAGGCCGGGCCTTCCTCCCTTGAGTTGGAGGGGTTGATCGCTCCCCGGTGTCGGTTGCGAATAGCAGCCCCCTTCCGGAGCCGGCCGGTTTCGATCGGCAACCCTCCTCCCACTACAGCGAACATGTCGCTAAGTAAGGGTAGCTTCGGCGGGCCTGGCCGGGTCTTCGACAGTTGCTTCAAAGGCGCCCCGGCGGTCTCTTCGGTCATCTCTGCGCCCTTGCCGGCTTCGGCGACATCTCCGGCATTTTCCAGCGCCCTGAATCCCGGGGTGTCCTCCAGCCTGGTTCTAAGGTAGAGCCCGACGATGCCCAGCGGCAGGGCGATTGGCGGCGGTTCCACCCACGATCTTGCCGAAGTTGATCACCAGCGGCGTCCTTGGATCCCATCCTGCGGGACACGATCTTTTGTGACTCCTGGATAATCGCCGCGAGCGTGGCGATCGCGTCGCGACCGATGTTGGTGGAGAGATCCTTCCCCGAAGATAATCTGCCAGGCGTTTGTCCTGCACGTGCCTCATGACGACCTACAAGGTGTTGACCACTTCCCTGATGGCCCCGGACATGAACTCCAGGTCGTCCTCGGTTACGATCAGGGGCGGCGAAAGGGTGATGTCGTTGTTGAACCCGGCGGTCGTATCGCCGGTCTTGCCCACGATCAGGCCGCGTTCTTTACACCGGGAGAACACCTCGGTGGTCAGCCCCTCCGCAGGTTTCCTGGTCTCCTTGTCCTCGACGAGCTCGATGCCCAGAAGGAGACCCTTGTGGCGGATCTCACCGACGTTGGGATGGTCTTCGAGATCGGAGAGCTTCTCGCCAAGCTTTTCGCCCATCTGCGCCGAGCGCTCGGGGAGCCCTTCGTCCTCCATGATCTCCAGGTTGCGCAAGGCCAGGGCGCAGGAGGTGGTGTTGCCGCCGAAAGTGTTGACGTGGCGGAAGTGATCGTACTCCTCCGTGCCCTTGAACGCCTCGAGGTACTCGCGCTTGATGGCGGTGGCCGAGAGCGGCAGGTACCCGCTGGTGATCGCCTTCGCCATCGTGACGATGTCGGGCTTCACGCCGTAGTGCTGGTGGCCGAACTTCTTTCCGGTCCTACCAAAGCCGCATATGACCTCGTCCATGATCAGCAGTGCTCCACTCTCGCGGCAGATCTCGGCGACGTTCTCGACGTAGCCTTCCGGCGGCAAGATGATGCCTCCACCGGTGATTATGGGCTCCATGATCACGCCAGCCACCGACTCGGCGATCTCCCAGTTGATGGTGCGCTCGATCTCCCTGGCACACTCCATGGTGCAGGCGGGCCGGTCGGCGCAATATCCGCACCGGTAGCGCATCGGCGGCTGGACGTGGAGGAAACCGGGCGACAACGGCTCGTAGCGGTACTTGCGCTGGCCCATACCCGTGGCCGCGAGGGCCCCGCCTCCCGTACCATGGTAGGCGCGATAGCGGGCTATGAACTTGTGCCGACTCCCCTCACCCCTCTGCAAGTGGTACTGGCGGGTCATCTTGAATGCGACCTCGTTGGCCTCCGACCCGGAGTTGGAGAAGAAGAACACGTACTCGTCGTCGAGCCACTCGTTGAGCTTCTCGCCGAGTCTCACAGCCGGCTCGTGGCTCAAGGTGAGCGGGTAGTTGGGCAGCTTCTGGAGTTGCTCGTATGCAGCTCTGGCTAGCTCCTCACGACCGTAGCCAACGTTGGCGTACCAGAGCCCCGCCATCCCGTCCAGGTAGCGGTTGCCTTCCGTGTCCGTGATCCAGGCCCCATCGCCCTCCGCCACCATCATCGGTGCGCCCGGCTGCGACAATCGCGCCATCGGGTGCCAGACGTAGCGCCGATCCATCTCCGCCAGCTTGCTAACCCGCGTATCCTTCGCCTCCACTAAAGATACTCCTCCTCTTCTGATCGTAGCCCCACCAACCAACTCTTACATGTTTTCGACTCGTCCACTACTTTCCCCCGGCTCCTCCAAGCCGTATGATCCTCACCTAACCACTTTGTGTAGCATATCGTATATTTGACCTGTAGATTTTGTCAAGCGTTTCTAAATTAAGACTTGTAAATCTCTATAGAACCGCAGGTGTTTGGCTGGCGAAAATGTACTCGCCCGGACCTTGACGGGTTCTGTGCTATCTGTCTCCGGGTGTACTTCTCTAGTTCAGAAGGTAGGAGGACTATTGACGTAGATGACTTCCGCTTCTTCGTCCTCCGTCCACCACCGATGGGGTGACGTAGAGGGGAAATAGAGGACATCCCTGGCTTCGAGGCGGAATGTTTCCCGCTCCTCGAGCTCCACGTAGAAGGAGCCTGAGAGGACGTACACGAACTCTTCGCCATCGTGCGAGTAGAATCCTCCGCTGCCCGAGTGGGGCGGTACGTAAACGAAGGAGGGGTTCATAAGGGACCCACTGGCGGCCAACTCCTCGTAGCGAACACCGTTGGACCATTGCATAGTCGGCCTGTCTTCAGGCCGGACGAGGAGAGAACTCTTTTTCAGATCAGCATCGAAGACGTCCCGCATATTCATCCCGTAGACCTTGACTATAGAACTCAAAGAAGCGATGGAGGCGCCGGTCTCCCCGCGTTCCAGGGCGGAGAGGAATGACGGTGACAAACCGGTGGTTCTGGCCAGCTCCCTGATGGTCATCCTGTGTCGCGTGCGCAGTAGGCGCAGGCGCAGGCCCACTCCTGCAGCCGCCGGTTGGTCATCCTCGCGGCCTTCTTGGGGCAATGTCGAACTCCCCGTGGATTCGAGCTCCCTGCGGATTGCAGCCGAATTCAGGCGGTGTATGGTCTTGAGCTGCTTTATCCTCTTGAGTCTCTCGACGTCTTCCTTGCTGTAGTATCTGGTACCGCCTTTGCTTCGCGACGGGCTTACCAGTCCCTCCCTCTCCCACACACGCAGCGTCCCTGGCGCCACCCCCACAGCCCGAGAAGCCTCCCCTATAGCGAACCTGTAAGACCCGTTCTCCATCCTCGACCTACCAGTGATCCATCAAGCACGAGTAAGATCCCTGTTCAGGATCTCCATCCCAATTATAGCCCCGACACACCGCGGCCGTGTCGGCCAATCTCAGAGGCTGACCGATGAATTTGTACTACCCTTGTAGATTTGAGGTACGGGTGTCTCGTCGGGTGAAAACTTCATGCCTCGATCGCCGTCAGTGGCTTGCACGGTATGGATGCATGGGAGGAAGAAAGGATGAGCGAGAAGATACCTCCCGGCCAAGCTACTCGCCGTCGGGGTAGCCGAACGTGTAGGCGATCCCGGCGTTCGTGGTGGCGATCGCCGGAAAACCGCAATCCTCGAATACCCTCGCGCTCATGCCATCCCAGGCGTTGGGCAGGACGAGTGTGTCACCCTCGCGGTATAATTCTCCACGTCGCTGCGCCTTCGACCTCTGCGTCGAAGCACTCACGTTATCTCCTATATGTCATCTTCTCCAGGTCGGTCCGCACCGGAAGCACGGTAGTCCCGGCTTCCCCGCCACAGGTCCTGGGAAGGCACCCGCAAAGCCCGGTTGAACTTGCTCGAGGAATTCTCCCAGGCGATGACGGCGGTGAGCTCGACCAGAGCATCGTCGTCGAAAAACGCCCGCACCCGCTCGAATAGTTCCTCGCCAACCTCCCGGTCGGAGAGCGTGATGGCGTCGGCGTACTCGAGCGCGGCCCGCTCCATCTCGCCATAGAGAGGGCTCTCAGCGTACCCTTCGAGGGCCACGATCTTCTCGTCCGAGATCCCCAGTTCGCTGCCCACGGCAGCGTTTATGTCCGCTCAGAATTCGCAGCCGTTGAGCGCGGCGACCCTACGGTTCACGAGGGCCACCAGCCTTGGATCCAGCAGTCCCGACTGCTCCAGTCCTCCCCACATCCCCCGCACTCCGCGAAATATGGTCGGCCTGCGAGCGTAGAGCAGATGGTTCGATAGCGGCCCACCCCACTTCTCCGCCTGGGCCTCCAGAACAGCCCTGATCCGCTTCTCGGCCCTCTCCGGGTCCACCCCTTCGATGCGCGCCACGTACTCTAGCCTCCTCTCGTCCCTGTTCTCAACCAGTCGCCGCCCGTACTCACGGTACATTCGGTGACCTCCGTGATCCCGGCAAACTTTGCAAAGCTCCGACTTTGCGATAACATATCAGTGATCAATGATATTTTCAAGCAGAGACGGGTATTGAAGGATTCGGCAAACGTAGCCAGGATTGCGTGGGCGCTCTCGGACCCGGTGCGGCTCTCGGTGATGCAGGTCTTGATGGGCGGACCGGCGACGGTGTCGGAGCTGGTTTCGGCGACGGGCGCGTCGCAGCCCAACGCCTCCAACCACCTGAAGGTATTGAGGGAACAGGGATTGGTGAGGAGCGAGCGGCGGGGGAGGCAGGTGATCTACGAGATACCGGACACTTCAGTGGCGCAACTCGTAGAGTCTCTGACGGCGGTTGCGGGTGGTCCCGAGGCGCCGGTCTTCGGGACGGACCCGATGGCCGAGGCCAGGACTTGCTACGACCATCTGGCCGGGAGGTTGGGGGTTGGGATCTACGGTGCTCTGGTGGACTCTGACGCCCTGGTACCGACCGCGGAGGTGCGCGGCGACCTGCGGCTTGGTCCCGAGGCGACGCGGGTATTCGGGGCCATCGGCGTCGACCCCGCCAAGACGGCGCAGGAAGCCGGGCGGCGTCGGTTTGCCTTCGCGTGTCCCGATTGGACGGAGCGGATGCCCCACGTGGGCGGGGCTCTGGGCGCGGCGATTTGCGAGCGGTTCTTCGAGGAGGGATGGGTGCGTCGGGGCGAGAGAACGCGGGCGATCGCGCTAACAGGCGGAGGAAGATCCGCCGTTCGGGAGCGTTTCGGGCTCGAGATCGGAGAGACGACCGGTTTCGATCGCGTCGGAGAAGGAGGAGACACTTGAGCGAGGAGGCGAAGAAGGGCAAGCCGTGGAAGGAACTGCTGGCCGGGGCGTGCTCTGTTTGGTGGCGGGATCTGGTACCCGCTCGTGCCCGCGCTAAGGGCGTTCGTTCGGACTAACCAACCAGTCATTGACGTAGAGCTCGCTGACCTCGACGGACTCGGGAAGCTCCAGGAGGTACTCTTCGTCCTTCTCCAGGTGCGTCGGGCGCAGATCATCGCCGTGCGCCGCCTCCATGGCCTCCGTCGACTCCCAGTACGAGATGGTGGTGAACTCCGCGACGTCGCCGACTATCTTCCTGAACTGCTGCATGCCGAGACAGCCCGGCTTCTTCTCGACCTCCAGGACGCCGTTCTCATAGTTGTAGCGGAGGTACTCGTCCGCAAACTCCTTGCGGGTTCGCCCGAACCACGTCCGCGCAACGAGTATCCTTCCGTGCGTTCCGGACGCCAGGACCTCCTGCTTCCCGGCGGCATTGGTCTCGAAATCCAACTTCGTCTCCTCGAATCGCCAACTACGTCGAATCGATGCTACGATGACCCCGCGATCATGTCCAACGCTGATCGAGAAAGATGCCCCCACCGCTGTATGGTCCACACGCCAGGCGCCACTTGCCGCGAAACTGCCGGGGCGCTATCTTGTTTGACCGTCAGTAGTACAAATTTACTGTAAAGAGACGCAGGGGTGAGTAGATGTTGTCGGATATAGAGATCGCACAGCGGGCAGAGCCTAGGCGCATAGTCGATGTGGCTTGGGAGAAGCTAGGAATAGGGGAGGAGCACCTCGACCCGTACGGCCATTACAAGGCCAAGCTCTCGCTGGACTTCATCAGGTCATTAGAGGATAGGCCTGATGGCGAGTTGATCCTGGTCAGCGGCATAAGTCCGACGCCTCCTGGTGAGGGAAAGACGACCACCACGGTCGGGCTCGGGGATGCACTGAACCGTATAGGCGAGCGGGCGATAACCTGCATAAGGGAGCCCTCGCTCGGTCCCGTCTTCGGCATCAAGGGCGGGGCCGCGGGCGGAGGGCACGCGCAGGTCATCCCCATGGAGGATATCAACCTGCACTTTACGGGCGAC